>NZ_JBYOKN010000004.1:0-225356 GCF_057799285.1 Comamonas sp. 14P8.1.4
CCCTCCGCGTGTCCTACCGTTCATAGAGATACTCGCTGCACTGGCGGCTTCCACGCGGCAGGCGCCGAATCCTTCCTTCAAGCGGGTGCCTGACGGCCCTGCTAAAGTCAAACGCTAGGAACTCGACTCATGTACGAAGCCGCCAATACAACGATTCGCCGTGGCCTGAGCAAAGGGGCTAGGCTGCTGCTCGGCTCTGTAGCAGGCCTTTTTTCTCTATTGATACTGCTTATGGCGCGTACTTCGTCATCTCCGGCGGGCTTTGTAGCCTTCGGCATCTTCTGCCTCGCCATTGCCATCGCATGTGCAACGTCGGGCCGCGTTCGCCAATTCTTCGGCAGTGTCGTCGGCAGCGCGATGTTCGTCTTGGCCGTTTGTTATCTGTGGTCGCAAGTAGTCGGTGGGCCGGTCACCTCTGGCAGCCGCGCTGAGCCGTCGCTCTTGAACGCAGGTCTATTCATTGTGTTTATCGGTTTGCCGGGTGGCGCCTATGCCATTTCAGCCAAGTTCGGTTTCCGTCGCCATCCCTAAGCCCTCCGTCAAGGAGACCTGCTTGCGGCATGCTCCTTACGTCGAACGTTAGGCCTCATGCCGAATTCCAATCCAACCCTAGGTAACAGTCAGGACGTTATGGAACATTTGATCGAACACGAAGACGAAGCATCAAAGGGCGCATTCTTTGTGCGGAAGGACGGGCAGCGCGTGGCGGAGATGACATACAGCCGCACCAATGCATCGCTGATCATCATTGACCATACAGCGGTTGATGCGTCTCTCAGTGGTCAGGGCGTTGGTCGCAAGTTGCTCGGGGCGCTTGTCGACTGGGCCCGGCGCGCGGGGATCAAGGTCGTACCTTTGTGTCCGTTCGCCAAGGCGCAGTTTGAAAAGGACAGTTCGATCCGAGATGTGCTTGTCTAAGGGAGTGCTCTGCCTGGCAGGTACGCGGCCTAAGCTAGCGCTCAAGCCGACTCGCGCCGGCAGGCCGCCGCTCGCGGTTCGGCTTCAACGCTAGGCGCTCACTTTTTCATACGGCATGCGGCAACTTCCAAAACTACTCTTCATCCTTCTACTGCCCCTCTTCACAGCGGGCTGTACAGATGAGGTCGAGCAGATGAAGCTGACTGCCGAAGCGCGGGAGAGGGTGCTTGCGCTTCAGAACCCGTTTGGCAGCGATCTTGTCCGGATTGGTGTGCCGGGTGGAGGAGAGGTCGTTCTGATCGGTTTGAAGCATTGCAAGGTCTATCGGGCGGAGCCCGAGCAAGGGGTGGTCACTGCGTGGACGCATGTGACTGAAATTGATGGTGCTTACCCGCTCCCATCTGCGTGCAGTCGCGAGCGTGTGCAGTACGACGGCGAGTACGTCACGGTCGAGTTCTGCAAAACACCGATGGGTGCGGGCGGCGGGTGCGCGGGGGGCATCAGCCCGCATCGCAGCAAAAACGGGCGAGACTGGGAGATTGCCATCGGCCAAGGTCAATGGAAGCCCATCGCCAAGGCGCCGTAGCGTCGTCGGTGCGTCACGCTGCCATCAAGGGTGTCCAGCGGGCTGTGCTGCTTCGTTCCTCCTTATGCCAAACATTGGATTGAACTAGCGCTGGCGCTGATTCAGCGAGCGCTGGGTGCTTTTATTTACATAGCTGCTGCGCTGTGCCATCGTTCCATCTGCTTGCACCTGCAGCGCCCCGCTGGCTGCACCCGTCGCGCCTGCGTGTACGCTTGGCAGGTTTGAAACTTTGAAAAATGACGGCCTATGGTACACACCCGCACCCCTTGGTTGATCGCCGCGGCGATCGTGACTTTGCTGCTTTTGGCGGCGTCTGGCATGGCCCCGTACGACCGGGCCACCTGGCTGATGGAGGTGTTGCCGGTGCTGATTGCGTTGCCGGTGCTGTGGGCCACGTATAAAAACTTTCCGCTGACCACGCTGCTGTATGTGTGCATCTTTGTGCACGCGGTGATTTTGATTGGCGGCGGGGCCTACACCTATGCGCGCGTGCCGCTGGGTTTTGTCATGCAAGAGTGGTGGGGCTTGGACCGCAACCTCTACGACAAGATTGGTCACTTTGCGCAGGGCTTTGTACCGGCCATGGTGGCGCGCGAGATTTTGCTGCGCGGGGCCTATGTGCGGGGGCGGCGCATGCTGGCGTTTGTGGTGGTGTGCGTGGTGCTGGCCATCAGCGCGACGTATGAGTTGATCGAGTGGGGCGCAGCAGTGGCGCTGGGCCAGGGCGCCGATGAGTTTTTGGGCACCCAGGGTGACCCTTGGGATACGCAGTCCGATATGTTGTTTGCGCTGATGGGGGCGGTGGCCGCGTTGCTGTGCCTCTCGCGTTGGCACGACAGGCAATTGGCAAAAATCAGTGCCGCATAAGCGCTGCGCCGCACTGGCATCATGTGCGGCATGACTCGTCCATTTGCGCAGTCTTGCGAAAACAACCAAGCCCCCATTTTTGACGTGCTGCAGCACGCGTTTGCCGATCGCCAGCACGTTTTGGAAATCGGCTCTGGCACGGGCCAGCACAGCGTGTACTTGGCACCGCGCTTGCCGCATCTGATCTGGCAAACCAGCGAGTTGCCAGCGTTGCATGCGGGCATTGCCGCCTGGCATGCGCACCTGCCCGCCGCCAATCTGCGTCTGCCTGTGGCCATGGATTTGCGCGACAGCGACTGGCCCCAGAGCGAGGAGGGCGTATTCGATGCGGCGTTCACCAGCAACACCTTGCACATCGTGGCATGGCCGCTGGTGCAGCGCTTGCTGGCTTTGCTGGGTGCGAACCTGCCCGTGGGCGGGCTGTTTGCGGTGTATGGGCCGTTCAACGAGGGCGGCACCTTCACCAGCGAGAGCAACCGCGCTTTTGACGCCTGGCTCAAGGCACGCGATGCGGCCAGTGGCATTCGCGATCTGGAAGCCGTGGTGGCGCTGGCGGCGCAGCATGGCCTGTGGCTGGAGGCTGACCACGCCATGCCCGCCAACAACCGCTGCCTGGTGTTTCGCAAAAAATAAAGCAAAAAAGGCCTCTAGCCCTTATCTGGCAAGTGCTGAAAGCTATGGAAGACGTAGCTGCATCTTGCCTTGGCAAGGCGTGCAGCTTGCGGCAAGCTAGCCGCCATTCACAGACACGCGAGGGAGGTTGCCATGGGAGACATTGTTGTAGACCACCGCTACAGCGGCGCCAGCAGTTGGTGGCAGGGACGCCAGCCGCTGTGGAAAACGTTCTGGCTGCTGTACGTGGGCATGCATGTGCTGCTGGTGGTGGTGCTGGCGCAAACGCTGGTCTGGTTGATGGGGCAGTTGCCCAGTGCCTGGATGCAAAGCGAGAACGCCTGGCCCACGTTGATGGGGGCTGCCGGGGTGGTGGTGCTGCTCTTGCTGGTGTTCTTTGGGGTGTGTGCTACGGCCGTGTGGCGCAGCAGTGCCCACCATGCCCAGCCGGTGTGGCGCTGGGCGGCCCGGGCCGTGTTGCTGCTGCACGCGCTGTGGTGGCTGGTGCAGTTGGGCACGATGGTGGTGCTGTACCTGTATGGCTGGGAGGCCGCGCTGGCGCCTTGGCTCTAGCTGTGCGGTGTGAATGATGAAGCTGGCAAGCAAGGTGCAGACATGGCAGTGACTTACATCTGGTCTCGGTTAGAGACGCTGACTGCACCGCAGTTGCATGCAATTTTGCAGGCGCGCGCTGCGGTGTTTGTGGTGGAGCAGGCGTGTGTCTACCAAGATGTTGATGGGCTGGATGCCCATGCCTGGCACCTGCAGCTGCTGCACGATGGGCAGCTGGCCGCGTATGCGCGCGTGGTGGATGCGGGTTGGAAGTACCCGCAGCCTTCCATTGGCCGGGTGCTGACCGTGGCCGCTTACCGGGGCCAGGGGTTGGGCCGCCTGCTGATGCAGGAGGCGATGCGTGGCACGCAGGCGCACTACCCGCACGCAGGCATTGAGATCAGTGCGCAGGCTTATTTGCAGGACTTTTACGGCGCTCTGGGTTTTGTCGCGGTGGGCGATGTGTACGACGAGGACGGCATTGCGCATATCGGCATGCGTAAACCGCCTGCGTGAGGTTTTTTAAATTAAAAAGGCTGTAGCGCTGATGAATAAAGCGCTGTTAGCTACGTCTTTTGACGTTGGATTGCAGCGGCGCAGATCACCGCATGCCGCCACAGCACCCAGCAGGGGTAAGAAGTCGTGGACTTCAGGGCTGCTTGCCAGCGTCATATCGCCATTGGTAGCAACGGCCTTGTGTCGTGGCGCCAGTGCATGTGCTGCAAACTTTGCGGATAGGCACCCGCAGGCGTTGGGCGCACTTGAGCACGCTTGTTTGGAGCACCATGCGCACAACGCTGGATATATCGTTGCTTGTCCAAGCCTAAAGACCGTACTGTCGGCGGCTGCGCCCTTGGGCGCAATCGCAAACCTGCAGTTTGCAGCGTGGCGTGTGTGCAGTTTTGGGCAGTGCGCACGCAGCGTCTGCCAAATCGCGTGCGTGGCACCTGTCACCGCTATCCGGCGAGTTGATGCATGCCGCCAAAGGTTGGGCTGTGGCCCTAGCTATGTGCTATGCCGGGCAACGCAAGGGCAGTCTGAGAAGGGTGCTGATGGCGTAGGCGCTAAGCTGTGCAGTCGTTGGATTTATAGAAACAAAAAAATGGCAGTCAAACAAGGGCAGGGCTGGCAGCGCTGGTTCTGGCGGGCAGACACGTCCCGCCGCAAAAAATGGCTGATCAGCGTGTTTTTGCTGGTCATGGTGATGGCCATGGTGCCCTTGCTGGGTGTGCGCAGCTTTGTGCCGGCACCGCAGGTGCAGCGCATCGGCCTGTACATCACCGTGGTGTTGATGCTGGTAGGGGCTGTTTGGCTGCGCTGGCTGTACCGCAACGGCGACTGGAAGCCGGAAGGCCCGTGGGAAGACTATGGCCCCGTCAAACGGGTGCTGATGTTGCCCCTGATGGTGGGTTTGCTGGGCTTTGTGCTGTGGGTGGATGTGGCCATGACGCTGCCCTGGGCCTTTAACCAACTGGTGGGCCAGCCGGCCGAGCAGCGGGCCACGGTGCAAACCTACCGCAGCACCGGACGCTACAGCTGCCGCTACCAGTTCCGGGTGCAGGAGCTCAAGCACATGCTGTTCGAGTTCTGCATTGACGAGGACGATTACGCGCACCTGCCTCGTGTGCCCATGGATGCGCTGCTGGAGTTGCAACGCAGCGTCTGGGGTCTGCGCGTGACGGGCGTGCGCCTGGCGCTGCCCGAGGGGTGGGCGGAGCCCGCCATGGACGCCACGGTCGAATAGCTCTGCCAATCTGTATAGCTCCAAACGCAATGCAGAAATGGCTTGCGCGCTATTTATTTTGTCAGTGAACGTCATGTGCGGAACCTGTGCGGGCTGCGGCGCTCCAACGGCGCTGTATCTACCAGTTTGGGGACCTGTTCCATGACACACGATGAAATCCGCGCCACCTTGACCTTGTGCTTGTTGGCTTCGTTTGCCGATGGTGAAAAACACGAGCGCGAGCGTGAACAAATTCGCCAGGTGGCCGAAGGCCTGGCCGGCGAGCAGGCCATCAACCTGCCCGGTCTGTACCAGGATGTGCTGCTGCGCCGCGTGAACCTGGAGTCTGCGGCGGCACGCCTGGGCAGCGCCGAAGCACGGCAACTGGCCTATGAAATGGCCGTGTGCGTATGCGATGCCGATGGCCATACCAGCGCCAAGGAAGACGCCTTTTTGGCGCAGCTGCGTGCCGCCCTGGGCATGGGCGGTGCCACAGCTGCGGCCATGGCAACCGCCACTACACCCGGAGGTATTGCTCCTGCTGCTGTAGCTGTCAGCGCAGGCGTGGCAAGCGCTTACGCCCAGTTTGATGCACAGGCCCATGCTGTGGCCGATGCGCCGCTGCAGACGGCGGCCGTCTCTGAAGCCACCGTGCAACTGCCCGCCAGCCTGAGCGTGCCGCACCCCGCCACGGTAGATGCACTGCCGCAAACGGCGGCCCAGCGCCGCCCCGGTGCACTGTCGGCCGCTGAGATGGACAGCAACATTTTGAAAGCTGCCATCTTGAATGGTGCCATCGAACTGTTGCCTGAAAACCTGTCCACGCTGGCCATCATTCCGCTGCAGATGCGGCTGGTCTACCAGATCGGCAAGAGCTACGGCTATGAGCTGGACAAGGGCCACATCAAAGACCTGCTGGCCGCGCTGGGTGTGGGACTGACCTCGCAGTACCTGGAGGAAGCCGGGCGCAAGCTGCTGGGTGGCCTGCTGGGCAAGGTAGGGGGCGGTTTGCTGGGTGGCTTGGGCAAACAGGCGGTGAGCAGCGGCATGAGCTTTGCCAGCACCTACGCCCTGGGCCATGTGGCCAACCAGTACTACGCCGGTGGCCGCACGCTGAGCACGGACATGCTCAAAGACGCCTACCAGCATGTGATGCAAGACGGTCGCCAGCTGCAGGCGCGCTATATGCCGCAGATGCAGGAAACCGCACGCGGACTGAACACGGCCAAGATTTTGAGCATGGTGCGCGGCGGCTAAGGGCCTGCGGTGGCACTTCCATCAAAAAAGGCTGCATGGTGCATGCCTTTTTTTGTGGGGTGGCACGCAGGGGCAGGTTTCGCCTTAAAAAGGCTTCTTGCCCATATCCAGCCTGCGCTGGCAGCTATGAAATAGTTTTTTCTGCAGGGGCAGGGCGCTGTGAATCGCCCAAGGCCGGGGCCGCACGCGGGCTGCGGGCTGCCTGGTGGTGTGGTGTGCCGGGGGAGTGAATGCTGGCGGGCACCGCAGGCCGTACACGCGCGGTGTGCTGCGCTGGCAGGGGCGGCTGGGGTGTGCTGGCCCAGGCTTGGCTTTCGCTCTCTACCTTGAAGCGCTGTACCAGCGCGCGCAGCTGTTCAGACTGTTCACGCAGGCTGTGGGCAGCGGCGGCGCTTTCTTCCACCAGGGCCGCGTTTTGCTGCGTCATCTGGTCGAGTGAGCCCACGGCTTCATTGACCTGGGCCACACCGTCGCGCTGCTCGGCAGCGTTGGTGTTGATGGTGTGCATGACTTCGGTCACGCGGTGGATGGACTGCACCACCTCGGTCATGGTGCTTCCAGCGGTCTGCACCAGACGTGCGCCGTCGCCAATGCGGTCAACCGAAGCTTGGATCAGTTCCTTGATCTCTTTGGCGGCCTGCGCGCTGCGCTGGGCCAGGGTGCGCACCTCGGCGGCCACGACAGCAAAACCACGGCCTTGCTCACCGGCACGCGCCGCTTCCACGGCGGCGTTCAGCGCCAGAATGTTGGTCTGGAAAGCGATGCCGTCGATCACGCCAATGATGTCGGCAATCTTCTGGCTGCGGCCGTGGATGTCGGTCATGGCTTCGACCACATCGTTGACCACGGCGCCGCCGCGCTGGGCCACGCCGGAAGCTTGCTGCGCCAGACCTGCGGCCTGCTGGGCGCTGCTGGCGGTCTCCTGCAGGGTCTGGGTCAGCTGCATCATGGCGGCGGCGGCCTGCTGCAGATGGCTGGAGGTGATTTCGGTGCGCTGCGACAGGTCTTGGTTGCCGGAGGCAATTTCGCTGCTGGCCAGCGTGATGGCGTCGCCGCTTTGACGCACATCACCAATCATGCTGGACAGCGACTGGCTCATGCGCTGCAGCGATTGCAGCAGCTGGCCAAATTCATCGTGGCGGTCGGTCTGGAAGTGGGTGCGCAGATCGCCCGCAGCAATCTGTTCGGCGATGTGGTTGGCCTCTTGCATGGAGCGGCGGATATTGCCAATCAGCAAATAGGCCCCAACTGCTACGCCAAGCAGCAAAAACACCATGTTGATGGCCGCCGCGCGCACCACGCCCTGGCGCGCTGCGCCCATGTCGGCACGCATCTGGGTGAGGTGTTGGGATTGCTGCTGCACATACTGGGTCAGGGCGCTGGTGTAGGCATCGGCCGCGCGGCGAAAGCTGTTGCGGGCGGCTTCAGGGCTGGTGCCGGGGGCGCTGCCCGCCTTGCTTTGCTGGGCCAGCTCAGCCTGGGTCAGCATGGTCTGGCGCAGCTGTGTCAGCTGCTGGAGTTCTTTTTGATCCTGCGCACTGGTGCTGCTGGCTTGCAGCGCCTGCTGCAGCGTGCCGATGGCCTGCTGGGTGCCCTGGATCTGGGCGGCAAACTCGGCCGCATCCTGCGGGTCGCTGCTGGTGAGCGTTGCCTGTGTGCGCACGATGTTGACCAGAGACAGCGCATTCCACTGCGAGGCCTGGTCCAGCCGCTGCGACAGCAGGCTGTCTTGCTGGTTGGACTTTTTCTGGTGGGCCGCCGAGTTGTAGCCCGCATGGCCCACGATGGCGACGGCACCCAGCACGATGCAGGCGACACCGAGCCATAGCTTTTTAGTCACGCTGATTTGCTTCATGGCGGTCTCTGAAGGTGAGGGAAAGCTGCGGAACAGTCGTAAAAGCACGACCGTGCGAAACCGTAGTTGAAACCAAATGTGTATGGCTTCGTATTGGGGCATACGCGCATTGTTGGGGGTGGTGCAGGTAGCCTGAGAACGCAGTTTGGGCGTTTTGGCAAGTGACTAGATCAAGCTTTGGCGTACCCGTTCGCCGGGTCTGGCAATGCCGGGGGATGTGCAGATAATGAAACGCTTCTGCCTTGCTGCCTGCCCTGGAACCCCCATGCACCTGCGTCGATTTGCTTCTTTGCACGCCTGTTTCACCACTGCGCTCAGCGCTGCATTGCTGTCGGTGGCTCTGTGGCCAGCTGCCCACGCGCAGTCTGGCAAAGCCATCAGCCAGGCCGAGTTGCAAGCCCGTTTGCATGAAGCGCAGGACAGCCCGGAGCTGGCGCAAAAGCTCTATACGCTGGGCAAAAAAGTGGCGGCAGTGTGTGTCAATTGCCACGGTTCACACAACACCAAGGCGATTTTGGAAGTGCCTTATCTGGATGGGCAGAACCCGGCCTATCTGGTCGAGCAGATTCGCCAGTTCTCGCAAGGCGAACGCAAGAACGCCTTCATGGAGGGCATTCTCAAAGCCATGAACCGCGATGAAATGGTGGGCATGGTGCTGTTCTACGAAAAAGAAAAGTTGCCCGCGCGCGCGCCCAAGGACCAGGCCTTGCACGCCAAGGGCAAGGCCTACTACGAGCGCATCTGCATCAACTGCCACGCCGCAGACGGCCATGGCAACGAGCGTTTGCCACGCATTGCGGGCCAGCATTACGGCTATGTGAACTTGACGCTGCAGCGCTACCGCGACGGCAGCAGCGTGCGCTCGGACGCGAACATGGCGTTTGTGACCAAGGGCATGTCGGACCAGGACATCCAGGCCGTGGCCACCTACCTGGAAACCATGCCCTGAGCGGTACGGGTAGGCGGCGCCTGCCTGCGGCGCTGCGCTGTGCACCGCAGGCCCGGTGTGTGCAGGGATTTGTGGCGGCGGTGCTGTCTCCAGCGGGGCGGGCGGGCGCATACTTGGCGCTTTCCTGCATGACCCCTACTTTTGCTCCATGACTTTGGCCACTTCGCCCATTGGCGTTTTTGACAGCGGTATTGGCGGCCTGAGCGTGCTGCAAGCCCTGCGCCGAGAGCTGCCCCACGAACACTTTGTCTATCTGGCCGACAGCGGCCATGCACCGTACGGTGAGCGCGGCGATGCGTTTGTGACGGCGCGCACGCACGCGATCGCACAGCACCTGCGTGCGCAGCACGGGATCAAGGCGCTGGTGATTGCCTGCAACACCGCGACAGCGGCGGCGGTGGAGTCGCTGCGAGCGGCCATGCCGGAGCTGCCGTTGATCGGGGTGGAGCCGGCCATCAAGCCGGCAGCGGCCTCCAGCCAGACCCACCATGTGGGCGTGATTGCCACGCGCGGCACGGTGGAGAGCCGGCGTTTCAAGAAACTGCTGGATGAGCACAGCCAGGGCGTGCAGTTCCATGTGCAGGCCTGTGATGGGCTGGCGCGCGCGATCGAGCGCAGCACGTTGCAGCCCAGTGCTGCGGCGGGTGAGTCATCAGAAATTGAAGCGCTCAGCGCACGCTACATCAGCGCTTTGGGCGCTTTTGGCTTGAAAACGGGCGAAATGGATACGCTGGTGCTGGGCTGCACGCACTACATCTTCATCAAGGATGAGTTGCGCGCTTTGTTGGGGCCTGAGGTGCAGCTCATCGACACCGGCGCCCCCGTCGCCCGCCAGACACGGCGTTTGCTGGAGCGCGCGCAGACGTTGCGCCCTGAACCCGTGGTGGCGCAGCCTGTGGGCACGCCGCCGCTGGAGGCAGGGGCCACGCAGATACGGTTGCTGACCACGGGCGCACTGCCCGCGCTGCAGGCGGCCGCGCAACGCTGGCTGGCACTGCCCGCCGACTGCTGCGATGTGGTGGACATGGCCACCCCAGCACTGGGTACGGTGTAAGTCTTTAAACCATAGCTGCTAGCGCTGATTGCATAAGGGCTAAAGCCTGTTTTTATGGATTTTTTTAAAACGCTGAGCGCACCGCCTGCACCTTGTTTAGTTCCAAAAAAAGCGCTCCGAAGAGCGCTGATGGGGTCGCGGTGAGGCGGCGGTGGGCTTACTGCAGCGGTGCGCCGTGCAGAAAGTCAATGCCTGTGCGCTGCACCAGCTCGGCATAGGTGATGGGCTTGCTCACACGCGCATCGTCGCGGTTGGGCTGCCAGTGGGCCCAGGCGCGGTGGGTGGTGGCGTCGTAGACCAGCTTGTACAGATAGGTAGGAATGGCCACCTGGTTGGCGCCCACGGTGTCCACGCGGCCTTCATACACGGGGCCGGTGATGATGAACACATCGCCCTTGGCGCGGCTGGCGTAGCGGCGGGTGTCTTGCTCAATCTGCGCCCAGGGGCCGCCGTTTTGCTTGATGGACTGGGGCACCATATTGGCCAGCGAGAAGCTTTGTGCCATAGCCTGGGCGTTGGGCATGTCACCTGCCGGGGCCATGTGCCCGCGCGAGTAGCCCGAGCCCTTGTAGTCGCTCAGCTCGGCCCGTTCGGCACGCGGCAGGCGGGCATCGGCGTAGAACTTGTTGGTGCGCTTTTCGTCGGCATCGGCCACCAGCGCCTTGTTCAGGCGCTGGGCCACAAACACGGGGGTGCGGGTGTTGCCGTTGTGCAAGATGGCAAAGGCCTCAAAGCACAGCGCACGCAGCGGTGCCTGCAAGTTGACAGCCGGTGGCTGGCCATCGGCAAAGAACTGGCGGCAGTCCTGAAACTGCGTGGGGTTGGCGGCGACGGCGGTGGCCGCAGGCGCCGCTGCTTGGGGCGCTGCATTGGCGGCCTGGGGGCTGGCATTGCCAAGGCAGGCGCTCAGTACGGCAGCGCCCAGGGTGGACGCGAGGACAGCGCGTGCACTGCGCGCTGAGAACTTCGAAAAAATCACGGAAATCCCTTGCAGCCTTTACGGCTGGTGTTCACAAATCAATAGCAAGGGATTGGAACAGCTTTTGCGCAAAAGTTCCGACAAACGGTGATTTTCGTGGGTGCACCGAGCCCGGCATTGGCTTGGTGTTGGCCCGACGTTGGCCGGGCATGGGGGGGCAACGGGGCGCGGGGGGTTATTGCCCGTCCCAGCTGGCGCTCCAGCGGTCATCCCACTGGTGGCGTGTTCGCTCCAGGTCGCGGCGGTCGCGTTTGGTGGGGCGGCCATCGTGCTGCTGGGCAATGGCGCTGGCCGGCTCTGGGGCCAGGCGGCGCTGCTCGGCCAGGCGTGCACGCTCGGCCATGCTGTCGGCGGTTTCCTGGTAGAGCTGCTGGGCCACCGGGGCCGGGCCGCGCATGGCGCTCAGGCCTTGTACCGTGACGGTTTTGGGGGTGTCGCCCTGGCGCAGGGCAATGCGGTCACCCACACGGATTTCGCGCGAGGCCTTGGCTGCGGCGCCGTTGACGCTCACCCGGTTCTTGCTGATTTGCTCCACGGCCAGGCTGCGGGTTTTGTAGAAACGGGCCGCCCACAGCCATTTATCCAGTCGCATGGAAGAAATTTCACTCATGCGCACATTGTCCCGGATGTGGCCGGCCATGGGGGCGCTGTCTGCAGGCTGGCGTGGCGCAATGCGGGTTTTTACCAGCGGTGTGCCTGCCGATGAACGGGATGATGCGGCAGCCAAGCAAGCTTGATCCTGCGCAGAACAGCAGGGGCGTGCCGGTGGCAGCCTGTGTGCTGACTGATTTGGCCCGGCCATCGAACAGAGGGGTGTGACATGACAGAACAAGACGCAGCAGCGCCTGCGCAGACATCGGCTGCAGAAAGGGGACATGTGCCCGCTTTGCCTTCTACGGCGTGGCAGACCGGCGTGGGGGGGGCCGTGGCCCTGGCGGCCCTGGTGCTGGCCTGGGGCGTGTGGCAGATCCCCGCGCAGCCTGCCCTGGAAGATGGCGGTGCCCGCCTGGTGCCAGGCCTGTGTGCGGCGGTGCTGCTGCTGTGTGGTCTGTGGCTGGTGTGGGAGGCCCGCCACGGCGGCTGGCGCAATCTGGCCGCACTGACGGGGGCGGCGGGCCTGCAGCTCACCCCCTGGGTCTGGGTGAGTGCTGGGCTGCTGCTTAGTGCACTGCTGATTCGCTACAGCGGTTTCATCATTGCAGCAGCGCTGTGCTACGTGCTGGCGCTGCAGGGGCTACGCCTGGCCGCACAGCCGGATTTGCGCCTCAACGGCCCGCGCCTGGCGCAGGATGGGGCTGTGGGCCTGGTGCTGGCCGTGGTGGTGTATGCGCTGTTCACGCGTGTGCTGGGCATTGGCTTGCCTGCGGGGTGGTTGCCATGGATGTGATGCATGCACTGTGGCAGGGGCTGGTGGTGGCCTGCACGCCTGCGCACCTGGCCTGGGCGCTGGCCGGTTGTGTGCTGGGCACGGCGCTGGGCGTGCTGCCCGGGTTTGGCCCTTCCGTGGCCGTGGCGCTGCTGTTGCCCATGACGTTCCATGTGGATATCACTGCGGCGTTCATCTTCTTCATCGCCATTGCCTGCGGCGGCATGTATGGCGGCTCGACCACGTCCATCCTGCTCAATACCCCGGGCGAGAGTGCCAGCATGGTGACCGCCATGGAGGGCCACCGCATGGCGCTCAATGGGCATGCAGGTGTGGCATTGGCCACGGCGGCGGTGGGCTCCTTCATTGCGGGCACGCTCGCGGCGGTGCTGGTGGTGGCGCTGGCGCCGTGGGTGGCCGGCGTGGCCAGCCAGCTCGGGCCGGCAGAAATTTTCATGCTGATGGTACTGGCCCTGGGGGCGGTGAGTGCCGCGATTGGCAAAAGCACGCTGCGAGGCATTACCGCGCTGTTTGTGGGACTGGCGCTGGCGTGTGTGGGCACGGAGTCCGTGAGTGGTGTCGAGCGCCTGACGGGCGGGCAGCCCTTGCTGCGCGACGGGGTGGACATGGTGCTGGTGGCCGTGGGCCTGTTTGTGGTGGCCCAGGTGCTGCACGCGGCCATGTATGAAGGCCATGTGCGCAGCACCTTGAACACGGTGGGGCGCGTGCGGCTGTCGCCGGAGGACTGGAAGCGATCGTGGCGGCCCTGGCTGCGCGGCACGGCGATTGGCATGCCGTTTGGCTGCGTGCCAGTGGGCGGTATTGATATGCCCACGTATGTGAGCTATGCCTCCGAGCGCTACATGGTGCGCGAGCAATACCGTACGGAGTTCGGGCGCGAAGGCGCCATTGAGGGCGTGGCGGGCCCCGAGGCGGCCAACAACGCCACGGTGACGGCCGCACTCATTCCGCTGCTGACCATGGGCATTCCCACCAGCAACACCACCGCCGTGATGCTGGGGGCTTTCCAAAATTACGGGGTGATGCCCGGCCCCCAGTGGTTCACCAGTGGCCACACCCTGGTCTGGGTGCTGCTGGCCTCTTTGTTTATTGGCAACGCCATGCTGTGGGTGCTGAACATGCCGCTGGTGCGCATGTGGACGGTGCTGCTGCGCATTCCACGGCCACAGCTGTATGCCGGCATGCTGGTGCTGGCGGGGGCGGGCGTGTATGGAATGCGCCAGAGCGTGGGGGATTTGCTGCTGCTGTATGGCCTGGGGTTGCTGGGCGTAGCGATGCGGCGCTTTGACTTTCCGTTGACCCCTTTGGTGATCGGCCTGGCACTGGGGCCTTTGGCAGAGGTCCAGCTGCGCCAAGCGGTGGCCGTGGGGCATGGCAGCTGGGCGATTTTTGTGCAGCAACCGCTGGCGCTGACTCTGCTGCTGCTGGCGGTGGCGCTAGTGGTGCTGCCGCGTGTGCTGCAGCGCTGGGCCCAGCGCCGCATGGCACAAACGCGCGAGTTGGATTGATGGCAATCACCCCATAACCCCATAAAAAAGGCCTTGGCAAACGCCAAGGCCTTTTGGGTGTGCGGTGACGCTCAGCTGAGCATCATGGGTTCTTTGGCGCCGGGCACGGCAGCCGCGACCGACTGGGGCGCAGCAGCAGCAGGTGCCAGCTTGGGCGCCAGGGTGGCAAAGCGTGCCGAGCTGCCTGTGCCGGTTTTGAAGGTGGCAACCAGCTCGTTCAGCTCTGCGGCCTGGTGGCTCAGGCTGTTGGCTGCGGCGGCACTTTCTTCAACCAGTGCAGCGTTTTGCTGGGTCACCTGGTCCAGCTGGGCAATGGCATCGCTGACCTGGCCGGTGCCCTGGCTTTGTTCCTGGCTGGCGTTGCTGATTTCCTGAATCAGGGTGGAGACGCTTTGCACCTGGCGCACCACTTCACCAATGGTCTGGCCGGTGGCATCCACCAGCTGTGTGCCCTCGGTGACCTGGTTCACGCTTTGTTGAATCAGCTGCTTGATCTCCTTGGCGGCTTCGGCACTGCGGCCAGCCAGTGCACGCACTTCACCGGCCACCACGGCAAAGCCACGGCCTTGTTCGCCGGCGCGTGCCGCTTCCACGGCGGCGTTCAGCGCCAGGATGTTGGTCTGGAAGGCGATGCCGTCGATCACGCCAATGATGTCGGCAATCTTGCGCGAGCTCGAGGAGATGGTCTCCATGGTGCGGGTGACTTGCTCCATGGCCTGGCCACCTTGGCTGGCTGTTTGCGCGGCATTGCGCGCCAGGGCCGTGGCTTGCTGGGCGTTGTCGGTGTTGTGGCGCACGGTGGAAGCCAGCTCTTCCATGCTGGCAGCGGTTTGCTGCAGGTTGCTGGCTTGCTCTTCGGTGCGCTGCGACAGGTCGTTGTTGCCCGTCGAGATCTGGGTGGAGCCGGTGGCGATCGACTCGCTGCTTTCGCGAATGCGGTTGACGATGCCGATCAGGTTGTCGTTCATGTTCTTGAGGGCTTGCATCAAGCGGCCCAGCTCGTCGCTGGAGGTCACTTCGATGTGCGAGCTCAAGTCACCTTTGGCCACGGTTTCGGCCACGTGCACGGCACGGTCCAGGCTGGCGGTGATGGTGCGGATGAGCAGTGTGGCGCCAATCAGCGCCAGCATCAGCACCACAGCCACGGCGGCGGCGGCCAGGGTGATGGCCTGGGTCAGCGCTGACTGTGCCTGTTCATAGGCTTGCAGCGCCAGTTGTTCTTGCATGCTGGAGAGTAGCTGCAAATTGGCCGCCAGAGGGCTGACGCTGGGGAACAGGCGGTATTCGATGAAGGAGCCCAGGGAGTCATGGTCTTCCTGGTCAAACAGGCGCAGCAAGTCATTGATGCGGGGCGTGATGGCCTCGATCAAGGTGTTGACGCGGTCGGCCAGCTCTTTTTCTTCGGCCGTCATTGCGGTTGCGTTGTACGCTTTCCAGGTGTGCTCGGCATTGGTCTTGAGGGTGCTCAGCTGCTCTTTGCCAGAGTCCGCCAGGATCTGCTGGTTGTAGACCTTGTTGGTGATCTCGACCAGCTTGATGCCGTAGGTGTCCGAGATCATCTTGAGCTGCTGCATGGGGGCCACGCGGTTGTTGTAGATGTCTGCCAGGCGTTCGTTGCTGGTGTTGAGTTGCTGCACCAGTGCGGCGGTGATGCCCACCGTCAGTACCAGCAGTCCTGCGACGAGCAGCCAGAGCTTGGTGCGGATGCTGATTTTTTTTATTGCTTGCATGTCTAAAACCTGTGTTCTTCAGAGGTGCACATCTGTCTGTGCATGGTGAATGAATGACCAGTGCATAAGGTCTGCCACTTATAGCTATGTCGGAAATTGTGGCAGATTGTTAATGCTGAATGGTTTTTGTTACATACACAAGCACGAATTAGGCCTGCAAAGCGGTATGGAAGAGGGCGAAAGCCTTGATATTGATGACTTTTACGCATGCAATCGGTTTGGTGTGCCGCATAGCGATGCCTGCACTCTTGGCCTGCGATGTGGTGGCGGGCAGGCGCAAAAAAGGCCGCAAAAGCGGCCTTGGGAGTGCGGGTGCGGGGGGGCTCAATCCGGCATGGAGCAGTGGCCGCCCTGCACGGCCACGCCCGAGCCTGCGGCGATGAGCGGTGCTTCATAGCGCAGATCGACGGGCTTGGAGTGGTGGAAATCCCAGGCCACAAAGGCCACCAAGATCACCCAGAACGCGGTGCGCAGCACATTGGCTTTTTGCATGGTGTGCTCTCTTTCTTAAAAACCGAAATGGCGACGAATGCGCAGGCCAAAGATGGTGCCCGCAAACGCCAGCGGCACCCAGATCCAGCCGTGGATGGAGCCGGTCGAGATACCGGAGAACATGGCACCCACATTGCAACCAAAGGCCAGGCGCGAGCTGTAGCCCAGCACCAGACCTGCCACCAACGCAACCACCCACTGCTGGGCCGTCAGCGGCTTGGCGTTGGCGGGTTTGTGCGCGCTAACCCACAGGGCGCCCGCCAAAATGCCGATGTTGGTGATGGACGTCACGTCCAGCAGCACCGTCTCGCTCAGGCGCGCGGCGTTGCCCGGTTGGCTCCAGAACCAGTTGGCGGACAGATCCACAGCACCACTGGCGCTGGCAATCTTGGCGGCCCACAGGCCAAAGCCGTAGACCACGCCCCAGGGCTGGCCTGCGATCAGCAAGTTTACCGTGGCCAGCAGGGCCAGCAGCACGGCGCCGATCATCCATTTGCGCACAAACAGGGGCTTGGGGGCCAGGCCCGCTTTCAGGTTGGCGCGCTTGCAGTAAAAGCTCACGCCGGCGGCGACCACAGCCAGGGCTGCCAAGGTGGCGGCCAGGGCCACATCCCAGCCCCATGCGCTGACCAAGCCCACAGGGGCGGTGCGGCCCAGGTCCAGCCACCAGTCCAGGTGCACGCTGCCCAGGAAACTGCCAATCGCAAACACGGGCAGGATGGCCGCGTTCATGGGAATGCCCATGCCCGCCTTGTACAGCGTGCCGCTGCCGCAGCCGTCGGCAATCTGCATGCACAGGCCAAACACAAAAGCGCCGACCAGCAGGCTCACGCTGGGTGGCCCCAGGGCCGCGGTCAGCTCGGGAAAGTGGCCCAGCAGCGGCATGGCCAGGCAGGCAGCCAGGGCCAGCAGCAGCAGCTGACCGAAGACGCCCGAGGGGTCTTTGTCTTCCACCAGCATGCGCCAGCCGGTGGTAAAGCCAAAGCGTTTGCCCGCCAGCACGGCGCCCAGGCCGATACCCACGGCAAACAGTGCCGCCTGGCGCACGGAGACGGACCACAGCAGCCAGCCAAAGAACACGGCCATGAGGATGGCCAAAGGTAATCGCTTCATCAGAAGACAGCCTCTCTTATCGGTATGTATTTAAAACAGGAGCAGCTTGCGCTGGTGTTTGCTGCGTTTTCATTCATTTCTTATCTGAAGTGAAGGAATGGCAAGCGCTGGCCGCTCTCTTTTTATGGTTTGGTGTTTGGGCTGCGCTCAGTTGAGCTTGCGTTCCCACCACTGTTTGGTGGAGCGCAGCAACTGCTCACCGCGCCCCGGGGCGTTTTGCAGCTGCGGAAAGTCGGGTTGCTGCGTCCAGTCCACCATGGAGCCGGCATACAGCTTCACGTTGGGAATGCCGGCGACTTCGCTCAGGCCAAACCAGTCGGTCGCAGCCCAGTGGCCGGTGTTGCAAAACGCCACGGCTTCCTGGCCCTGGGGCACTTGAATGCGTGCGGCAATTTCCTTGGCCTTGGCGGTGTCGACAAACAGGCTGCTTTTGGGCTCAAACCATTGGTTGAAGTCCAGCTGCACGGCGCCGGGCAGGGTGCCTGCCAGCTTGGCCGCGGGTGCCTGGGTCTTGCCCTGGTAGAAGGCGTCGGGGCGCGAATCGACCAGCACGGCGTTGCTCAGCGTGATGTGCTGCTGGATGTCCTGGCGGGTGGACAGCCAGCTGGCGTCGAACGTGGGGGCATAGGTGCTGGGGGCGACCTGGATGGCGACGTTCGAGAACGGCAGCTTGGCGCCTTCCCAGGCCTTGAGGCCACCGTTGAGGATGGACAGCTCACGCAGGCCCAGCGATTTGAGCGTCCAGTACACCCGGGCCATGGCGCCGAAGTCGGTGGCATCCTTGCCGTGCGAAACCACCACGGCGTGCGTATCGGCGTTCAGGCCCAGCGACTGCAGCAGCGCCACCAGCTTGGCGTGGTCGGGCAGCTCGCCCGGGTTGCTGGCGGGGCCGCGCCATTGGCCGTAGGGGGCGTTGACAGCACCGGGAATGTGCTGCCCAGCAAATTCTTTGGGGGTGCGAATGTCGATCACCCGCACTTGTGGGTTCTGCAGCAGGGGAGAGAGTTCGGCAGGTGTCAGCAGCGCAGGCGCAGCCAGCGCCCAGCTGCTGCTCAGGGCCAGCGCCAATGCGAGGAGTTGTCGGTGTTTCATAGGGTGCCGCCGTACTTGGACAGATGCAAAAGGCCACGGCTGTGGCGAAGCCGTAATTGTCCTGCCTTGTAGATATACACGCAAAGAATAATTCTTTGCGTGTATATGGCCGGTGGCTATATGGCGTGGGTTGGTGAGCCCGCTGCAATGGCTGTACGCCAGCCGTGGTCTGCGTTGCGCCGCAGCGCTCAGTCGCGCACGCCCAGTGCGTAATCCACCAGGTCGGCCGGGTAGTGTGGGTTGTCGCGCAGCGCGCTGTCATCCAGGTCATACAGCACCACCAGGGCGCCCACTTCCAGGGCCCACCAGCCCCAGGCTTGCGGGCCTGTCAGGCGCGGGTGCTGTTTTTGCTCGCGGGCGGACAACGCAAAAAATTGGCTGTAGTGCTGTGCCAGGTAGGGTTGCAGCGGGTCAGGCAGCACTTCGCCGTACTGGTCCAGAAAGTCATTCAGACCAGCGAACGGGTTGGGGTGCAAGCACTCGTCCGAGGCCTCTTGCAGCCCGGTGGCGGCGGCGCTGAGGTAGTCCAGCAAACGGTCGCTTTGAAAGTGCAGCAGGTGTTCAACCACGGCGGGGATTTCGCCTTGCTCATCGAGCAGCACACCCAGGGCCAGCAGCTGCAGCGCAAACGGGTATTCGGTCGTGTCCGGGCGGATGGCCTGGCGGGTGTGGGCGCTGCCCGCATCGCGGGTCTGTTCGCGGGTCTGTTGCAGCACGTGGGCGTACTCGCGCCAGACGGAGACCACACTCAGGTACAGCGGGCGCAGGGCATGGGCAGGCACCCCGCGATCCAGCGCCAGGCGCAGCACGGTGGAGGCCGTCTCGGCCGCGTTGTCCCACTGCATGCAGGCGTCTTGCAGTTCAAAGCTGTCCATCTCTGCCGTGGGCAGGCCGTAGGCGCCTTCCTCGACAAAGTTGCTCAGCATGGCCAGGTTGTCTTCCCAATCTTCCTGCCAACTGCCCAGGTGCAGTTTGCGCCGGGGCTCCAGCGTGGACAGGGGCAGGCCTTGGCATTGCGCAATCAGCTGGGGAATGTCTGCGTAAGCGAGCATGGCAGTCCATCAAAGGTGAGGGTGTGATGAGCATAGCGCAAGCCAGTGGCCGCGCACTATGCAAAAAGGCGCCCGAAGGCGCCTTGGCAGCGGGGGAGAGCGGGGTTTAGTCCAGCGCTTTGCCCTTGAGTTCGGGGATCAGCCAGGCCGTGGCAATCATGTCGATGACATAGATGGCCGCCAGCAGCGCAATCGCCATCTGGAAGCCGTAGCCCATGGCCACAGCAGCGACCACCACGGGGCCAAAACCGCCCACGCCGCGGCCGATATTGAACAGCACGTTTTGCGCCGTGGCCCGGGCTTCGGTGGGGTAGGCTTCGCTCATCACCGCACCGTAGCCGCCCATCATGCCGTTGACGAACATGCCCAGCACCGCACCGGCCCAGAGCATGGCGGCAGGGTCAGACAGTTGCGAGTACACCAAGATGGAGATCACCGCGCCCAGCTGGAACAGCAGGAAGCTGGGCTTGCGGCCGATGCGGTCAGCCAGCTGACCAAAGATCCAGATGCCGGCCATCATGCCGACGATGGTGACGGCGGTCCACATCGAAGACTTGGTTAGACTGAAGCCCAGTTGCTTGGACAAGAAGCTGGGCATCCAGATCATGATGCCGTAGTAGCCGAAGTTCTGTACCGAGGTCAGCACGATCACGCCCAGGCTGACTTTGGTGGTGGCCTTGTCTTTGACCAGCAGCTTGAACGCTTCAAAACGCGCGCCTTGCTGCGCCTTGGGTTTGCGCACGAACACTTCGGGTTCGTGGATCTGGTGGCGAATGACCCAGGCAATGACCGCAGGGATCACGCCCACCAGGAACATGCCGCGCCAGCCGATGATGGGCAGCAGCAGCGGTGTCAGCAGAGCAGCCGCCAGCACACCCACTTGCCAGCCCAGCGCCACGTATGACGATACGCGCGCACGGTGGCGTGCAGGCCAGGCTTCGGCCGCCAAGGCCATGCCGATGCCAAACTCGCCGCCCAGACCAATGCCAGCAATGGTGCGGTAGACCAGCAAGTCCCAGTACCCGGTCGCAAAAGCGCACAGGCCGGTGAAGATGGCGAACAGCAAGATGGTCCAGGTTAGCACACGGATGCGGCCGTAGCGGTCAGACAGCGCACCGAACACAATGCCGCCGAACACGGCGCCAATCAGGGTCCAGGTCACCAGCGAACCGGCTTGGCCGGGCGTGAGATTCAGGTCGGCCGAGATGGCGCTGAGCATGAAGCCCAGAATCAGCAGGTCAAAGCCATCCATGGCATAGCCGACGGCGGAGCCTGTCAAGGCTTTCCAGCTGTAGCTGTTGACGGTGGCAGGCTGGCCAGCGGGCGAAGAGGGGGAAGTGTTCATGGCTGTTGTAGTCTTGTTGTCAATGCAGCACCGAGAGGCGCTCACAAAAAGCAAACACCCCAAGGTGCAAAGACCTCGGGGCCAAGAATTCAGCCGAGTGATGGAGCCCGCATCGTGAATACCGGGCATGCCAAAGACCTGCAAGAAACGCAGGCCGTAGGTTCGGAGCGTGATTCTAGGGAGCACTGCGCCCTGCGTGCAGGGGGCCGTGCCAACATCCATGCGCCACGGCGGTCTATGTGCCGCGCTGCAGCACAGTGCCGGGCTTCATGCGATTCGCGTGCGCGAGGTGTGCAAGCACCCCAGAGGCCTGAGCGATTGGTGCGAGCGGGCTGCAAAGTGGGCCAAGCTCACGCACAATGCATGGCATGAGAAGACTCTGTGGTTCACGCGGTGCGTGAGCCACTTTTTTGTGAATTTTGTGAAGTTTGGCATGTCCGATTACCAAGAACTTTTGGCTCGCAAGCGTGAGCTGGATAAAACCATTGCGCAAATGCGCCGCACGGAAAGTGATGCAGCCCTCAAGACCATTCATGAGCTGATTGCCACGTTTGGTTTTACGGCGCAGCAGGTGTTCCCTTTCCAACCCAGCACCAAGAAAAAAGTGCAGGCCAAGTATTACGACCCGGAAAGCGGTCAGTCGTGGACAGGCCGTGGCAAGGCCCCCAAGTGGTTGGAAGGCAAGGATCGTTCGGCCTATGAAATTCCTGCGCCGCGCGCAGCGGTGGCCAGCCAGCCCTTGTACAGCAACAACCCTTTTCCCATCCAGTAAGTGGTTGGCTTGGGCTTGACCGCGCACTGAGTCAGAGCACGCCCCGTGCGCAGGGGCGGTGCTCTGCACCTGATTAAACCTTGGTGGCTGCGGGCTGGGTGGGCCAGCCTTGCATGTGTTGCTGGGCAATGTCACGCAGCGCGGTGATCCAGGTGTTGTGATCGTTCAGGCAGGCAATGAAGCGGTAGTCCTTGCCGCCGGCATGCACAAAGGCTTCGCGGGCTTCCTGGTTGATTTCTTCCAGCGTCTCAATGCAGTCGCTGGTAAAGCCGGGGCACATGATGTCCACGCTCTCCAGGCCCTGGCGGGCCATGGCGACCAAGGTGGGTTCGGTATAAGGCTCCAGCCATTTGGCCTTGCCAAAACGCGACTGAAAGGTGAGCACGTACTGCGCATCGGTCAAGCCCAGGCGCTGGGCCAGCAGGCGGCCAGTGGCCAGGCATTCATCACGGTAGGGGTCGCCCAGCTGGTAGGTGCGCTCAGGCACGCCGTGAAAGCTCAGAAACAGTTTTTGCGCACGGCCATTTTCCCGCCAGTGCTTTTCCACGGTTTGCGCCAGCGCTTCGATGTAGCCCGGGTGGTCGTGGTAGCGCTGCACAAAGCGCAGCTCCGGGATGTGGCGCTGGGTTTTGGCCCAGTCATACACGGCGTCGCACACGCTGGCGGTGGTGGTGCCGGAGTACTGGGGGTACAGCGGCACGATCAGGATGCGTGTGGCGCCCTGCGCCTTCAGCGCATCCAGCTGCGTGGCAATGGAGGGGTTGCCGTAGCGCATGGCGTAGCTCACCAGCACATTGGCGCCGGCCTCACCCAGCCAGCCGCGTAGCAGCGTTGCTTGGCGTTCGGTGAAATACAGCAAGGGCGAGCCGGTGGCGCCGCCTTCGTTCCAGACGGTGGCGTATTTGGCCGCCGATGCTTTGGGGCGGGTGCGCAAGATGATGCCGTGCAAAATCGGCCACCACGCGAGCTTGGGGATCTCCACCACGCGGTCATCGGCCAGAAACTGGGCCAGATAACGGCGCACGGCGGATGGGGTGGCTTCATCGGGCGTACCAAGGTTGCACAGCAAAACGCCTGTGCGCTCGGGTTGTTCGGCGGGAAGCTGGGGTTCAGGGGCAAAGCGAGACAGCATGGCTGCCATTGTGACAAAAGCTGACCCATCTCCGGCGGCTTTGGCTGGCGCCCCTGATGGACTCCAGTATTCTTGCGCCCCATGCTTGACCCAACTCAAATTCGTGCCATCACCCTGGATCTAGACGATACGCTGTGGCCGATCTGGCCCACGATTCACCGTGCAGAAGCTGTGCTTTTGCTCTGGTTAAAAGAGCATGCTGCGAAGACGGCACAACTGTTTTCATCGCCTGAGGCTTTGCGAGCCATTCGCGTGCAGGTGGAGCAGGAACGCCCCGATCTGCGCCATGACTTGAGTGGCTTGCGCCGCGCATCGATTGCCAAGGCCCTGCGCCAGGCGGGCGATGATGAGCATTTGGCTATCCCCGCATTTGAAATATTTTTTGCCGAACGCCAGCGCGTGCAGCTGTATGACGATGCGCTGCAGGCGCTCGCGTTTTTGTCCCAGCGCTGGCCCGTGGTGGCGGTGACCAATGGCAATGCCGATGTGCACCGTGCCGGGGTGGGGCAGTATTTTCAAGACAGTTTCAATGTGGGGCGCACCGGCTTTGCCAAGCCGGATGCGCGCATCTTCCATTGCGCCGCGCAGGCCCTGGAGCTGCCGCTGTCGGCCATCTTGCATGTAGGAGACGATGCCAAACTGGATGCCGTGGCTGCACGGGATGCGGGTATGCACGCTGTCTGGCTCAACCGCAGCGGCTTAGATTGGCCAGTAGAAGATCAGCACCCACCCACCACGGTGGCCAGCTTGTCGGCGCTGTGTGACTTGCTGGCTGCCTGAGTGAACGCCCCCTGCAGATGGGGGAAGGAGCCCGCGCATGCCACAGACTTTGTCGCGTTCATCCCGCATGGATTTGCCCGTGCCTTTGCGCATAGGCTGGATGCAGCCCCTGGCTTGGCTGGCCCTGGCCTGGAAAGACATCTGCCGCACGCCCTGGCTGAGTCTGGCGCACGGCCTGTGCTTGGCGGGGCTGGGCGCTGTGATTTTGCTGCTCGGGCACAATCGCTTTTGGCTGATGGCGGGTGCGCTCTCTGGCTTTTTGGTGATCGGGCCGGTGGTGGCCACCAGCTTGTACGCGATGAGCCGCGCGCTGGAGCGTGGTGAAGCGGTCAACCTGGGGCTGGTGCGGCGTACTTGGTCACATTGGCAGCAGGGCCACAGCAGGCTGGGCAACGATTACTGGTGTCTGGTGCAGTTTGGCTTGCTGCTGGCCATCTCGGCCACGGGCTGGGTGGTGATTTCTGCCTCGCTCATTACCTTGTTGTCGCCGGTGCGCATTGCTTCGCCGATGGACTTCATGTTGCACGTGGTGCTGGCGCCGGACAGCACGCTGTTTTATCTGTGGCTGGCGTTGGGCAGCTTTTTGGCGGCACCAATTTTTGCATCCAGTGTGGTTTCTATGCCTTTGTTGCTCGATCGCAAAGTCACATTGCCGCAAGCCGTGCTCACTAGCTGGCTGGTTATCTTGCAAAACCCCATCGCCATGGCGCTGTGGGCGGCGCTGATTGTGGTGTTTACTTTGTTGGGCTTAGCGTCGTTATTGCTGGGTCTGGTGTTTGTTTTGCCCATGCTGGGTCATGCCAGCTGGCATGCCTACCGTGATTTGGTGGATGCATCAGACTTTGCGCTGCGGGAGGCAGCGCCACAGTGATGGGACGCAGCGCGGTGTTTTCTAGGACGTGAGTCGTGATCTTTGGCTATACAGAAGAACAAATTTCGCATTTCTTTATGACGTACGGCATTGGGGCGTTCATCCTCTTCATGCTGTTCATCATTGGCCATCTGGCGTGGGAGTCCAAGGCGGGCAAGTTCGGCACTTTTGTGCTGTTTCTGGGGCTGGCCGTGGGCTTTACCGGGTTTATCGCCAAGGCCGTTCTGCAGTGGTATCTGGAGAAGTAAGCGCTTTAAAACCATAGCTGCCAGCGCATGTCTTTGAAGTGATTCAGGTGCTTTTTGCTCTGAAACGACCAGAAGAAAAGCGCTAGCAGCTCTGTTTTTTGCTTTTTTTATGGGTGCTGTCTGCATCCTGTCTTGCGATAGGCCGTGCGCCCCACGCTGGGGTTAGGTGTCTTGGTGGCTGCTGCACAGCGCAGCGCTGAGCGCTTGTGCCGTCTGGATGCCGCTGCGCACCGCGCCTTCCAACGTTGCGGGGTAGGGGCCATCGACATAGTCGCCGCAGGCCCACAAGCCCGGTGCAATCTGCGCGCCGGGGCGCTGCGCATCTGGGGTGCAGGCAAAGGTGGCGCGTTTGTCGACCACGGTTTGCAGCGCTTGCAGCTGCGGCAGCCCCAACTGCGCGCGTGCCTGCTGCAGCGCTTGCGCTTGCAGCGTGTCTTTGTCGCCTTCACAGGCGCTGATGACCAGGGCAATCAAACCTGCCGGCCCACCCAGCTGGGCCTTATCAAATGCAAATTGCGCTGGTGCACCGGCATGGCTGTGCAGGGCCACCATGGGGGCGGGCAGCACAGGGGCGTGCTGCGGCGGCCGTGCGGTATGGGCGTACACCGTGGCAATCGCAGTATGCGGCAGGCCCTGGGCCAGAGCCGCCCATTGCTGGGCAGCCGCTTGCGCGGGTGCTGGCAGGGTGGCGCTTTGCACTAGGCGTGCGGCTTCGGCGCAGGGGGTCGCCACCACCACGGCATCGAAGGCATGTTCGCCCATGCGCCACGTGGCTGTGGCGGTCTCCCACTGCAGCTGCGGCGCTCGCGTGCCCAGGTGCAGCTGCGCGCCCTTGGCTTGCAGCCACTGGGCGGCGGTGGCGGGGAACAGGGTGCTGAGGTCGGTGCGCGGAATCAGCAAGTTCGAGCCGCCACGGCCGCTGAACAAGCTGTCTTGCAGCACCCGCAAAAAGATGCGGCCACTGGCGTGCGCAGCGGACAGGTTGAGTGCCGAGATACATAGCGGATCGACGAAATCTGCCATCAAGCGCGCGGGTAAACCCTGGCAAATATCCGCGACAGTGGCGCTGGCGGAGCAGGCAAATTGCTGGCGCTGCCAGCGGCTGGCGGTGCGCAGCAAGGCCAGCTTTTCACGCCAGCTCCAGCCTTGGGTGCGGGCAATACCCAGCGCCGCATCCCAGGGCGGGGGCAGATCGGGCAGGTGCAGCCCCTTGCCATTGGCATAGCGCAAGTCCAGCGGCAGACGCAGCAGGACGCGCTGCGTATCGACCCCGACGGTGTGCATCATGCCCAGACACCCCTGGTAGGCACCAATCAGGATGTGCTGGCCGTTGTCGACCGTCCAGTTTTGGCCCTGCGGGCCTGGCAGGTGCAACGCGCGTGCGCGGCCGCCCCAGGTGCGGCTGGCCTCCCAGATGTGCAGGTGGTGGCCTTGTGCCTGCAGTTGTACGGCAGCGGCCATGCCGGCCCAGCCGCCACCCAGGATGGCAATGCGTTGCGGTGCGTGGGCGGCCACGGCGCTTACATGCGGCCCAGGGCCTGCATCTTCCAGGCCAGCCACAGCTTGCGCAGCGGCGTCAGGCCAATGCGCTGGTGCAGAACCTGGAAGTTTTCGGCCTCAATCTCGCGCAGCAAGGTGCGGTAGATGCTGGCCATCATCAAGCCGGGCTTTTGGGCGCGGCGGTCTGCGTCGGGCAGCAAGGCAAACGCTTCTTCGTAGAGCTGGTGGGCGCGCTGGGTCTGAAAACGCATGAGCGCGGTAAAGCGCTCCGAGTATTCGCGCTTGGTGATCTCGTGGGCCTTCACATCGAACTGTTGCAGATCACTGATGGGCAGGTAGATGCGCCCGCGCATGGCGTCCTCACCCACATCCCGAATGATGTTGGTCAGCTGAAACGCCTGGCCCAGCTTGTGGGCGTAGGCTGTGGTGGCCTCGTCGGTCTGGCCAAAGATGCGCGCAGCCACTTCACCCACCACGCCCGCTACCAAGTGGCAGTACCGCTGCAGCCCGGGGTAGTCCAGGTAGCGGGTCTGGTCCAGGTCCATCTGGCAGCCCTCAATGACGGCCTGCAGATGGCGCAGCTCGATTTGAAAAGCGGCCGTGTGCGGCATCAGCGCCTGCATGACCGGGTGGCTGGGCGTGCCCGCAAAGGCCTGGGCGACCTCTTGCTGCCACCAGGCCATTTTCTGGGCAGCGACACCGGGGTCTTCTACCTCATCGACGACGTCATCCACCTCCCGACAAAACGCGTAGAACGCCGTGATGGCGGCGCGGCGATGGGCGGGCAGGAACAGGAAGGCGTAATAAAAGCTGCTGCCTGAAGCGGCAGCTTTGTCTTGGACGTAGGTTTCCGGGGTCATATAGCGGGGCATTGTCCCATGCCTTGTGGGGTGTTCTGCCATTGCCGTGGATCCGTGTTGTGCTTGATGTGCATCAAGCGTAGAGCGTGTTGGCCGTGCTGATCGCGATGCGCCGACCTAAGATGGTTAAGTTGCAATTAGATACATGGTCAGAGATGCTCAGTTTCAACTCCTTGCGCTTAACGCAGCGCTACATGCTAGTTTTTGTTGGTTATTTTCTGTCGATGGCGGTGGTCATTGGCATGAGTTGGCATGGGTTGATGAGCGCACGCGACAGTCTGGGGGCTTTGCATGACCAGTCCTTGCAGCGCATCTTGCTTGCGGATTCGATCAACGAAAGTGTGTTGCAGGGGCGCATGCAAACGCTGCTGTCTTTTCAGCATGCGCCAGACAACGCCTTGGCGGCCCTGCACGATCATCCGGTGGATGAGCACCTGGGCTTGGTCACGCACAGCTTGCAGCAGGGCATGGCGTGGCAAAAAGAGCTCAATCAGATGATTGAAGCGGGGCCGGACAAGGACATGTTTGCCGAGGCCATTCGTGTGCAAGACGACTGGAATGCCAAGCTGGGTGAGTTGGTGCGCTTGATGAGTGGCGGTGACTTCAGCAACGAGCTGATGTCGCGCTTTCTGGCGCTGGCGAATCAGGAGGGTGACACGCTGGTGGCGCTGGTGGGGGCGTTCAAGGGCTTGCAGGTCACACAGGCCGATGAAGCTTATCAGGCGGCCGATACGCGCTATCAATTAAGTATCTGGGTGTTTGCGCTGTGCGTGCTGCTGGGGGGGCTGCCAGCCACGCTGCTGTCGGTGTCGCTGCTGCAGCGCATGATGGCGGGGTTCAAGCAGGCCCACCACGCTGCGCAAGCGATTGCGGCGGGTGATATTTCGCAACAGGTGACGGTGACGGGCAAGGATGAGATCGCTCAGCTGCTGGGGCAGATGGAAGACATGCGCTGCCATTTGCACGACATCATCTCCCAGGTGCGCAGCGGGGCGGAGGCCATTGCTGGTGCATCGACCCAGGTGGCGGCGGGCACGGGCGACCTGTCGATGCGCACGGAGCAGCAGGCGGCTTCGCTGGAGCAAACAGCGGCGGCGACCGAGGAGCTGTCGAGCACTGTGCAGCAAAACGCCGACAGCGCCATCCGCGCCAGTGATCTGGCACGCGGTGCAACCGAAGTGGCGGCCCGTGGTGGCGAGATGGTGTCGCAGGTGGTGTCCACCATGGAAGACATCAACACATCGGCCCAGAAGATCGAAGCCATCATCGGCGTGATTGATTCCATCGCCTTCCAGACCAACATCCTGGCGCTGAACGCCGCCGTAGAGGCGGCCCGTGCGGGTGAGCAAGGGCGCGGATTTGCGGTGGTGGCCAGTGAGGTGCGTTCGTTGGCAGGGCGTTCTGCCGAGGCCGCCAAAGAAATCAAGGTGCTGATCAACGACTCCGTCGACCGCGTGCGTACGGGCAGCGACCAGGTACATCGCACCGGCACCACAATGCAAGACATTGTGCAGAGCATTGCGCGTGTGTCGGACATCGTGGGTGAGATCGCCGAGGCCAGCCGTGAGCAATCGAAGGGTCTGGCGCAG
Organism: Comamonas sp. 14P8.1.4; assembly: GCF_057799285.1. Lineage (NCBI taxonomy): Bacteria > Pseudomonadati > Pseudomonadota > Betaproteobacteria > Burkholderiales > Comamonadaceae > Comamonas > Comamonas sp. 14P8.1.4. The sequence goes on from NZ_JBYOKN010000004.1 coordinate 28,824, forward strand.
ATCAATGATGCGGTGGCCAATCTGGATGATGTGACGCAGCAGAACGCCGCCCTGGTGGAGGAGACATCGGCCGCGTCCACTTCGCTGCAGGAGCAGGCTAGCCAGATGGCGCAGATGTCGGCCAAGTTCATCCTCTCTGCAAGCGGCGGCGTTGACTACCGCGCTGTGGGCTCCTTGGACGTAGAGATGGCACATCCACGGTGAGTGCATCTCACCACTCGGCACTTTCACCGGCACAACCAGCGGCGGGATGTCGTGGCAAAGGCAAGATGCAAAAACCGGTCTGAGACCGGTTTTTTTTGAGGGTGTGTGGTGTGCTCACATCCACAAGGCGCGCCACAGCATGCGTGGCATGTCGGTCTTGTGCACGGTGCGCCGGGTGTGCAGGCTGTCACCGTTTTGCGCATCCACTTTGTCCAGAATGCATAAACCGCCTTGCACCACCAGGCGTAGCTCCCAGCCCACGCGCCCGGGAAGTTGGTGCACAAGTTGAGCACCTTTTTGCATGGAATCCCTTGCCCAGTCAGCGTTGGAAGCTATGAGATTTTTTATGCCGTCGGTCACTTTCTGTGCCTGAAGCTGCGCGCGTGTGACGCCAAACGCTGCGCAGTCTGCGTCGGTGAGGTAATGGCGGCTGCGAGGAATGTCTTCACTCAGGTCTTGCCAGAAATTGATGAGCTGCAAAGCCGTGCAGATGGCGTCGCTGCGGTGCAGTGCCTGTGTGTCATGGATGCCGTACAGATGCAACAACAGGCGGCCCACGGGGTTGGCAGAGCGGCGGCAGTAGTCCAGCAGCTCGGCGCGGTTGGCATAGGTGGTGCCATCCCGCGTTTTCTCGACGTCCTGGATGAATGCACTGAGCAAGTCATCGAGCAGCGGTACCGGAAGCTGGTGCAGTGCTATCTGGTGTTGCAGCGGCCCAAAGATGGTGGCCCACGGCGCTTGCGGTGCTGCGCCTTGGGCAATGGCATGCAATTGCTGGCGATAGCTGTGCAGCTGTTGCAAGCGCTCCTGCGCGCTGGCGGCGCCTTCGTCGGCGATATCGTCTGCAGCACGGGCGAACGCGTAGATGGCGGCAATCGGCTGGCGCAGATGGGCCGGGCACAGCCACGACGCAACGGGAAAGTTCTCGTAGTGGCTGACAGGCGCAGCTTCAAGCGCAAGCGGCGACGGTGTGGGATCTTGGGTATTCACCGTCGCATTGTCGCTTGACAGCGGGCAAGGCCTTCCCTAGATTGCTAACCAACCAGTCAGTAATGTCTTTCACCATGTTGCCCAACCTCGTTGTCCGGCCCTTTCAGGGCCTTTTTGCATATGTGCTCGCCGCGAGCATGTTGGTGGCTTGTTCGCGCCAGGCACCCGAAGCGGAGCCTGTTCGTGCCGTCAAGCTGTTGGAGGTGGGGGCGCATGCGCGCAACGTGGCCATGGAATACGCCGGTGAGGTGCGCGCGCAGACGGAGTCACGGCTGGGGTTTCAGGTGGCGGGCAAGGTGTTGCAGCGCCCCGTGAATTTGGGGGATGTGGTGCGCAAGGGGCAGTTGCTGGCCCAGCTGGATGGGCGGGACTATGCCTTGGCTGCGCAGGCAGCGCAGGCGCAAGTGGCTGCGGCGACGACCCAGCGGGATCTTGCCAAGGCCGACTGGGTGCGGTTTTCAGCATTGAAGGAGCAGGGCTTCATCAGCGGTGTGGAGTTGGACCGCCGTCGCGCCAATTTGCAATCTGCCCAGGCGCAGCTGGATCAGGCACAGGCCCAAGCGGCCGCGCAAAGCAATCAAAGTGCCTATACACACCTGACAGCCAGTGCAGATGGGGTGGTGACGGCGGTGCTTGCAGAGCCTGGTCAAGTGCTGGCAGCCGGGTCACCAGTGGTGCAGCTGGCCCACGATGGTGCCCGTGATGTGGTGATTGCTGTGCCTGAGGGCGCGCAGGTGCAGGTCGGACAAGTGGTGCAGGTGCGTATGTGGGTGCAAGAGCGTGCGCTGGAAGGCGCTGTGCGGGAAGTGGCGGCCAGCGCTGATCCTGCCACGCGCACCTACACCGTCAAAGTACGGGTTCAGGGGGCGCAGCCGCCGCTGGGCGCCACAGCCTACGTGCGCATGTTGCAAGCAGACAAGGCGGTTAGCGATGTGATCAAACTGCCTTCGACGGCGGTGTATGCGCAGGCCGGCGCGTCGATGGTCTGGGTGTTCGATCCGCACACTTCCACGGTGCATGCGCGCAAGGTGGAAGTGGCCGGGGTGGACGGTAACGATGTGGTCATTGCCGCAGGTGTGCAAGCCGGTCAGCAGTTGGTGGCTGCAGGCACGCATGTGCTGACGGAGGGGCAAAAGGTCAGTATTTACCAGCCCCGTTACCCGCAAGCAGCGCGTTGAGCAGGAAGGTCGATATGTCGAACCCAACGCCGGATAAGGCAGGCTTTAATCTTTCGCGCTGGGCGCTGCAGCATATTCCGCTGACGCGCTATTTGATGCTGGTGATCTTGCTACTGGGTGGGGTGGCCTACTTTCAGCTGGGGCAAGACGAGGATCCGCCGTTCACCTTTCGTGCCATGGTGGTGCGTACCTATTGGCCTGGAGCCTCTGCCCAGCAGGTGGCGGAGCAGGTCACCGACAAAATTGAGCGCACGCTGCAAGAGGTGGCATACGCAGACAAGATCAGCAGCTATTCCAAGCCGGGTGAGTCCCAGGTCATTTTTCAGCTGCGCGACAACTCCAAGCCGCAAGACGTGCCCAATCTTTGGTACACGGTGCGGAAAAAAATTGGTGATATGCGCTACACCCTGCCGCAAGGGGTGCAGGGGCCTTTCTTCAATGATGAGTTTGGTGATGTGTATGGCGTGATCTATGGCCTGTCGGGTGATGGTTACAGCTATGCGGAGCTGAAGACCTTTGCCGACGATGTGCGCCAGCAGCTGTTGCGCGTGAAAGATGTGGCCAAGGTGGAGCTGTTTGGCACCCAGAGTGAACGCATTTTTGTGGAGCTGTCGCAAAAACGGCTGGCGGCCATGGGGCTGGATGTCAATCAAGTGATTGGGCAGCTGAGTCAACAGAATGCGGTCGAGGGCTCAGGCGTCATTCAGACGCCGCAAGAGCAGGTGCAGGTGCGTATTGCCGGGCAGTTTGATGCGATCGAGCAGGTTCGCGCCATGCCGGTGCGGGTGGCTTCAGGCGTGCAGTTTCGCCTGGGGGATATTGCGCACGTCGAGCGTGGCTATGAAGACCCGCCCAGTGTGAAGGTGCGCCACAACGGCCGTGAGGTGATTGCGCTGGGAATCTCCATGAGCAAAGGCGGTGACATCGTGGGCTTGGGTAAGGCCTTGCATGCCGCGATGGCGAAGATTGCACCCACGCTGCCTGTGGGGGTCGAGCTGGTCAATATTCAGGACCAACCCAAGGCCGTGACGGATTCGGTCAATGAGTTCATCAAAGTGCTGGTGGAGGCTGTGGTGGTGGTGTTGGCTGTGAGCTTTGTCAGCCTGGGGTTGCATCGGCGTGAGGGCGCTGTGCAATGGTGGCGCCGCTGGTATATCGATCCCCGCCCGGGTTTGGTGGTGGGGGTGACGATTCCATTGGTGTTGGCGGCGACTTTCTTGACCATGTGGTACTGGGGCATCGGCTTGCACAAGGTGTCGCTGGGATCGCTGATCATTGCGCTGGGCTTGCTGGTGGACGACGCCATCATTGCGGTGGAGATGATGGTGCGCAAGCTGGAGGAGGGGTATGACAAATTGCGCTCTGCCACCTTCGCCTATGACATTACGGCCATGCCCATGCTGACGGGCACGCTGATTACAGCGGCTGGTTTTTTACCCATTGGGATGGCCCAGTCCATGACGGGCGAATACACCTTCGCCATTTTTGCGGTGACCGTGATTGCGTTGATCATCAGCTGGGTGGCCTCGGTGTACTTTGTCCCGTATTTGGGAAGTCTTTTCTTGAAAGAGCCCCAGCCGAAGGCTGCTGCCCAGGGCTTTGCACATGACCCGCATGAGGTGTTTGACAGTCCCTTCTATCAGCGCTTTCGTGCAGCGGTGCACTGGTGTGTGGCGCATCGCTGGCTCACGATTGGTGTGACTGCGGTGGTGTTTGCGGTCGGTCTGTTTGGCATGACGCGCGTGCAGCAGCAATTTTTTCCGGATTCCAATCGGCCAGAAATTTTGGTGGATGCGTGGTTTCCGGAAGGAACTTCATTTGCGGGCAATGAGCAGGCGGTCAAGCGCATGGAGTCGCACCTGAAAGCTTTGGCGGGAGTGGAGGCTGTGACCGTGTGGGTGGGCTCTGGGGTGCCACGTTTTTACTTGCCTTTGGATCAAGTCTTTCCGCAGAGCAATGTCTCGCAGTTCATTGTGATGGCGCAGGACCTGAAGGCGCGCGACCAGTTGATGAAGACCTTACCTACTGAGCTTGCGCAAAAAATCCCGGACGTGCGAGCACGCACCAAGCTGCTGCCCAGTGGGCCTCCTGTGCCTTATCCCGTGCAATTTCGCGTGATGGGTCCTGATGCCCAGCAATTGCGTGAGTCGGCAGATCAAGTCAAAACGCTGATGCGGCAACACGCGGACATGCGCGGCGTGAACGACAACTGGAATGAGTCCGTCAAGGTGATACGCTTGCAGATTGATCAGGAGAAAGCACGCGCATTGGGGGTGAGCAGCCAGTCGATTGCACAGGCGACGCAAACCCTGCTGACGGGCACCACCATTGGCCAGTTTCGGGAGGGGGACAAGCTGATCAATATGGTGTTGCGTCAGCCCGTGGATGAGCGCGATGCCATGAGTGATCTGGCGTCGACTTATCTGCCGACCACTTCAGGGAAATCGGTGCCTTTGGCGCAGATCGCCACCCCCGTACTGGGGTGGGAGCCTGGGGTGTTGTGGCGCTATGGGCGCACCTACGCCATTACGGTGCAAGGAGATGTGCGTGCGGGCTTGCAAGGCGCAACGCTGACGAAGGCACTCAAACCTGACATTGACAAATTGCAGGCGCAATGGCGGGCACAGGGGTTGACGGATTACAGCGTGGTGGCTGCCGGAGCGGTGGAGGAGAGTGCCAAGGGGGCGCTGTCGATTGCTGCAGGTGTCCCGGTTATGCTGTTTCTGGTGTTTACCTTGCTCATGGTGCAACTGCATAGTTTTAGCCGTGCGTTGCTGGTTTTTTTGACGGGACCACTGGGGATTGCCGGTGTGGCGGCCGCGTTGCTGTTGCTCAATCGACCGTTCGGTTTTGTGGCCTTGTTGGGTGTGATTGCGCTGATGGGAATGATTCAGCGCAACTCCGTGATCTTGATTGACCAAATCGAGACAGATCGTGCGCGGGGTGTTGCTGCCTGGGATGCCATCGTGGAGGCCGCTGTGCGGCGGTTGCGGCCTATTGTGCTGACGGCTGCGGCTGCGGTGCTGGCCATGATTCCCTTGTCGCGCAGTGTCTTTTGGGGGCCGATGGCGGTGGCCATCATGGGGGGCTTGATTGTCGCAACGGTGCTGACGTTGTTTGCCTTGCCGGCCATGTATGCCGCTTGTTTCCGAGTGAAACCGCCTAAACCCGAATACGTACAAGAAAAATGATGGGGAGGAAATGTGCGACGGCAGTTTTAGCGGTTAAAATTGTCGATTGACCTATGGCTCGGGCCGAGAATTTGGCTCTGAGTTATCAAGACCGCGCGGGTGGCGAAATTGGTAGACGCACCAGGTTTAGGTCCTGACGGTGGCAACACTGTGCGGGTTCGAGTCCCGCCCCGCGCACCACATTCCAGTGAGACTATGCGGAATACGGTGCAGGCTGTGAACTGCAGTCGGCACAGTCCACTACTTCCCCAGAATTAGGAATCACCATGGCCGTAACAGTTGAAACCCTTGAAAAGCTCGAGCGCAAAATCACGCTGAGCGTGCCTCTTGCTGCAATCCAGACCGAAGTTGAAACTCGTCTGAAGAAGGTTGCGCGCACTGTGAAGATGGACGGTTTCCGTCCCGGTAAGGTGCCCATGAACGTTGTTGCTCAGCGTTATGGCTACTCTGTGCAGTACGAAGTGCTGAATGACAAGGTGGGTGAAGAGTTCGCCAAGTCCGTGCAAGAAGCTGGTCTGCGTGTTGCTGGCCAGCCCCGCATTTCCGAAAAGGAAGGCGCTGCTGAAGGCAATGCCGAGTTCGAAGCCATCTTCGAAGTATTTCCCGAAGTGAAGATTGGTGATCTGACTGCTGCTGAAGTTGAAAAGCTGACGGCTGAAGTCGATGACTCCGCCATCGAAAAGACACTGGACATCCTGCGCAAGCAGCGTCGTACGTTTGCGCAACGCGCTGCCGCTGAAGCAGCGGTGGACGGTGATCGCGTGACCGTTGATTTTGAAGGCAAGATCGACGGCGAAACCTTTGCTGGCGGCAAGGCCGAAGGCTTCCAATTCCTGGTGGGCGAAGGTCAGATGCTCAAGGAATTCGAAGATGCAGTGCGCGGCATGAAGGCTGGCGAATCCAAGACTTTCCCCTTGGCATTCCCTGAGGACTACCACGGCAAAGACGTGGCTGGCAAGACAGCAGACTTCTTGGTGACCTTGAACAAGGTGGAAGCCGCCAATCTGCCTGAAGTGAATGAAGCCCTGGTGAAGTCGCTGGGTATTGCTGATGGCTCCGTAGAAGCTCTGCGTGCAGATATCAAGAAGAATCTGGAGCGCGAAGTGAAGTTCCGTCTGCAGGCGCGCAACAAGCAAGCCGTGATGGATGCACTGGTTTCCGTGGCCGAGCTGGATCTGCCCAAGGCTTCCGTGCAAGCGGAAGTGGCACGTTTGATGGAAAGCGCCCGCGCTGACCTGAAGCAACGTGGCATCAAGGATGCTGACAAGGCTGAAATCCCTGAAGATATTTTCCTGCCTCAAGCAGAGCGCCGTGTGCGTCTGGGCTTGGTGGTGGCTGAGTTGGTTAAGGCCAACAAGCTGGAAGCAACCCCTGAGCAACTGAAGGCTCACGTGGATGAGCTGGCTGCCTCGTACGAGAAGCCTGAAGACGTGGTGCGTTGGTACTTCGGCGATCGCCAGCGTTTGGCTGAAGTAGAGGCCGTGGTGATTGAGAACAATGTGACCGAGTTTGTTTTGGCAAAAGCCAAGGTAAGCGACAAGGCTGTATCGTTCGATGAGCTGATGGGTCAAGCCTAATATCAGGTCACCTTGAACAAGGCGCGCCGCATATCTAGTATTCTGATCTTGCGGTTGCGCTAAAAAGTTCTTGATACGGGGCTTGTGCTTTCCAGCACAAGCCCCATTTCATTTCTTGGTTACAGTATTTGTCCTGTTCCCTCGTTTGGAGAAAACATGAGCGCATTGGATATGCAAGGCTTGGGCATGGTGCCCATGGTGGTTGAGCAGTCGGGCCGCGGGGAGCGGTCATATGACATCTATTCCCGCTTGCTCAAAGAGCGCGTGATTTTTTTGGTGGGTGAAGTGAATGACCAAACCGCTAATTTGGTGGTTGCTCAGTTGCTGTTCCTGGAGAGCGAAAATCCTGAGAAGGATATTTCGTTCTATATCAATTCGCCTGGCGGTAGCGTGACGGCCGGCATGGCGATTTTTGACACCATGAACTTCATCAAGCCAGATGTGTCGACCTTGTGCTGCGGCATGGCGGCCAGCATGGGGGCATTCTTGCTCTCCGCAGGTGCTAAGGGCAAGCGCTTTGCCTTGCCGAACTCGCAGGTCATGATTCACCAGCCCTTGGGCGGTGCACGCGGTCAGGCCACCGAGATTGAAATTCATGCGCGTGAAATTTTGAAAACACGTGAGCGTTTGAATGTCATCTTGGCAGAGCGCACGGGCCAGCCGCTTGAGAAGATTCGCCACGACACTGAGCGTGACTACTTCCTTTCTGCGCAAGAGGCCAAAGACTATGGTCTGGTCGACAGCGTGATTGAAAAACGCGCGTAATATTTAGCGCTGATCAGCAGCAAGCGGCGCTTTCCCCTGCGGGTAGCGCCGTTTTTACATTGCTATCATCCTCTCCTCTTATTGACGTAAACAAGGCGTAGCCCCCATGGCCGAGAAAAAAGGCACAACCAGCGAAAAAAACCTTTATTGCACCTTCTGCGGCAAAAGTCAGCACGAGGTCAAAAAGTTGATTGCTGGTCCGTCCGTCTTCATCTGTGATGAGTGCATTGATTTGTGTAATGAAATCATCCGCGATGAAGTGCCGGATAGCAGCGCGCGCGAGGCACGCGGTGATTTGCCTACGCCTGCTGAAATCAAATCCAATCTTGATAACTATGTGATTGACCAGGAGCAGGCCAAGCGCACCTTGGCTGTGGCGGTGTACAACCACTACAAGCGACTCAATCACAAGGACAAGGCCGGCAAGGAAGAGGTGGAGCTTTCCAAGAGCAATATCTTGCTGATTGGTCCTACCGGTTCGGGTAAAACGCTGCTGGCGCAAACTTTGGCGCGTCAGCTGGATGTGCCCTTTGTCATGGCAGACGCCACCACCTTGACGGAAGCTGGGTATGTGGGCGAGGACGTGGAAAACATCGTTCAAAAGCTGCTGCAAAGCTGCGAGTACAACGTTGAGCGTGCGCAGCGCGGGATTGTCTATATCGATGAAATCGACAAGATCTCCCGCAAGTCGGATAACCCGAGCATCACCCGCGACGTGTCTGGCGAAGGTGTGCAGCAAGCATTGCTGAAGCTGATTGAAGGCACGATGGCCAGTGTGCCGCCACAAGGTGGTCGCAAGCACCCCAATCAAGACTTCCTGCAGGTGGATACCACCAATATCTTGTTTATTTGTGGTGGGGCCTTTCAGGGGCTGGAAAAGGTCGTGGAAAACCGGACGGAGGCTTCGGGTATCGGTTTTGGCGCAGCGGTGCGCAGTAAGGCCAACCGTTCCTTGACGGAGTTGTTCCAAGATATCGAGCCTGAAGACTTGATCAAGTTCGGCATCATCCCTGAATTGGTCGGACGTATGCCTGTCGTGACGGCGCTGACAGAGCTGAATGAAGAGGCTTTGGTGCGCATCTTGACCGAGCCCAAGAATGCATTGGTCAAGCAGTACAACAAACTGTTGGCCATGGAAGGTGTTGAGCTTGAGGTGCGCCCTTCCGCGCTGTCGGCCATTGCGCGCAAAGCCATTGCACGCAAGACAGGTGCCCGGGGTTTGCGCTCGATTCTGGAGCAGTCATTGCTGTCCACAATGTTTGACCTGCCCAATCTTGAAAATGTAGAAAAAGTGGTGCTGGAAGAGTCGACGATTGTTGAGGGTAAAGCGCCTTTGCTGGTTTACCAAGAAGCTGCAAAGAAAGCCTGATTGGCAGTGAGTGCGGCTTGGTTTGACCTAAGTCGCACTTCCTAAGTGCCGAGCGTACGGTGCAAAAAATAAGCCCGGGCACTTGCTGCCTGGGTTGACAAGGAGTTCTATGACAGAACCAACAGATTTGAACCTCAAGGCTGGGGTAGAGCTGCCGCTCTTGCCTTTGCGAGATGTGGTGGTGTTTCCGCATATGGTGATCCCCTTGTTTGTGGGGCGTGCCAAAAGCATCAAAGCGTTAGAGTTGGCGATGGAAGCGGATCGCCGCATCATGCTGGTGGCACAAAAGACAGCATCCAAAGACGAGCCTTCGACCGACGACTTGTTTGGGGTGGGAAGCATTTCCACGATCTTGCAGATGCTGAAGCTGCCTGATGGCACGGTGAAGGTGCTGGTTGAGGGGCAGCAACGTGCCAAGCTGCTGGATGTGGAAGATCAAGAGACGCATTTCGTTGCGCGCTGTGAAGAAATCTCAGCGCCAGTGCCTTCGAGCAAGCTCGCCAGCGAGATTGAAGCGTTGCGCCGAGCGGTTTCGCAGCAGTTTGATCAGTACGTCAAGCTCAACAAAAAAATCCCGTCAGAGATCCTGACCTCGATTGCCGGCATTGATGATGCGGGTCGTTTGGCAGACACCATTGCTGCACACCTTCCTTTGAAGCTGGATCACAAGCAGGTCGTGCTCAATCTGGCGGATGTGAAAGAGCGTCTGGAAAGTTTGTTTGAGCAACTAGAGCGCGAAGTCGACATTTTGAATGTCGACAAAAAAATCCGTGGGCGTGTGAAGCGCCAGATGGAGAAAAGTCAGCGCGACTTTTACTTGAATGAGCAAGTCAAGGCTATCCAGAAGGAGCTGGGCGAAGGCGAAGATGGTGCAGACCTTGAAGAGATTGAGAAAAAAATCAAGGCAGCCAAGATGCCGGCAGAAGCCCGTAAAAAGGCGGAAGCTGAGCTCAAGAAGCTCAAGCTGATGTCCCCGATGTCGGCAGAAGCCACAGTGGTGCGCAATTACATTGATGTGCTGACGGGCCTGCCTTGGAGCAAGAAAACCAAGATCAAGCATGATTTGGCCAACGCGGAAGAGGTGCTCAATGCCGATCACTTTGGCCTGGAGAAGGTCAAGGACCGCATCTTGGAATACCTTGCAGTGCAGCAGCGTGTGGACAAGGTGAAGGCGCCTATCCTGTGTTTGGTTGGACCTCCTGGTGTGGGTAAAACCTCACTGGGGCAGTCCATTGCCAAGGCCACAGGGCGCAAATACGTGCGCATGGCCCTGGGTGGCATGCGTGACGAAGCAGAGATTCGTGGGCACCGCCGCACCTACATTGGTGCTATGCCTGGGAAGGTGCTGCAAAGCTTGGATAAGGTGGGAACACGTAATCCTCTGTTCTTGCTGGATGAAATTGACAAGCTGGGCATGGATTTTCGTGGCGACCCATCCAGCGCTCTGCTGGAGGTGCTGGACCCGGAGCAAAACAGTGCGTTTGGGGATCACTACGTCGAGGTGGACTTCGACCTGAGTGATGTCATGTTTGTGGCGACTTCGAACTCCATGAATATTCCTCCAGCCCTGTTGGATCGTATGGAGGTGATTCGTCTGGCGGGCTATACCGAAGATGAGAAGCTCAACATCGCCAAGCGTTACTTGCTGCCCAAGCAGATCACCAACAATGGTCTGAAAGAGGGAGAGCTGGACGTCAAAGATGACGCGATTCGTGACATCGTCCGCTACTACACACGTGAAGCTGGTGTGCGCTCGCTGGAGCGAGAGCTGTCCAAGATCTGCCGCAAGGTGGTGAAGGGGCTGCAGTTGAAGAAGCTCAAGCCCAAGGTCATTGTCAAAGCCGCTAATTTGGATGATTACCTGGGTGTGCGCAAATACACGTATGGGCGTGCAGAGCAGCAAAACCAGGTGGGGCAAGTGGTCGGTCTGGCGTGGACGGAAGTGGGCGGCGATCTGCTGACGATCGAGGCAGCAACCATGCCTGGCAAGGGCAACATCCTGCGTACGGGCTCGCTGGGTGATGTCATGAAGGAGTCAGTGGAGGCTGCGCGTACGGTGGTACGTAGTCGTGCACGTGCCTTGGGCATTGAAGATACAGCTTTTGAAAAGCGCGATATTCATGTGCATGTCCCTGATGGCGCTACACCGAAAGACGGTCCAAGTGCGGGTGCTGCAATGACAACGGCTTTTGTTTCTGCCTTGACTGGTATTCCTGTTCGCGCCGATGTGGCTATGACTGGGGAGATCACATTGCGTGGCGAAGTCACGGCAATTGGCGGTCTGAAAGAAAAGCTTTTGGCCGCTTTGCGAGGTGGCATCAAGACGGTGCTGATACCTTTGGAGAACGTCAAGGATTTGCAGGACATTCCGGCAAATGTCAAAACAGATCTGGAAATTATTCCGGTGCGCTGGATTGATGATGTGCTGAAAATTGCACTGGAGCGTATGCCAGCTGCACTGGAGGATGGTGCAGTGGCACCAGCGTCCGTGGCAGCTGTGAAGAGCGCAGCGAGCAAAACAGCCGCCAAGAAAACGCGTGCAGTAAAGCATTGATGAAAATTAGTAGCGCACTTTTCTGAGTCGTCAAAAAAGTGCGCTACAATTCATTCCATCGCAGCGTTGCTTGTTTTCTGTTGTAGAATTTAAGGCTTCGCAAGATAAGCGGGAATAGCTCAGTTGGTAGAGCGATACCTTGCCAAGGTATAGGTCGTCGGTTCGAGCCCGATTTCCCGCTCCAGGTTTTCTAGAGCTTGTTTTTATAAGTTCCAAAGTTTCCAAGTGATTGGAAGCACAAGCGGGAATAGCTCAGTTGGTAGAGCGATACCTTGCCAAGGTATAGGTCGTCGGTTCGAACCCGATTTCCCGCTCCAGGTTTTCTGGAGCTTGTTTTTCTAGGTTCCAATGTTTCCAAGTGATTGGAAGCGCAAGCGGGAATAGCTCAGTTGGTAGAGCGATACCTTGCCAAGGTATAGGTCGTCGGTTCGAACCCGATTTCCCGCTCCAGGTTTTCTGGGGCTTGTTTTTATAAGTTCCAATGTTTCCAAGTGATTGGAAGCGTAAGCGGGAATAGCTCAGTTGGTAGAGCGATACCTTGCCAAGGTATAGGTCGTCGGTTCGAACCCGATTTCCCGCTCCAGTTTAGGTGCTACTTTGTAGTTCCTTGGTATGGCGCGATAGCAAAGCGGTTATGCAACGGATTGCAAATCCGTCTAGTCCGGTTCGACTCCGGATCGCGCCTCCAAAATGCGGGAATAGCTCAGTTGGTAGAGCGATACCTTGCCAAGGTATAGGTCGTCGGTTCGAACCCGATTTCCCGCTCCAAATCTAAAGGGAAGCATTTGCTTCCCTTTTTTCATGCATCCACGGTGTCAATCTTGGAACAAGCACGGGTTTCATGCAGCAACATCGGTTATGCTTTAGAGCTTCGCTGCATTGGTAATCAGTGCAGTGGCCTCGGTGGTGAAATTGGTAGACACATCAGACTTAAAATCTGCCGCCTATAACTGGGCGTGCCGGTTCGATTCCGGCCCGAGGCACCAAATGCATTCTGAAAAGCTTCTTCGAGAAGCTTTTTTTATGTCTAGATTATTTATGGCACTCGGAATGAACTTACCCCCCAAAGGGAGAGTTCACAAGTCGCGGTGGCGTGCCAAAATGGGTGTCCATGATTGATGGTATGCGGCAGCTTGATCTGCCGCGTTAACTGAAGAGAACAATGTCTAGCTACAACGCGCCTTTTGAAATTCACGTTCATGGTCAAGTGCAGTTGCGCACTGATGTGACCTTTGAGCAGTTGCAAGATGCGCTCAAGCCTCTGTGGTCATACGCTGGCGCACGTTCTTTGGCTGCAGGCGCTGCCAGTTCCTACGAAGAAGAACCGGGTATTCAGTTCAATGCCAAGGAAAGCATCCTGCAAATGTGCTGGACGGTGTCGGGTGACGAAGATTTTCGCCAGGCACTGGATGACGTTTGCATGGGGCTCAATGAGCTGGCACAAGAAGGTGCAGCCATTGAAGTTACTTTCTATGATGCCGAGTTTGACGAGGAAGACGGGGAGCGCTCTCAGGAAGCGCGTGATGACTTTGTCATGCTCTTTGTCGGCCCTAACCCTGCGGCCATCATGAAAGTGCAGCGTGACATGCTGGTGCAAGACGTCATCCAGATGATGGAGCGGCACTTTGAAGCGTCGGAGCTGGTGGGTGTGGTCTCCGAAATTGACAAGCTGTTCATGCAGCGTTTCGATAGTCTTCTGAGCTCATTGGAAATTGGCAAACTGCCTCCCAGTGGCGGCAACAATGGGCCACGCGGTGGTGGAAATGGCCACAGGCCACGTCATTTGCATTGATCCATGCAAATACTGCGCATGACCCGGCTTGATGCCGGGTTTTTTGCGAGGAGGTGCTGGTGAAGCCAGTCGTATTGCCGTATCTGCAAGCTTACCCCGCCGCTTTGCAGCAGCAGGTCGCAGCGCTGATGCAGGCCCCGCAGGGGGTGGATCAATGGTTGCTCAAGCGCTACCCGCAGGCCCACACCCTGCGCTCAGACAAGGCGCTCTATGCGTATACCGATGCGCTGAAGGCCGAAAATTTGCGCAAAGCAGGTAATTTGCACAGCGTGGCTTATGACAGCAAGATTCACGTGGTGCGCAATGCCCTAGGCACGCACACGCGCAAAGTTGTGGTGCAGGGTAGTCGTTTGAATGTGCGGCATGAGATTCGCATTGCCGCCATATTCAAGTATGTGCCAGAGCCGTTCTTGAAGATGATCGTGGCGCATGAGCTGGCACATCTGCGTGAGCAGGATCACGACAAGGCGTTCTACGCACTGTGTTGTCACATGGAGCCTGACTACCACCAGCTAGAGTTTGAAGTGCGGGTCTACTTGACGCACTTGGATGCAGGTGGCGCCAGACTTTGGAGTGATTAGCAGATGCTGCAAGAGAGCGTGTTTGTGTGCTGCCTGGGTGGAACCCAGGGGCGATAGCTGCCTAGTAGCTGGCTGATTTGATTAGCAGGCACGGGCTTGCTAAACCAGTATCCCTGTGCTTCATCACACCCTTGTTCGCGCAGGAAATCGAGCTGTGTCTGTGTTTCGACACCCTCTGCCGTGGTTTGCATGCCCAGTGCCTGTGCCATGCGCACGATGGCGCTGACGATGGTTCGGTCATTGTGCTCATGGTCCAGGTCTCGAATAAAAGACTGGTCGATTTTGAGCTTGTAAATCTGAAAGCGTTTGAGCTGGCTGAGTGAAGAGTAGCCGGTGCCAAAGTCATCCATGGACAGCCAGATGCCGCTTTTACGCAGTGCGTCCATGGTGAGTGTGGCCGCTTTGGGGTCTTGAATGGCTACGCCTTCGGTCAACTCCAGCTCCAGTGCGTTGGGCGGAATATCCGCCTCTGCCAAGATGCGTGCAATCAGTTCGGGCAGCTGGGGCTGGTGAAACTGAATGGCGGAGAGGTTGACGGCCACTTTGAGCTGTCCAAAGCCTTCTTGGTGCCAAGTCTGAAGCTGGGTGATGGCTTTGCGCAGCACCCATTCACCAATTTGCAAGATCTGCCCGCTGTCTTCTGCAGCGGGAATGAACTCTGCCGGAGATACGTTGCCCAGCTCTGGCTGATTCCAGCGCAGCAATGCTTCTACGCTGCGAATTTCTCCGGAGTGCAAGCAAATTTGGGGTTGGTAGTGCAGGGTGAATTCATTGCGCTCCAGCGCGCGGCGCATCGCATTTTCCAGCTGCAGCGCGCGCACCGATTTGGCATGCATTTGCGGCGTGAAAAAGCGGTAGGTGTTGCGACCCTCCAGCTTGGCGTGGTACATGGCCACATCCGCAGATTGGGTGAGGCTGTCAATGTTTTCCCCATCATGGGGAAACAGTGCAATACCCATGGACGGGGCCATGCTCAGTTCATGGTGTTCAATTTGGTAAGGCTGCAAAGAGGCTTCTTGCAGCTTGCCGGCCACGCGCGCAGCGCCTTGGGCGTTGGCGCCAGGCAGTAGCAGCACAAACTCATCGCCACCCAGGCGAGCGACCGTATCTTTTTCACGGACGACGGCACGCAGGCGTTTGGCGATTTCTTGCAGCAGTGCATCGCCCACCTTGTGCCCCAGTGAGTCGTTGACGTGCTTGAAACGGTCGAGGTCGAGAAAAATGACGGCCAGCGGTGTGTTGTGGGCACGCGCCTGCGCAATGGCCTCCTTGCTGCGCTCGGCAAGAAATGCCCGGTTGGGCAGTCCCGTCAGGGGGTCGTAGTGCGCCATCCAATGGATGCGCTCTTGTACCCGTTTGCGGTCTTCGACTTCCTGGTGCAGTGTCTGGATGGTGGCACTGAGTTCATTGGTGCGTTCGTGCACCTGACGCTCCAGCTCAGCCTGTGCGGTGGTCAGCATGGCCTGAATGTGCTTGCGCTCGGTAATGTCTACCAGAATCCAGACCTCGCCCTGGCTGCGGTCAAAAGGGTCGACCCAGCGGCTGCGGGCTTCGCATTCAATGCTGCGGCCGTGCTTGTGGCGCAGGGTGATCTCCCCTTCAAAGTTGCCAGCACTCCCCGTGCTGATTTGTGCCAGCAGGTGCAAGGGTGAAGCACTTGCGGCCACGCTGACTGGCACATTGGTGAGTTGCAGCAAAGCTTCTGGTGCAAATCCCAGCATGTTGCCGAGATGGGGGTTGCAGCGGGTTAACGCACCCTGTTTGAAGTAGGCGATACCTACTGCGGCAGTTTCAAACAGCAGCTGTTTCTCGCGCAGCGCAGACGACAGCAAGGCCTTGCGGCGGCGTTGCTCGTCAATGTCGTCAATGATCCAGATGGCGCCTTCATGGGGGGCTTCGGGATTGATCAGGTGCCCACTCAGGCTGGCCCAGAACAGATGCCCGCTGTGCCTGCGCATGCGGCGCTCTGTCTTGAAGGTTTTTCCCAGCACCATGCTGGGGTAGGCGGCGCGTCCCAATGCCTTGAATTCTTCGCGTGATGGATGCAGGGAAGTGCTTTGGGTGCCCGTGATTTCTTCGTGCGAAGCAAATCCAAAAATCTTGGCAAAGTGCGGATTGCAGCGCACGACGGAGCGATTCTTGATGAAGGCAATCCCTACGCCAGCACTGTTGAGCAACGCCTGCTGTTCGCGGGACAACCTCTCCAGATCCACGTGCGCTGCGGTGAGGGATGCGTCTTGCTCCAGTGTCCCAAGGGTCAGTGACATGTCGGGTGCAATGTGTGAAATAAAGGGCGAATGGCAGACAACTGCGGCATCAGAGGCTGGTGGCCAGTACAGCGCTGGGACAGCGCGTGGTGCTGAAGCCGGCACGCGGCTCAGCATGTGCCTGATGTACCGGCTCGGGGGGCAGGGCGCTTACATGCCCAGTGATTTCAGCAAGGCTTCTGTTTCCACGTCGGCGCTGGCGGCAGGCGCCGCAGCCTGTGTCTGGGCGGACGGGGCAGCTTGCGCAATGATGGCATCGGGGTCCACCACTTCGTTGGCATCAAAGTCGTGCAGCTTGATGAATTCGGTGCTGTCTACGGCCAGCTCCAGATAGAAGATGTTGTTGCTGGCGGTATAGAACGTAACGCGCCGTGCTTCTGGGTTGTCCAGGTTGGCATCCACGCTCAGTTGCACCTGCTTGTTCAGCACCAGCATTTTGGGCTGGTTCTGCGTGATGTGGGTCTGCAGTTCACGACGGACCTTGCCAGTGAAGTCGCCCACCACCTGGTTCATCAACTCGCCCATCACGTTACTCACCTCGTCCGAGGTGTGGGAGCTGGCCAGGTCCGACTCAGACATGCCCATGTTCAGCAGGTAGCTGCGGTACAGCTCCATGGCCGCAGCTGCCGAGAAGTTGATGATGACGAGGCCTGAAAAACCGCCATCAAACAGAACGAAGCAGCCGATATCAGGCTTGAGGTAGGTCTTGCGAATGCGTTGCACCATGCCCGAATACTGGATCTGGCAGGTCGTGGCCACGTTGAGTACACGGGTGACAGAGTTGCAAAGGCTGACCAGCAGTTCGTCAGTACCTTGGACAGTGGAGGAGGCAGCGTCACGCATGAGATGGTAAGAAAAAGAAACAGAGTGGGGCGATTATGGGCGCTTTCGTGCAGCGTGAACACCGCTGTTGTGGGGCGATCGCGAAAGCCGCAGACCGTGGCGCAGTGCACCGCCCAATAAAAAAGAGGCCGAAGCCTCTTTTTTATTTCGCCGCAGCGCGGGCCTGGTCCAGCCAGCCATCAAAGGTTTTCTGGTGGGCCTTGATCCAGCCATCCGTGTGGCGTTCGATGTCAGCAGGCTTGCCCTGGCCTTGGCTCATCATGTGGTTTTGCGCATTGATGTCGCTCACGGGGACTTGCATCACTTCAAACAGTTTGGCGGCAGCAGGGTTCTTGTCGGTCCAGGCTTTGTTGGCCAGGATGTGCTGCTTGTTCACCACAAAGCCGTAGTTCTTGCCGTTGGGCAGTTTGGTGTCGGTGCCTTTTTGCTCGCCAGGGGCGGAGGAAAAAGGAACTTCCAACCAAACCACATCTTTGCCGGGCTTGAGCTCGTTGCTCACCCAATAGGGGGTCCAGGTGTAGTACAGGACGGGTTTGCCGGATTTGTAGCGGGCGATGGTGTCCGCAATCAGTGCCGAGTAAGTGCCTTGCTTGTGGGTGACGGTGGCGCGCAGCTTGTAGGCGTCGAGATGGTTTTCAATCATCGCCTCACAGCCCCAACCAGGGTTGCAACCGGTCATGTCGGCCTTGCCGTCGCCATCGGTATCAAACAGCTGGGCAATCTTGGGATCCTTGAGCTGCTCAATATTGGTGATTTTGTGGGCGTCGGCGGTTTTCTTGTCGATCAGATAGCCTTGCGCAGCATTGTCCGAGTACACGCCCTTGCGATAGAGCTTGGCGTCGCCCCCGGAGTTCTTGTAATAGTCGGCATGCAGCGGGTTCCAGTGCGAGGCCAGGAAGGTGGCGTCACCATTGCCGATGGCCAAGTGGGCGGTGGGGTACTCCACCTCTTTGATGGGCTGCACGTCATAGCCCAGCTGGGTCAGTGCCTTCATGACCAGCAGCGTCTGGAAGGTTTCTTCGGCAATCGAGCTTTTGAGGGGGAACACCTTCACGCCTTTGCCCGGCTGCTCGTTGGCAGCGTGGGCGCTCAGGCAGGCCAGCGCCAGGGTGCCGGCGGCCATGGCGGTCAGGGTGCGGGTGGTACGGTTCATGGATGTCATCGTCTCGTCCTCCTGTGATAAATTAGTATCAAATTGGCCTCTAACGCTTATTTATCAAGCGCTATAAGCTATGAAAATTAAGTGGATTGCTTGCGTGGCTTGAGCAGCAAGCCCAAGGGGCCACGGTGCCACCAGCGTTCACCGCTGCGGTGGGGCTGCCCCATGGCCTGGGTGACGCGGTCCAGCACAATCGCCAGCAGCACAATGCCCAGCCCGCCCACGGTGGCCAGCCCCATGTCCAGGCGTCCAATGCCGCGCAGCACCATCTGGCCCAGACCACCCACGGCGATCATCGAAGCAATCACTACCATGGACAGCGACAGCATCAGCGCCTGGTTGATACCCGCCATGATGTTGGGCATGGCCAAAGGCAATTGCACCTTCCACAGCAGTTGCCAGGGGGATGCGCCGTAAGCGCGGCTGGCCTCGATCAGGTCTGGACGCACTTGGCGGATGCCCAGATTGGTCAGGCGCACTAGCGGCGGCAAGGCAAAGATGATGGTCACAATCACACCGGGCACGTTGCCAATGCCAAACAGCATGACCACGGGTACCAGGTACACAAAGGCTGGGGTGGTTTGCATGGCATCCAGCACCGGGCGGGTCCAGCGCTGAGCGCGGTCACTGGAGGCAATCAAAATGCCCAGCGGCAGGCCAATCACGATACAAAAGACCAGCGATGTCAGCACCAGCGACAGTGTCACCATGGCTTCCGGCCAGATGCCCAGCACGGCAATCGTGACCAGCGACACGGCCGCGCCAATGGCCAGACCCCGGCCGGCAAATTGCCAGGCCAGCAGCACCATCAGCAGCGTGAGCAGGGGCCAGGGCAGGGCCAGCAGGCTTTGCTCGACCCCCGCCAAGGTGGCATCAATCGGGGCGCGCACCGTCTGAAAGAAGGGGCGGAAGTGCTCGACCACCCAGCTCAGTCCCTGGTTGATCCAGGTTTCGACGGGCAAGCCATCGGCGCGCAGCTGCTCCCACCAGCTCAAAGGGGCATCAGCGGCAGAGCTGCTGGCTGCCAGCCAGTCCGAGCCTGTTGCTGCGCTGGGGTCGGCCGCAGCAGGTGCGGCCCAAGGGTCTGCACTGGCCGGGGTAGAAGCCGCTGCCCATGGATCGTTGGCATTGTTCACATCACTCATGCGGCTCCTCCTGGTTGTTGTGTGGGTGCGGTGTCCGAATGCTCTTGCAGCATGGTGGGGGAGTCATCCTCGCCCGAGGGAAATAGCGGGTTGAGGGTGATCGGTGGGCGCACAGGTTGTGGTGGTGGCACCGGAGGGGTGTCGCGATCCAAAAAGCGCAGCATGGTGGTGCGGCTGATCACGCCCAGGAATTTGCGGTCCTCGCCCAGCACCGGCAGGGGGCAGGGGGCGGTGGCCATGGGGCCAAACAGGTCTGCCACGGGGGTGGACGCCTCCAGCGGCACCACGTTGTCAATGAAGGCGTGTTTGAGGCCTAGCATGCCTTCGTGGCCGTGCAAGGCATCACGCAGCGACTGGGCGGAGACCACACCAATCAGGCGCTGGCGGGCATTGAGCACGTAGGCGTGGTCGCGGTCAGAGTCTTCAATCAGGCGCAAGGCAGCGCGGCAGCCGCGGTCGCTGTGCTCAGAGATGATGGTCAGTGCCTGGCGGGCAATGTCCGAGGCCTTGAACACGGCGGCCGCGTCCACGCCCTTGATGAAGCTGCGTACATAGTCATTGGCGGGGCTGCGCAAAATCTCATCGGGCGTGCCCACTTGAATGACCTGGCCGTCCTTCATGATGGCGATGCGGTCACCGATGCGCATGGCTTCGTCCAGATCGTGCGAGATGAACACAATGGTGCGGCGCTTGGTCTCTTGCAAACGCAGCAGCTCAGATTGCATTTCGGTGCGGATGATGGGGTCAAGCGCTGAGAACGCCTCATCCATCAGCAAGATTGCCGGGTCGGAAGCCAATGCCCGTGCCAGGCCCACACGCTGCTGCATGCCGCCAGACAGCGCATCGGGGTAGCTGGAGCCCCATGCGCCCAAGCCTACTTGTTCCAGCGCTTGCTGCGCAGCTTGATCGCGGGTGGCTTTGTCCACGCCCGCCATTTCCAGACCAAAGCCGGTGTTCTCCAGCACAGTCATGTGCGGCATCAGCGCAAAGGACTGGAACACCATGGAGATGTCTTTGCGGCGCAGTGCGCGCAGTGCTTTGTCACCCAGCGTATTGATGGCCTGACCGTCGACCAGGATGCGTCCGCTGGTGGGCTCGATCAGGCGATTGAGCAGGCGAACCAGGGTGGATTTGCCGGAGCCAGACAGCCCCATGACGACGAAGATTTCGCCGGCTTCAATGGTGAAGTTGGCGTCGAATACGCCGATCGACTGACCGGTGCGTTCGAGGATTTGTTGCTTGGAAAGCCCTTGGCGCACCAGATCCAAGGCTTGCTTTGGGTGATCGCCAAAGACCTTGAAGACGTTTTCGATGCGAATTTGTTTGGCCACTGGTTTGTCCTCCCTTGAGTTGTTCTTGGGGGTTACACACAGTGCAGCCGCGTCACAAGCGGGGCTTGGACGGCCTACACGCGAAGCCGAATGTCGTGCCAGCCGATGCACTTGTTGCTTCTGACAATCTCGGAAGCAGCAATGAAAGGGGAAGACCGGGCCCGAATGGCAGCGTGAGGGTGCGCAAGGGCCGCGAAGAAAGGGCAGAGGCAGCGCACCCGGCAGGGTGCGACACATGATCCAAACATGTCGTGCATCAGTGCCAGGAATCCGGCGCTGTGGCGACAGGGGACTGCATGTACAGCCCTGTCACCGGGTTAATCCATGGCTTTGGCACATGGATTACCTGCATGGCAGGTTGTTAATAAAGCGTTTATTCTAATTATTCGCTATATAGCTGTCAACAATAATTTTTGCCGGTAAAAATGCATCTTGTTGCATTCGTGAGTATCTTGGTGGCAGCGGTTGTTAAAAGCTGGCAAAAATAAAAAACCCGGCGCACTGGCCGGGTGGAAGGTGGTATCTGCTGCTTAGTGGGCGGGATGGTGGTGGCTGTGGATCAGTTTGTCGGTATAGGCAATGGCCAGCGCACTCAGCAGGAACACCACATGAATGATGGTTTGCCACATCAAGACTTTGACGTCGTAGTTGCCGGCATTGATGAAGGTCTTGAGCAGGTGGATGGAGCTGATGCCGATGATGGACAGTGCCAGCTTCACTTTCAGTACCGATGCATTCACGTGATCCAGCCATTCAGGCTGGTCGGGGTGGCTGTCCAGCCCCAGGCGGCTGACAAAGGTTTCATAGCCGCCCACGATCACCATGATCAGCAGGTTCGAGATCATGACCACATCAATCAACGCCAGCACCACCAGCATGATGATGGTTTCGTTCAGGCCAGTGACTGGGGCATCGGGCTTGTAGCCAATGTTGGTCACCAGGGCTTGCAAGGCAGCCTGGCTGCCGAACGCAGCTTCAATCAGGTGCCACAGTTCGACCAGGAAGTGCCAGACATAAACGCCTTGTGCAGCAATCAGACCCAGGTACAGGGGCAATTGCAGCCATCGGCTGGCAAAAATCAGACTCGGCAGGGTGCCGACAGGGGGGCGGGGTGAAGGTGTGGGTGACTCGGTATGCGGGTCCAGGGAAGCCATAGATGCAATCAGAAAACAGGGAAAGGGCATGTGCTGCGCAGGAGTTGCGCAGGGCAGGCATTGTAGAGGCGGTACTCATGGTTAACCCTTGGTAAGTCGTTACGTTTCCTGAGGTTTTAGTCGGACAGAGTCAGTGGTATGTAAGTGCTGCCGCCGACATTTGCTCGCAAACTACTACCCTTAAGAGCAAGGAGACAAAGCCATGAATGCACCTGGTTCCGCAATTGAATCCGTGTTGGTGGAAAACCGCGTGTTTCCGCCATCTGAGGCGACCCAAAAGGCTGCCCGCATTTCGGGTATGGCCGCTTACGAGGCGTTGTGCGCAGAGGCGGACCAAGACTATGAGGGTTACTGGGCGCGCCTGGCCCGTGAGAACGTCGTTTGGAGCAAGCCTTTCACGCAGGTGCTCGATGAAAGCCAAGCGCCTTTTTACCGCTGGTTTGCTGACGGTGAACTCAACGCCAGCGCCAACTGCCTGGACAAGCACATGGGCACGGCGGTCGAGCACAAAACCGCCATCATTTTTGAGTCCGATGACGGCCAGGTCACCAAGATCAGCTATCGCGAGTTGCTCGAGCGTGTGTCGCAGTTTGCGAATGGCTTGAAGGCGCAGGGCGTGAAAAAGGGCGACCGGGTCTTGATCTACATGCCCATGACCGTGGAGGGCGTGGTGGCCATGCAAGCCTGTGCCCGCATTGGTGCGACCCACTCGGTCGTGTTTGGCGGCTTTTCCGCCAAGGCCGTGCAAGAGCGCATTGTGGACGTCGGTGCCTGCGCCGTGGTGACGGCCAACTACCAGATGCGTGGCGGCAAGGAGCTGCCCCTGAAAGCCATTGTGGATGAGGCGCTGGAGATGGGCGGCTGCGAGGCCGTGCAGCGCGTGCTGGTGTTTGAACGCACGGCCACGGCCTGCAAGATGGTGGCCGGGCGTGACCTGACGTTCACCGAGCTGCTGGCGGGCCAAAGCACACAATGCCCACCGGTGGCGGTCGAGGCGGAGCACCCGCTGTTCATCCTCTACACCAGTGGCTCAACCGGCAAGCCCAAGGGCGTGCAACATGCGACGGGCGGCTACATGCTGTGGGCCAAGCAAACGGTGGACTGGACATTCGACATGCAGCCCAGCGATGTGTTCTGGTGCACGGCCGATATTGGCTGGATCACCGGTCACACCTATGTGGCCTATGGCCCCTTGGCCGCAGGTGCCACGCAAATCGTTTTTGAAGGTGTGCCCACCTTTCCGCATGCCGGGCGCTTCTGGGAAATGATTGCCCGCCATGGCTGCACCATTTTCTACACCGCTCCCACGGCCATCCGCTCTTTGATCAAGGCCGCGGAAACGGATGAGAAGGTGCACCCCAAGAACTGGGATTTGCGCAGCCTGCGCATTCTGGGCAGCGTGGGTGAGCCCATCAACCCCGAAGCTTGGATGTGGTATTACCGCCATGTGGGCGGCGAGCGCTGCCCGATTGTGGACACCTTCTGGCAAACCGAAAACGGTGGTCACATGATCACCCCGCTGCCGGGCGCGACACCGCTGGTGCCTGGCTCGTGCACTTTGCCGTTGCCGGGTATTACAGCGGCCATCGTGGATGAAACAGGCAACGACATGCCCAATGGCGCAGGCGGGATGCTGGTGGTCAAGCGCCCATGGCCCAGCATGATCCGCAATATTTGGGGTGACCCCGAGCGTTTCAAAAAGAGCTATTTCCCCGAAGAGCTGGGCGGCAAGACCTATCTGGCGGGCGATGGCGCTGTGCGCAGTGCAGACCGTGGTTATTTCCGCATCACAGGGCGTATTGACGATGTGCTCAACGTCTCAGGTCACCGCATGGGGACGATGGAGATTGAGTCTGCTTTGGTGGCCAAGACCGATCTGGTGGCCGAGGCAGCGGTGGTGGGCCGCCCTGATGACCTGACGGGCGAAGCGATCTGCGCCTTTGTGGTGCTCAAGCGCCCCCTGCCCAGCAATCCGGACGAAGCCAAGGCGCTGGCCAACGAGCTGCGCAACTGGGTGGCCAAGGAAATTGGCCCCATTGCCAAGCCCAAGGACATTCGCTTTGGCGAGAACCTGCCAAAGACCCGCAGCGGCAAGATCATGCGCCGTCTGCTGCGCTCTATCGCCAAGGGCGAAGCCATCACCCAGGACACATCCACCCTGGAGAACCCCGCCATCCTGGATCAATTGGCCAAAACCAACTGACCCCAGCCTGGCTTGTCGATCGGTGCCGCCGATGTAACGCGGCCAGCGGCACCCACAGCCACCTTCGGGTGGCTTTTTATTGCTTGTAGGAAATATGGCAGATACAAACGCGCCGCACGCTGGCTGAAACCGGGGGCATCTTGGGGTACAAAGCAGCCCATAGAGCGTAAAGGAACACGGTATGAAGTCACGTATTGCATTGCTGGTGCTGATCATTGTGGTGATTGGGGCACTGGGTTTTTTCAACTTTCCCTATCTGGCGCAAACCGTGCCCATGTCGCTGGGCTTCACCACGGTCGATGCCCCCTTGGGCTTGATCCTGATGGCGCTGACGGCATTGATGGCCGTGGTTTTCATCGCTTATGTGATTGCCATGCAGGGCGCCTGGCTGCTGGAGGCGCGTGCCCATGCCAAGGAAATGACGGCACAGCGTGAGCTGGCAGACAAGGCCGAAGCCTCGCGGTTTACCGAGTTGCGCATTGCGATTGAGAACCTGCACAAGGAAGAGGAGCGCCGTTTGCTGGAGCGCATGGACGTGCTGGAGTCGCACCTGCATGCCCGCGCGCAGGAAAGCGATAACTCCACCGCCGCCTATGTGGGCCAGCTGGAGCAGCAGTTGCGCACCCCCGCGGGTTCGGTGCGTGAGAGCACCCCTACCGAGCCGCGCTTGTAAGCATGCTTAATAAAGTGAGCGCCTAGCGTTTGTACTTGCTGGTTTTTATGCATGAAGTGCATGGAAAGCCATATACATAGCGCGCAAGCAGCTATCAAAAAAAGCCACCGCATGCGGTGGCTTTTTTGTGAGGCTGGTCGCTGAGGGCCTTGCGCCCCCCGTGCCCGTATTAGAACGTGCCGTCGATGGACAGCTTGCCTTGCTGCACCAGGTTCTTGATCAGCTGGTTTTGATCCGCGCCATTGCCCGTCACCAGATCCACACCTTCCAGCGTGATCACCTGGTTGAAGTTGCTGCCATCGCTTTTCAGTGCCCCATCGCTGGAGATTTTTACCACCGTGTTGGAGTCGACCTTGCTGATGTTCAGGTAAGCAGACAGATCGCTGGCGTGCTCTTCACCCTGCAGCAAATCGCCCAGCACCAGCGTGTCTTTGCCGGTGGCGCTTTTGCCGCCCATGCCGAAATCCTTGACCACATCGCGTGCAGGCTGGTTCACCGAACCCGCATCGCCTTTGCCCCAGATGAACAAGTCATCGCCGGCGCCGCCAATCAAGGTGTCGTTGCCCTGACCACCAATGAGGCGGTCATTGCCTTGCATACCGTTCAGGGTGTCGTTGCCTGACAGGCCATACAGCGTGTCGCTGTCCTCGGTGCCCAGCAGCGTATCTGCACGGTTGCTTTGCGCAGTCTCTGGCGTGAGCGTGAGGGCATCACCCAGCACCACGTTTTCAAAATTGCCGTGCACCGCGATGACTTCTGCACGCAGATCTTCCGTGCCCGCTGTCTTCACGGCCAGTGTGCCGCGGCCATTCGTGTCGAGTTGCACCTCATACACCACGCCTGCCACCTGCACCAGTGCAACCGGGAAGGTCTTCTCGAAGTCGTACTTGCTGGCATCGGGTGGGTTGGAGGTTTGCACTTCGAACAGCACATCGCTTTCACCGGCAATGCTGGTGGCAGAGCCGTTGATGACTTCCTTGTACTTGATCGAGTGGATCAGGTAGTCGTCATTGACACCGACCGCCGTGAATTCGGCTTTGCTGAAGGTCAGGCCGCTGCCTGGCTCAAAGGTATAGGCCAGATCCACCTGGTCGCTGCCGCCTGGTGCACGCACCGTCTTGGTGATTGCACCCTTGGCGTCGTAATACGTGACGTAGGCGAGGTCGGCATTGCCTCTGCCGCCAGAAACGATGGCCGATCCCACCACCGCGCCCTTGCTGTCAAAGAAGGTGACCTTGGCATTTTCAGACGTGGCACGCCAGGCAAACTGCACATCAAAAGACTTCACCTCGTGATTGAAGCTGATGGCAATTTTTTCGCTTTTCTTGCTGGCCGCATCAAAGCCCAGTTCTGCATCATCACCACTGGCTTTGCCCTGTACCCCGAAGCCATCGTGGTTGGTGCCCAGGGTTTTGGAAATCTGTGCGGCAGATCCGTTAGGTGCAAAGGCCTTGACGGTGAAAGCGGTGCTCTTGTCCACATTGGCCACGGTAATTTCCGAGGTCTTTGTGACGTAGGCCTTGATGGAGACTGTGGTGTCGTCAATAGTGTCTGGCACCTGCACTGAGGCGGCAGGGCCGTAGCTGGGGTTCTCCAGCAGCGAGCCATCAGCGGCCTTGGCCCCTTGAATCTCTACGCTCAAGGGCGAAGCGTCGTTGTACACATCCTCGCCTTGGGCGGCGGCGGTGTAGACCACGCTGGTGCTGTTGGCGGGGATGGTGACAGTTGCGCCCGTGCTGAGCGTGACCACCAGATCCTTGGGCAGGGGCCGGTCGATGGACACCGTAAATTGCGGCTGCTGTGCCTCGGTGTAGGAGGGTTGCACAGGGGCAATCGACACGAGCACCGCATTGGCAGCGCTGGCGGGGTCGTCGCTGACGCTCACGCTGGTGTTGCCCGTGGTTTGCAGCAGCTCGAACTCGTTGTCCGAGTCGTTGAGCACTTCGGTGATCTGGTTGGTGATCGTGGGCTGGCCGCCGGTGAACAAGTCGTTGGCCACGGGCACGGTGACCGAGCCGCTGGTCTGGCCAGCGGGGATGTCGATGGTGCTGCCATCGGCCAGCTTGAACTGCACGCCATCGTGCTGGCTCAGATCGGCGCCCGCAGGGCCGCTGAGGGTGATGGTGTAGGTGATCTGGCCACCTTCAGCGACGCTGGCGGTGTTGGCTGTCAGCGTAGCGGTCACGGGGCTGATCGTATCGGTGACCTGCACCGAGGCGGCAGGGCCGTAGCTGGGGTTCTCCAGCAGCGAGCCATCAGCGGCCTTGGCCCCTTGAATCTCTACGCTCAAGGGCGAAGCGTCGTTGTACACATCCTCGCCTTGGGCGGCGGCGGTGTAGACCACGCTGGTGCTGTTGGCGGGGATGGTGACAGTTGCGCCCGTGCTGAGCGTGACCACCAGATCCTTGGGCAGGGGCCGGTCGATGGACACCGTAAATTGCGGCTGCTGTGCCTCGGTGTAGGAGGGTTGCACAGGGGCAATCGACACGAGCACCGCATTGGCAGCGCTGGCGGGGTCGTCGCTGACGCTCACGCTGGTGTTGCCCGTGGTTTGCAGCAGCTCGAACTCGTTGTCCGAGTCGTTGAGCACTTCGGTGATCTGGTTGGTGATCGTGGGCTGGCCGCCGGTGAACAAGTCGTTGGCCACGGGCACGGTGACCGAGCCGCTGGTCTGGCCAGCGGGGATGTCGATGGTGCTGCCATCGGCCAGCTTGAACTGCACGCCATCGTGCTGGCTCAGATCGGCGCCCGCAGGGCCGCTGAGGGTGATGGTGTAGGTGATCTGGCCACCTTCAGCGACGCTGGCGGTGTTGGCTGTCAGCGTAGCGGTCACGGGGCTGATCGTATCGGTGACCTGCACCGAGGCGGCAGGGCCGTAGCTGGGGTTCTCCAGCAGCGAGCCATCAGCGGCCTTGGCCCCTTGAATCTCTACGCTCAAGGGCGAAGCGTCGTTGTACACATCCTCGCCTTGGGCGGCGGCGGTGTAGACCACGCTGGTGCTGTTGGCGGGGATGGTGACAGTTGCGCCCGTGCTGAGCGTGACCACCAGATCCTTGGGCAGGGGCCGGTCGATGGACACCGTAAATTGCGGCTGCTGTGCCTCGGTGTAGGAGGGTTGCACAGGGGCAATCGACACGAGCACCGCATTGGCAGCGCTGGCGGGGTCGTCGCTGACGCTCACGCTGGTGTTGCCCGTGGTTTGCAGCAGCTCGAACTCGTTGTCCGAGTCGTTGAGCACTTCGGTGATCTGGTTGGTGATCGTGGGCTGGCCGCCGGTGAACAAGTCGTTGGCCACGGGCACGGTGACCGAGCCGCTGGTCTGGCCAGCGGGGATGTCGATGGTGCTGCCATCGGCCAGCTTGAACTGCACGCCATCGTGCTGGCTCAGATCGGCGCCCGCAGGGCCGCTGAGGGTGATGGTGTAGGTGATCTGGCCACCTTCAGCGACGCTGGCGGTGTTGGCTGTCAGCGTAGCGGTCACGGGGCTGATCGTATCGGTGACCTGCACCGAGGCGGCAGGGCCGTAGCTGGGGTTCTCCAGCAGCGAGCCATCAGCGGCCTTGGCCCCTTGAATCTCTACGCTCAAGGGCGAAGCGTCGTTGTACACATCCTCGCCTTGGGCGGCGGCGGTGTAGACCACGCTGGTGCTGTTGGCGGGGATGGTGACAGTTGCGCCCGTGCTGAGCGTGACCACCAGATCCTTGGGCAGGGGCCGGTCGATGGACACCGTAAATTGCGGCTGCTGTGCCTCGGTGTAGGAGGGTTGCACAGGGGCAATCGACACGAGCACCGCATTGGCAGCGCTGGCGGGGTCGTCGCTGACGCTCACGCTGGTGTTGCCCGTGGTTTGCAGCAGCTCGAACTCGTTGTCCGAGTCGTTGAGCACTTCGGTGATCTGGTTGGTGATCGTGGGCTGGCCGCCGGTGAACAAGTCGTTGGCCACGGGCACGGTGACCGAGCCGCTGGTCTGGCCAGCGGGGATGTCGATGGTGCTGCCATCGGCCAGCTTGAACTGCACGCCATCGTGCTGGCTCAGATCGGCGCCCGCAGGGCCGCTGAGGGTGATGGTGTAGGTGATCTGGCCACCTTCAGCGACGCTGGCGGTGTTGGCTGTCAGCGTAGCGGTCACGGGGTCTTGGTCATCGACGACGTTCGTGGACGCTGTGCTGTTGGTGTTGAGCGCATCAAAGCCACCACCTGCAGTGCCAGCGATGGAAAAATTCAGGGTCTCAGTGCCTTGGACATGGATGTCGTCTGGGCGCGATGCAATAACGACTTGCCCTGAGGTAGCACCCGCAGGAATGCGGATGGTGTGGCCGGTGTTCAGGGTGATCAGCAGGTCGCTGCCAACGGGGGGGCGATCCACCGTGGCAGTGACCACAATGTCGTTGCCTTCAGTCAGTTGAGTGGGAGCGCTGAGGGTGACTGTGCCGGCGTAAGGGGGCTCCGGCTGCGCAGTCGCTGCGCCGCCTTCAATGCCGCTGCCAGGCAGCAACCGCGTGGTGTCTGTGGTGTTGGCGGGGCTGGGGTAGGCCAAAGCCAGGGGAACGGTCAGCTCCAGCACGCTGTTCAGACGCACAAAGGTGCTGCCAGAACCCTCACCGCCAGACAGTGTGGCCGCCGTGGGGTCCAGGGCGTCGAAGGGGTCTTGCTCAGCGTTGATGACCGCCAGCAACTGGTTCACATCTTGCTCGGATGGCTGGCTGATGGCGGCTTCAGCGCTGGCTGGTGGGACGAGCAAATCTTCCGAAAGCTGTACGTCCTGGTTGGCACCCAGCTGAACGGGGAGTTCACCTTCTGCCTGCACCAGGATGCTGCTGTCTGCACCAGTGATGAGCTGTGCATCAGCGGGAATCCGCATACCAGCGTGTACGGGTACCAATGTGCCTTCTGCTCCGCGCATCCATACCTGACCCACAACTTCCGTCACCAGCACTGTTAAAGACATTCCAATTTCCACTCAGTAGTTGAACTTACGCATCCGTTTGTCTAGTTCATTCACTAGGCATCGGGTAAATACTAATTACATGAAATTGATTTGTATATTGGCGTTGACGCCAATAGGGGTGAGCGGCTGCTTCCTTTGGCGTGGCCGCTACACCGTGAAATGCGTGTAGAGGCGGGGCTTGGATGGCAGTTTCTTTTTGTAAATTTATTGATCTGCACGCTACAAAAAAAGCCGCTGAAAGCGGCTTGGGGGGAGGGGGAGCTGGTTATTTCAGGCTGAGCACCCAGGCTGCCAGTTTTTGTGCCTCGGCTTCGCTCACCTGGTTGTTGGCGGGCATGGGTACAGGGCCCCACACACCGCTGCCACCTTTGACGATTTTGCTGGCCAGTTTGGCGCTGGCATCGCTTTGGCTGGCATAGCGGTTGGCCACATCTTTGAAAGAAGGGCCCACCAGTTTTTTATCTACCGCGTGGCAAGCCATGCAGTTCTTGGCGGTGGCCAGGGCCTGGTCAGCCATGGCGGGGCAAGCCACACTCAGGGTCAACGCAATGGTGATCAAAGAACGCTTCATCGCTACACTTTCCTCTAGTGGGTAATTGTTGGCGCATTGTAGAGCGCAGGGCATGCACGCGTGGATCGCCTCAGTGGGTGCATGGAGAAGAGAGGAGTAACCAATTATGTGGCTGTTGAGTGCGGTAACGCTGGTGGCATTGTTAAGGGCGCTGGCCCATCTGGATGTGGTGGATGTCGCAGGGATTTCTGCGTTGTCCTGGTGGTGGGTGCTGGGGGGCTTTGCCCTGAGTGCTGGATGGTTTGCCTATGCCGACTGGTCGGGGCTGACCACGCGCAAGGCCATGGAGCGCATGGAGCGGCGCAAGCAAGAGCGCGTGAAAAAGCAGCGGGAGTTGCTGGGTTCACGGCGCAAACGCTGAGAGGCCTGCATTCTCCAATCGCGAAGGCCGCAGCGGGCGGCCTGCGGGGTGTCACGTACCTGCGCGGCGCATGGGCTGGGCCATAATGGCCGGATGGGCTGCAAGTGCCCGCTCACGAGACATTTTCCACTCCAAGAATTAGCTCCACCATGCCTGTTTACCGTTCCAAGACCTCTACCGGCGGCCGCAACATGGCCGGTGCCCGCGCCCTGTGGCGTGCCACTGGCATGAAAGATGGCGACTTTGACAAGCCCATCATCGCCATTGCCAACTCTTTCACCCAGTTCGTGCCCGGCCACGTGCACCTGAAAGACATGGGGCAGTTGGTCGCGCGTGAGATTGAAAAAGCGGGCGGCGTGGCCAAAGAGTTCAACACCATTGCGGTGGACGACGGCATTGCCATGGGTCACGACGGCATGCTGTATTCGCTGCCCAGCCGCGATTTGATCGCTGACTCCGTCGAGTACATGGTCAACGCCCACTGCGCCGATGCGCTGGTGTGCATCTCCAACTGCGACAAAATCACCCCCGGTATGTTGATGGCGGCGATGCGCCTGAACATTCCGGTGATTTTTGTCTCCGGTGGCCCCATGGAAGCGGGCAAGACCAAACTGGCCAACCCGACGACCAACGTCATTGAGTTCAAGAAGCTGGACTTGGTGGACGCGATGGTGATTGCGGCCGACGACCGCTTTACCGATGAACAAGTCGCGCAGGTGGAGCGCTCGGCGTGCCCCACTTGCGGTTCGTGCTCGGGCATGTTCACGGCCAACTCCATGAACTGCCTGACTGAGGCATTGGGTCTGTCTCTGCCCGGCAATGGCACCGTGGTGGCCACGCACGCTGACCGTGAAGAGCTGTTCCTGACCGCAGGCCGCCGCATTGTGGAGCTGGCCCGCGATTACTACGAAAACGACAACGAGCGCGTGCTGCCACGCGCTGTGGGTTTCAAAGCGTTTGAAAACGCCATCACGCTGGACATCGCCATGGGCGGCTCCACCAACACCATCTTGCACTTGCTGGCGATTGCCAAAGAGGCCGAGATTGACTTCACCATGGCCGACATCGACCGCCTCTCGCGCGTCGTGCCGCAGCTGTGCAAGGTGGCGCCCAATACCCAGAAATACCACATCGAAGACGTGCACCGCGCGGGCGGCATCATGGCCATCCTGGGCGAGCTGGCGCGCGCTGGCAAGCTGCACACTGATGTGCCCACCGTGTACGGCGCCAGCATGGCTGAAGCGTTGGCCAAGTGGGACATTGCTGTGTCGCAAGACGAAGCGGTCAAGCACTTCTATCTGGCGGGCCCCGCCGGCATCCCCACGCAAACCGCGTTCAGCCAGAACACCCGCTGGCCCAGCCTGGATCTGGATCGCGCCAATGGCTGTATTCGCTCGTACGAGCACGCGTTCAGCAAAGAAGGTGGCTTGGCCGTGTTGACCGGCAACATTGCCGTCGATGGCTGCGTGGTCAAGTCCGCCGGTGTGGACGAATCCATCTTGGTGTTTGAAGGCACAGCCCACGTGACCGAGTCGCAAGACGAGGCGGTGGCCAACATCTTGGCCGACAAGGTGAAAGCGGGCGATGTGGTCATCGTGCGCTACGAAGGCCCCAAGGGCGGCCCTGGCATGCAGGAAATGCTCTACCCCACCAGCTACATCAAGTCCAAGGGCCTGGGCAAAGCCTGCGCGCTGCTGACGGATGGCCGTTTCTCGGGCGGTACATCCGGTCTGTCGATCGGTCACTGCTCGCCCGAAGCGGCAGCGGGCGGCGCCATTGGCCTGGTGGAAAACGGTGACCGCATTCGCATCGATATTCCCAACCGCACCATCAACGTGCTGGTCAGTGACGAAGAGCTGGCGCGCCGCCGTGAAGTGCAAAATGCCAAGGGCTGGAAGCCTGCCAACCCCCGCCCACGCAAGGTGTCGGCAGCACTGAAAGCCTATGCGGCCCTGGTGACCTCTGCAGATACCGGCGCGGTGCGCGATCTGTCCAAGCTGGACGATTGATGGCCGCAATGGCTCAGCCATGAAGCCGCCCCGTGACGGCGGCTTTTTTTATGCGCCTATAGGCCAACGCTAGGTGCTGCGGCGGCACAGGGCGCAGGAAAAGGCGCAGTGTGCTTTAAAAAAGAGAGCTGTTTGCGCACGAAAAATAAGACTTTTCATGTGAAATGGATGCAAAAGCCTTGTTTTTGGTACGCTGGCAGCTCATTTTTTAGGTGATGGCTGTTGGGGGAATGGTGATGAAAGCTCCGTCTGCATGGTTGCATCGCATGGTGTGCATGGCCGCTTGTTGGGGCAGTGCATGGGTGGCAGTGCCTGCGGCGGCCCAGGGCACGGCCTACCCGCAGCGTCCCATCAAACTGGTGGTGCCTTTTGTGGCTGGCGGCTCGACCGATATCGTCGCGCGCCTGGTGGCTGAGGGCATGCAGGCGCAGTTGGGGGAAACCGTCTACATCGAAAACATGGCCGGTGCAGGCGGCATGGTGGGCGCAGAGCTGGTGGCGCATGCCCCGCCCGACGGCTATACGGTGGGGTTGGGCTCCATCAGCACCTTGGCCGTGAACCCCGTGGTGCTCAAAGCGGCGCGCGTGCAGCCGCTGCGAGATTTCAAAATGGTGGTGCCATTGGCCTCCATCGCTTCGGTGTTCGCGGTACCGCCAGCCGCCGGGGTGCATGACTTCGCGCAGTTTTTGCAGGTGGCGCGCCAGCAGGGTGATGCCTGGGCCGCAGGCTCATCGGGCGTGGGCTCCATCGGGCATGTGATTTTGGAAGCGCTGAACGCAGAGCTGGGCTTGCAACTGCGGCACATTCCCTTCAAAGGCCAGGGCCCCGTCGTGCACAGCGCCTTGGCCGGGCAAACGCAGGTGCTGAGTGATCAGTACCCTTCTTCTGCGCCGCATATCCAGGCGGGGCGGCTGCTGCCTTTTGCCGTCGCGGCCAAGGCGCGGCTCACGCAGTTGCCGCAGGTGCCTACCTTGGCGGAACTGGGCTATCCGCGCCTGAATGCGCTGGCCATCACCTGGTTTGGGCTGGTCGTGCCAGCCGCCACCCCAGATGCTGTGGTGGAGCGCTTGAATCACGCGGCCAATGCTGCGTTGCAGCAGCAGGCCTTGCGTGCCCAGCTGGAGCGTGTGGGGGTGGAGCCGATTGGCGGCTCCGCGCAGGATCTGACCAAGATGGTGGAGCAGACCACGCAGCAAGTGCAGGCGCTGGTGCGCCAGCGCGGCATTACCGACGGTATGTGATGCGCAGGCTGCAGGCGCAAAAAAGCGCCCGGTAGGGCGCTGGTGGAATGGGCCTCAGGGCCGCGTGCTGGGTTATGCCGTCGTGCCCATTTGTGCCTGCAGGTAGTTGGGCAGGCCCATCTTCTTGATCAGCCCCAACTGCTTTTCCAGCCAGTAGGCGTGGTCTTCCTCGGTGTCCTTGAGCTGTGCCAGCAGCAGATCACGGGACTGAAAGTCCTGGTGCTTTTCGCACAGCACCATGGCTGCACGCAGGTTGTCGCGCACCTGGTACTCCACGGCCAGGTCTTTGCGCAGCATGGCTTCCACCGTATCACCGGCGGTGAAGGCGTGTGGGCGCATATCGGGCTTGCCGCCGAGGAACAGAATGCGGCGCAAGATCACATCTGCGTGCAGGGTTTCTTCTTCCATTTCATGGCCAATACGTGTGTACAGGCGCATAAAGCCCTGGTCTTCGTACTGGCGCGAGTGGATGAAATACTGGTCACGTGCAGCGAGCTCCCCGCGCAGGAGTTCGTTGAGGCAGGAGATGACTTCAGGATGGCCTTGCATGGTTCTTGTTTTCTGGAAAGTGTCAGTAAGAGCAAGTATGGCGGCAAGCCACGGGCACATCAAATAGGGCGGGCCTAAATCCCCCCATTCTGTGGATTGCATGCATGCAAAACTCAGAATCATTCGCGATTGGTGGCTGCGCGGCATCGTAGATGCACGCAGCGGCTACAGGCCTGCGGCACAATGCACACCATGCTGATGTACCCACAGATTGATCCTGTCGCCCTGCAACTGGGGCCGATTGCCATTCACTGGTATGGCCTGACTTATTTGGCCGCGTTTGGTCTTTTCCTCTGGTTGGGAACGCGCAGGCTCAAGCACCCGCCCTTCAATCGTCTGCAAGGTGATGCCGCATGGACGCGGCGTGATGTGGAAGATCTGCTGTTCCAGGGGGTGGTCGGTGTGATTGTGGGTGGGCGGCTGGGCTACTGCCTGTTTTACAAACCCGCGTATTACCTGAGCCATCCACTGGAAGTGCTGGCCGTCTGGGAAGGCGGCATGAGTTTTCATGGTGGCTTGGTCGGCGTGATCGTCGCCATGGTGTGGTTTGCCACCAAGCGCAAGCGCTCATGGTTGCAGGTGGTCGACTTTGTAGCGCCCTGTGTTCCCACGGGGCTGGCTGCCGGCCGCATTGGCAATTTTATCAACGGCGAATTGTGGGGGCGCATGGCCAATCCGGATCTGCCCTGGGGCATGGTGTTTCCCCAAAGTGACTCCATGCTGCCGCGCCATCCCTCGCAGATCTACCAGTTTCTGATGGAGGGCTTGCTGCTGTTTGTGCTGTTGTGGCTGTATGCACAGAAGGAACGCAAGCCAGGGCAAGTGGCCGCTGCATTTTTGATGGGCTATGGATTTTTCCGGTTTGTGGCGGAGTATTTTCGTGAGCCAGACGCCTACTTGGGCATTCTTTCGATGGGTATGAGCATGGGGCAGTGGCTGTGCGTGCCCATGATGCTCGGTGGTGCGGCCATGTGGCTGTGGGCCCAGCAACGCCCGGTGATGCAAAGCGGTCAACACACTCCCACATCCAGAAAGTAGGCCGCGTGCTAGAGCGACGTGCGTATCTGCAATGGCTGGCCGCGTTGGCTGCGCCAGCCCCTGTCTGGGCACAAACTGCGGCTGTGCGGCGCACTGCGCCGCAGTGGCCCAGCCAACCTGTCAATTTGATCGTGCCTTTTCCGGCAGGTGGCCCCAGCGCCATCTTGTCCAAGCAGCTGTCCCAGTCGTTTGAGCGCGTGACGCGCCAGCCCCTGCGGTTGCAGTACCAAGGCGGGGCAGGCGGCTTGCAAGGGGCCAACTTTGCGGCCAAAGCCGAAGCGAATGGCCAGAACATCTTCATTGGCGGCAGTCACTTGGCGGTGGCCCGGGCGTTGCTGACCAATGATGAGTTTGATTTGATCGAGGATTTGCGCCCTTTGGCCATGGTGGCTGAGGTGCCGCAGGTGCTGGTGATCAATCCCACACGCATCCGTTCACGCACCGTCATGGAGTGGTTGGCCGACATGGGACGAAAGCCCATGCGTTACCGCATGGCAACAGCCGGGGTGGCTTCATCCAGCCACATTTCTGCTGAAATTTTGCGGCTGCATGAATCCTTACGCTATGACTTTGTGCATTTTCGCGGTGCGGGCCCTGCTTTGCAGGATCTGCTGGCGGGCTCGGTCGACATGATGATTGATGGCCTTGTCTCGTGCCTGCCGCACATTCGCTCGGGCCGTTTGAAGGCGCTGATGGTGACCGGCACGCAGCGTGCCTCGGTTTTGCCGGATGTGCCATGTGCCCAGGAGATGGGGGTGCATGTGCTGGATCGGGTGACTTGGTATGGCTTGTTTGCACCGATTCAGCTTAGCCATCCCCAGGCCCAGGTGATGCAGGACGTTTTCATGCGCATGGGGCATGACCAGACGCTGCTCGATGGCTTTGAGGCCATGGGTATTCGCTGGGGAGGGCTCTATGGCGAAGCATTTGCCACGATGGTGCAGCAAGAGACTTTGCTGTGGGCGCAGCGGGTCAAGAGCCTTGGTTTGAAGCAGCTGTGGCTGAAAAATACGGAAGAGAGTTGAGCGTGCACGATCAGATCACGGCCAAGCCCTGGGTGAATGAACAGGGGGACACCACGGGCGTGTGGTGTGTGGAGATTGCCAACCCCGGCAAGCTCAATGCCATGACGCGTGGGATGTGGCGGCAATTGCGGGCCGTGTTTGAAGCCATCCAGGCAGACCCTGCCATTCGCTGTGTGTGCTTGTCTGGCCAAGGCAGTGCCTTCTGCGCAGGCGGTGATATCTCTGAATACCCTGCATTTCGGTTCGACCCTGTGACGCTGGCTGCTTTTCACGAAGAGGACGTGTGGGGCGGGCTCAGCGCCATCCTGGCGTGTGATGTACCGATCGTGGCCAGTATCGATGGTGCATGCATGGGCGCTGGCGTGGAGATTGCGAGTTGCTGCGATGTGCGTGTCGTGGCCGATGTGGCCAAGTTTGGCGCACCTATTGCAAAGTTGGGGTTTCCCATGGCACCTAAAGAGCTGCAGCTGGTGGCCACGTCGCTGGGTGGTCATACCGCCAGGCGGATGCTGCTGGAGGCGGCCACTTTCTCTGCGCACGAGATGGCGGCGCTTGGGTGGTGCATGCAGCCCATCCCTGCGGCACAGCTGCAGGCACAGGCACGACGGACGACGCAGCGCATTGCCAGCCTGGCGCCCCAAGCCGCACGCTTGAACAAGCAGACATTGCGTAGCCTGGGTCAGGCGCACGCCCTGTCGTCACCTTATGGCTATGCCAGCTCGGCAGAGCATCGCGAAGGCGTGGCTGCATTTTTGGACAAGCGAGCGCCGGTTTTCTGAGTCCAAGCCCTTGTGCATTTGGGCACAATGCGCGCATGTCCGATGCGATTTCAAGTGTTTCTTTGAGCGGCCCGTGGCAGGCTTACATACAGTCTGTCTCTGCGCTTTTGCAGTCAATCCCTGTGCCTGGCGGCGCTTGCATATTGCTGGTGCTTGCAGCGCCTGAGTCGCAGTTCATGGTCAGTGCAGCTGCTGCGCTAGCGGGTGGCACGTGCGCCGTGCTGCCGGCTGATGCGCCCCAGGCCGCAGTGGCACAGGCCGTGGCGCAACATCAGCCTGCCGTGGTGGTGTGTGCACCAGACGTATTTGGCTGGGTCTCCAAGCTGGCATTTCTGGGTGGAAGCGCTGCCATCTACACCTGTGGAGCCGATGGTGAGGGTACGTTGCTGGATCGCGCCTCTCATTTTGAGAGCTAGTAGGTCTTGCTGGTAGAACGTTTGAGGCTATTTTGATAGATTAAAAAGGGATCCTGCAGATCCCTTTTTTTGTTTCAACTTAGCGCAAGACCAGCACAGGCACTTGGGAGTGCGTCAGCACGTGCTGGGTTTCGCTGCCCAGCAGCAAGCGCTTGATGCCTTTGCGGCCGTGCGATGCCATGACGATCAGGTCTGCCTTTTGCTTTTCGGCTGCGGCAATGATGGACTCCGCAATCAGATCTGATTTGGCAATGCTGGTTTTGACGCTGACGCCCACGGCCTTGCCATCGACTTTGATCTTGTTCAGCACTGCTTGTGCCTGATCTGCCCACTGCGCTTCGATGCGCTTGATTTCGGACAGATCAACCGTTGCACCACCCTCCAGGTAGCTGCGTGGATAGCGAGGAATCACTTTCAATGCAATGACCGAGGCACCCGTCAGCTTGGCCAAGTCCATGGCGTGGCTGACGGCCTTGTCAGACAGGGGGGAACCATCAGTCGCAACCAGAATACGTTCGTACATTTTATTGATCTCCAAGTGGTTTTCTAGGGTCTAAGGGTCGTGCAATGAGGTCAGCTTAAAGCGTAGTGTTGGTTGCGTCTTGATGTAAGTCAATGTCTTGGGGAAGGCTTGTGGATACGCTTGCCAGCATGTCCCAAGACCCTCAACAGCCGCTTCTGGATCAGGAGGGAGCGGTATTTACCCCGGATCTCGCACGCGCGTCGAAAGCTTTGCATTTGCTGGACGACCCCGCAGAGTGGGACAGCTTTGGCCGGCCCTATGGGCAGTCGCATGCGCAGCCAGGCCATCCGGCGGATGTCGCGAGCTGGGATTCGCAAGTAGCGCTGGATGGCATGTATTGCTCGACCTGTGCACTGACGATTGAAGATGCGCTGCGTGCCGTGCCTGGTGTGTTGGTCGCAGAGGTCAGCGCAGCTGCCAAGCGTGCCAGAGTGGTGTGGCAGCCCAGCCAGGTGCTGCCCTCTCAATGGATCAAAGCCATTGAGGCGGCGGGCTACAGCGCCGTTCCTGCCCATGATGCTGCGGCACGTGAAATCCGGCAGTCCCAGCACAGGACGGCGTTGTGGCGTTGGCTGTTGGCCACGTTCTGCATGATGCAGGTGATGATGTATGCATGGCCCTCCTACAGTGCCAAGCCTGATGACCTGATCATGGAATATGAGCGGCTGCTGCGCTGGGCTTCATGGATGATTTGCATTCCCATGTTGATTTTTGCCTGTGGCCTTTTTTTCAAGGGCGCTTGGCGCGATTTGAAACACCGCCGAATTGGTATGGATCTGCCAGTGGCCTTGGGCATGGCGATCACTTTTGCGGTGAGTTCTATCGGCACTTTCATGCCCGAAGGTGTTTTTGGCCAAGAGGTCTTCTATGACTCTTTGACCATGTTCGTCTGCTTTTTATTGACAGGGCGCTGGCTGGAGGTGCGCCTGCGAGATCGCACGGCTGGGGCATTGGATGCGGTGCTCAACCGCTTGCCTGACAGTGTGGAGCGGCGGCTGCCTGATGGCCAGTTTGAGCGGGTTGCGCTGCGTCGCATTGGCGTTGGTGACGTGCTCAGGGTGCTCCCAGGTGAAGCATTTCCGGCAGATGGCAGGGTGGTGAAGGGGCGCACCCAAGTTGATGAAGCCTTGTTGACGGGGGAATCACACCCTGTGTCTCGTGCAGAAGGTGAAGTCGTGATTGCGGGCAGCTACAACCTGACGGCGGCGGTAGAAATGCAGGTGGAGCACAAGGGCGAACAGACCAAGTTTTCGCAAATTGTGGGTCTGATGGAGAGTGCGGCAACGCAAAAGCCAAGACTGGCGCAGCTGGCAGACCGAGTGGCCGCTCCCTTCTTGGCTGTGGTGCTGGGGCTGGCGGCTGCATCGGCCATGTACTGGTGGTCTACAGACCCCGGTCAGGCTTTGATGATTGCTGCGGCGGTGCTGATTGTGACGTGTCCCTGTGCCTTGTCGCTGGCCACGCCGGTGGCCATGTTGACGGCAGCCGGAACCTTGGCGCGCCATGGCGTTCTGGTGCGCAATCTGCAGGGCTTGGAAGCCTTGGCATCGGTGGATAGCCTGGTCTTTGACAAGACGGGCACTTTGACACGCGATGGCATTCAGGTCTCACGCATGGTGGCTGCAGAGGAGGCAGAGGCACTGAGCTTGCAAGGTTTGGCAGCTGCTATCGCGGGCCAGTCCAGGCATCCTGTGTCCCAAGCCGTGGCTGCCTATGGGCAGTCTTGGGTTTCCAAATGGCAGGTCCTGCGGGTGGAGGAGATCAGCGGCCAAGGCTTGAGCGCGCAGGTGCTGCTGGTCGGTGTGGGTGCGGCGGAACCCCTGTGGGTGCGTCTGGGGTCTCGCCAATTCGCGGGGGCCGAGCAGCTGGCCTGTGATGCGCAGGCGGTGTATCTGGCACGCGAGACCGGGGCACAAGACATCCAGCCGCTGGCGTTTTTTGAGTTGAATGAAGGTGTGCGGCCCGAGGCGCGCGACGTGATTGCGGGCTTGCAGCAGCAGGATGTGGGTGTGCAACTGTTGTCCGGAGATGGTCATCAAGCGGTGGCGCGCATTGCTGCGCAATTGCGCATCCAGCACTACACCGCGGAGTGTTCGCCGCAGTCCAAGCTGGCAGCGATCAAGGCCTTGCAGGCAGCTGGCCATCGTGTCGCAATGGTGGGCGATGGCTTGAACGATGGCCCTGTTCTGGCGGGCGCAGATGCTTCCTTTGCGTTTGGGCGTGCGGTGCCCCTGGCGCAAGCAAAGTCAGATTTTGTGGTGTTGAGTGACAACTTGCAGCTGGTGCAACACACCGTGTTGCTGGCGCGCAAAACGTTGCGTATTGTTCGGCAGAACTTATGGGGCTCGGCGCTCTACAACGCCGTATGCATTCCGCTGGCCATGGTGGGCTGGATGCCGGCATGGCTGGCGGGTCTGGGCATGGCGTTGAGCTCGTTGCTGGTGGTGCTCAATGCGGCGCGTTTGGCAAGGCCATTGAAGCTCCAGTCTGCCTCGGCCCACGTACCCCAGCCAGCAGCGCCCGTGGGTGCTGTGGCGGCGGCTTAAAGAAAGACAAGTTGTGGAAATTCTTTATCTCTTGATTCCTCTGTCCGTGGTGCTGGTCTTGATCATTGCCGGGGGGCTGTGGTGGGCCATTTACCGCGGGCAATTCGAGAGCGTCGAGCAAGAGGCAGAGCGCATTCTTCGAGACGATTGATGTTTGTCAACAACGCAAAAACCATAACAGTGAACACTTTCGCTTGCATATTAAGAGGTGCCCGATGGATTCTCTAAAAACCAGTGCTGCACACTACAGTGATACCGTAGTCAGGCAGTTTTCAATCATGGCCGTCGTGTGGGGGGTAGTAGGCATGTTGGTCGGCGTTTTTATCGCCGCCCAATTGGCTTGGCCCGAACTCAACTTCGGTATTTCTTGGCTTAGCTTTGGGCGTCTGCGTCCATTGCATACAAACGCGGTGATTTTTGCGTTCGGCGGAAGCGCCTTGTTCGCAACAAGCTACTACGTGGTGCAGCGTACCTGCCAAACCACGTTGTTCCTGCCCAAGCTGGCTGCCTTTACCTTCTGGGGTTGGCAACTGGTGATCGTGGCTGCAGCAGTGTCTTTGCCACTGGGTTTCACTTCGGGCAAGGAATACGCCGAGCTGGAATGGCCCATTGACATTCTGATCACTCTGGTCTGGGTGTCGTACGCGATTGTGTTTTTTGGCACAGTCGGTACACGCAAGGTCAAGCACATCTACGTGGCCAACTGGTTCTTTGGTGCGTTCATCATTGCAGTGGCATTGCTGCACGTAGTGAACAGCGCAGCCATTCCTGCCGGTTTCATGAAGAGCTACTCGGCCTATGCCGGCGTGCAAGATGCCATGGTGCAATGGTGGTACGGCCACAATGCGGTCGGCTTCTTCCTGACCGCAGGCTTCCTGGGCATGATGTATTACTTCGTGCCCAAGCAAGCAGGCCGCCCTGTGTACTCGTATCGTCTGTCGATCGTGCACTTCTGGGCCCTGATCTTCACTTACATGTGGGCGGGTCCTCACCACCTGCACTACACCGCACTGCCTGACTGGACACAGTCTGTCGGCATGGTGTTTTCGCTGATCCTGCTGGCACCTTCGTGGGGCGGCATGATCAACGGTGTGATGACGCTGTCTGGCGCCTGGCACAAGCTGCGCGAAGACCCCATCTTGCGCTTCCTGATCGTGTCGCTGTCGTTCTACGGTATGTCCACCTTTGAAGGCCCCATGATGGCCATCAAGACGGTGAATGCCCTGTCGCACTACACCGACTGGACAGTGGGTCACGTGCACTCCGGCGCTTTGGGTTGGGTGGGCTTGATCACCATGGGTTCGCTCTACTACCTGATTCCCCGCTTGTTTGGCCGCAAGGAGATGTACTCCAAGTCCGCCATTGAGCTGCACTTCTGGATGGCCACGATCGGTATCGTGCTGTACATCGCTGCCATGTGGATCTCTGGCGTGATGCAAGGCCTGATGTGGCGCGCAGTGAATGCCGACGGTACTTTGACGTACACCTTTGTGGAAAGCGTGAAGGCTTCTTACCCCTTCTACGTGATTCGCATGATCGGTGGTCTGCTGTACCTGATCGGTATGTTGATCATGGCTTGGAACGTGATGAAGACTGTGGCTTCGGGTCGTTCTGCGAAGGTCGCAGTGCCTGCCGTTAACCCAGCACACGCCTAAGACGAGGAGCCCAAAATGTCTGTAAACAACAATAAGGCTTCCAAGGGTTTCACCCACGAGAAAGTGGAAACCAGCAACTTCTTGATGATCGTTTTGATCTTGCTGGTGGTCGCTGTCGGTGGCCTGGTGGAAATCGTTCCTTTGTTCTTCCAAAAATCGACCACAGAGGCGGTGCAAGGTGTTGAGCCTTACCAGCCTCTGCAGTTGATGGGGCGTGATGTCTACATCCGTGAAGGTTGCTACAACTGCCACTCGCAGATGATTCGCCCCTTCCGCGCTGAGACCATGCGCTATGGCCACTATTCGGTTGCCGGTGAGTTCGTGTACGACCACCCCTTCCAGTGGGGCTCCAAGCGTACCGGTCCTGACCTGCACCGCGTGGGCGGCAAGTACAGCGACGAATGGCACCGTGTTCACCTGAACAACCCACGCGATGTGGTCCCAGAGTCGAACATGCCTGAGTACCCATGGCTGAACAAGAACACGGTGGACCACACCGTGGTTGCTCAGCGCATGAAAGCACTGCGTACCGTGGGCGTGCCCTACACCGATGAGCAAATCGCCGGTGCAGCGGAGCAGGTCAAAGGCAAGACCGAGATGGAAGCAGTGATTGCTTACCTGCAAGGTCTGGGTACCGCACTGAAGTAAACAAGGAGAGGGCTATGGATATCACCACCATGCGCATTGTTGCAACTTTGGTGTCGATGGCGTTGTTCATCGGTATCTGGTGGTGGGCCTACGCCCGCCGCAACAAGGAACGTTTTGACGAAGCGGCGCAACTGCCGTTTGAGCAAGACTGATTTCTCCTCCAGAACGAGAACATCCCATGAGCGATTTCGTAAATAACTTCTGGTCGGTCTACGTCGCTGGCATTACGGTGGTGGGCATCATTGCCTGCTTCGTACTGCTCATCATCACTGCCCGTAAGAAGGTAGCCGCTGACAGCGACAACACCACTGGCCACGTGTGGGACGAAGACCTGCGCGAACTGAACAATCCGATGCCACGTTGGTGGGTCTGGATGTTTGTGATCACCCTCGTATTTGGCTTGCTGTACTTGCTGGCATACCCCGGTTTGGGTGCCTATGCAGGCAAGATGCAGTGGAGCCAAGTGGGGGCCTATGAGGCGGAAGTGGACAAGGCCAAGGCGGAGCTGGAGCCTTTGTACGCACGCTTTACGGCGATGAATGCACAAGACATGTCCCAGGACAGCCAGGCCATGGCTGTGGGCGAGCGCTTGTTCATGAACAACTGCGCACAGTGCCACGGCTCGGATGCTCGCGGCAGCAAGAGCTTCCCGAACCTGACTGACAGCGACTGGCTGCACGGTGGCGCGCCTGAGAACATCAAGCAGACCATCACCGAAGGCCGCATGGCCATGATGCCTCCCCAGGCTGAAGCGGTGGGTACAGCCGACGATGTGCGCAATCTGGCGCACTACGTGCTGAGCCTGTCGGGCAGCCCCCACGATTCCTTGAAGGCTTCGTTGGGCAAGTCCAAGTTCACGGTGTGTGCGGCATGCCACGGCATGGATGCCAAGGGCAACCCTCTCTTGGGTGCCCCCAACCTGACCGACGATGTGTGGCTGCATGGCTGGGGTGAGCAAGCGATCATCGACATGATCACCCATGGCAAGATGAACGAAATGCCTGCGCAGAGCAAGAAATTGACACCTGCACAGATCGACGTTCTGACCGCCTATGTGTGGGGCTTGTCCAACAAGCCCAAAGCAGGTAACTGAGCGTTGTGACGATGTGGAAGGCGGCACTCTGTGCCGCCTTTTGCTTTGGTGCAATTTAGGGAGTGTGACGCATGAGTTCCGAGCAACAAAAACCGCAAAAAATCA
The DNA here is from genome assembly GCF_057799285.1 of Comamonas sp. 14P8.1.4. Classification (NCBI taxonomy): domain Bacteria; kingdom Pseudomonadati; phylum Pseudomonadota; class Betaproteobacteria; order Burkholderiales; family Comamonadaceae; genus Comamonas; species Comamonas sp. 14P8.1.4. The sequence goes on from NZ_JBYOKN010000004.1 coordinate 73,307, forward strand.
TTCCGATCCAAGCGGATAGCCAGGAAAAGACCATCTCGTTTTTTGAAGCGCACAAGAAGGTTTATCCGCGCTCCATCAGCGGCAAGTTCATGAATTGGCGCTGGGCCATGGTGCTGCTGACACAGTTGCTTTTCTACGGCTTGCCGTGGCTGGAGTGGGGGCAGCGCCAGATGGTGCTGTTCGACCTGGGCACGCGCCGTTTTTATTTGTTTGGCCTGGTGCTGTACCCGCAGGACTTTATCTACCTGACGGGCTTGCTCATCATCAGTGCCCTGGCGCTGTTCTTGTTCACGGCGGTGGCCGGGCGCCTGTGGTGTGGCTTCACCTGTCCGCAAACGGTGTACTCCGAAATCTTCATGTGGATTGAGCACAAGGTCGAAGGTGACCGCAGTGCGCGAATCCGCCTGGACCAAGGAGGCTGGACGGCCGAGAAAATCTGGAAAAAGTCGCTCAAGCAACTGCTCTGGATTGCCTTGGCGCTGTGGACGGGCTTCACGTTCGTCGGCTACTTTGTGCCCATTCGTGAACTAGGCGGTGAGCTGCTGGTTCTGGACGGTGGCTGGCAAATTTTCTGGGTGCTGTTCTACGGTTTTGCCACCTACGGCAATGCGGGCTACATGCGTGAGCAGGTGTGCAAATACATGTGCCCGTATGCGCGCTTTCAAAGCGCGATGTTTGACAAAGACACGTTGATCGTCAGCTATGACGCACCCCGCGGTGAAGCGCGTGGTCCACGCAAAAAAGAGTCCGATTACCGCTCCCAAGGGCTGGGTGACTGCATTGACTGCAAGCTGTGTGTGCAAGTCTGCCCGGTGGGCATTGATATTCGCAACGGCCTGCAGTACGAGTGCATCGGTTGTGGCTTGTGTGTGGATGCATGCAACAACGTGATGGATAACATGAACTATCCACGTGGCCTGATTCGCTTGACCACCCAGAATGCGGTCAGTCAGGGCTGGTCGGGCGCGCAAATTCTGCGTCGTATTGTTCGGCCTCGTGTATTGATTTATTCAGCCATTTTGCTGGCGCTGTCGGTGGCCATGGTGGTCAGCATGGCTGTGCGTGAGCCGCTGAAAGTCGACGTGATTCGTGACCGTGCCTCGCTGGCGCGCATTGCCTCGGGTGGCAAGCTGGAGAATGTGTACCGCCTGCAGGTCATGAATGCGACAGAGCTGGCGCAGACCTATGTGGTCACGGTCAAGGGGCTGCAGGGCATTGAGGTGGCGGAAGCTACGGCTGTTGCGGTAGATGCAGCGCAGACGCGTGGGGTTGCGGTGCGGGTGCAGATCCCATATGGGTCTGCGCAGGCGGGCTCACACCCGATCGAGTTCGAGATCACGGCGCAAAGCGGCCAGGGTCACGTGCTGGAGAAGTCGGTGTTTATCGTGCCGCGCTAAAAGCGGTGCATGGTGTGTGGAAGGCGTAGCCCTTGCACACCCTGTTTGATTCAAAGAGAGTTTGGTATGTCTCAGATTGCAAAGAAGCTGGAAAAGAAGTCGGGCCCCTGGTGGAAATACGGGCACGTATGGCTGGTGCTGGCAGGCCCTGCGATTGTCGTGGTGGCCGGTGTGACAACGGCCATGATTGCCATGCGCGGTGCAGATCCGGTGGTCGATGAGAACTACTACCAAAAGGGGCTGCATATCAATCAGGAGCTGCGACATGCCGAAAAAAGCCTGGCCCCAGCCGGTGCGGCACGCAACCATGCCACCACGCCGGATGCAGACTTGCCTGATCTTTCACCCAAGTAAAACGGGTGCTTCACTATCAGTAGCTGCTAGCGCTTGGTATGCAATGGCTTGAGGATTGAATCCATTTCAAATCATTGCTTGATAAGCGCTTGCAGCTATTGTTTTTATTGAGTGTTTCTCCCACACACCAGCCAAAGGATCGATGTTCACAATAGGTACAGACTTCATGCGAAGGAGGGTGTATGTGGACACGTCGTTTAATGTGGATTCTGTGGCCTGCCTTCTTGGCGGCCGGTGTGATGGAAATGCTGGTGTTTGCCGCCTTTGATCCGCAAGACATGTTGTGGCTGGGGCAGGGTGTGCAGCTGTCCCGCACGGCCATTTACACCTTGGCATTTTTTGCATTCTGGGCCGTGTTTGCGGCGGCGGGTTATCTGACGGTGCTGCTGTCCATGTCTGCCGCTGAGGTGAATGCACAGCCCTCTGCACTGTGAAGTGAAGCGCCTGGCCGCATAAGTCGCCTGCGCTGGCGCTGCGCCGCTGGTTAGCCTGAACGTTGGCCATAAAAAAACCTCCCTGGCGAAAGCGGGGAGGTTTTTTTTGATGGTGGGTAGCGCTTATTTATTGCATTCGTGCTGGCTGTTGACCAGACGTTGCAGGGCCGCCGTATCCAGAATGCGCACGTGGCGCTGTTTGACTTCCACCATGCCTTCTTCCACAAACTTGGAGAACGTGCGGCTGACGGTCTCCAGCTTCAGGCCCAGGTAGCTGCCGATTTCTTCACGCGTCATGCGCAGCACCAGCTCAGAAGACGAGAAACCGCGGGCATGCAGGCGTTGCACCAGGTTCAAAATGAAGGCAGCCAAGCGCTCTTCGGCGCGCATGCTGCCCAGCAGCAGCATCACGCTGTGCTCACGCACAATTTCGCGGCTCATGACTTTGTGCACATGGCTTTGCAGTGCGGTCACTTCGCGCGAGATTTCTTCCAGACCATCGAAAGGCATCACGCACACTTCCGCGTCTTCCAGTGCGACGGCGTCACAGGTGTGGTGGTCATTGACAATGCCATCCAAACCAATGATTTCGCCGGCCATCTGGAAACCGGTCACTTGATCGCGACCATCTTCTGTGGCGACGCAGGTCTTGAAAAAACCGGTTCGAATGGCGTAGAGCGATGTGAATGCTTCTCCATTGCGAAACAGCGTTGCTCCGCGTTTGACTTTGCGGCGCGTGGCCACAATGTCATCAATGCGCTGCAGCTGCTGCTCATTCAGGCCTACGGGCATGCAGAGTTCGCGCAGATTGCAGTTGGAGCAGGTAACTTTGATGGTTGGAGGAGTCATGTACTCAAAAGCCCGGGGTCTTGGAGAGATCAAAGGCTTGTGCGGTTAAAGATCAGAAAAAAGAAACTATCGAATTGCTCGCAGTTGCTATGAATGATGTAAGTTAAATTGTGACATCGCTTGTACAGCAACCTCTTGATGCACGTCAAGGATGAAGGTGGCCAATTGTTGCAAAGTCCTGTCATCAAGGAAGAACTTCATGACAGTTGTCACCCCCGAGCTCTTGCGTCGCTATGACGTGCCAGGTCCACGCTACACGTCCTACCCCACAGCGGATAGGTTTGTGGAGGCGTTTGGCGATAGTGACTATATCTTGGCCCTCAAGCAGCGCAAAGTGGCCGCTGCGGCCAAGCAGCCGATGTCGCTGTATGTGCACATCCCGTTTTGCGATTCGCTGTGCTACTACTGCGCCTGCAACAAGATCATTACCAAGCACCATGAGCGTGCGGTCACCTATATGCGCTATCTGGAGCGTGAGGTGGATCTGCACCTGCAGCATTGCGGTCGTGGCCAGGCGGTGAGCCAGTTCCACGTCGGTGGTGGGACACCAACCTTTCTGACCGATGATGAATTGCGCGCGCTGTGGGGCATGCTGCGCGAGCGCTTTCAGTTTGACCCTGCGGGGGAGTATTCGATTGAAGTCGACCCACGCACTGTCACGCGAGAGCGACTGGCGGTACTCAAGGAAATCGGCTTTAACCGCCTGAGCTTTGGCGTGCAGGACTTTGATCCCGAGGTGCAAAAAGCCGTGCACCGCGAGCAGCCCGCAGAGCAGGTGTTTGATTTGGTGGCGGCTTCGCGCGAGCTGGGTTTTGAGTCGATCAACGTTGACCTGATCTACGGACTGCCCAAGCAAAATCCGGAATCGTTCGCGCGCACGCTGCAGCAGGTGGCGCAGTTGCGGCCCGATCGCATTGCGCTGTATGCCTATGCACATTTGCCAGAACGCTTCAAGCCTCAGCGGCGCATCTTGCAGGCCGATTTGCCATCCGCGCCCGACAAGGTGGGTATGTTGTCGGCCGCGATTGAGAGCTTTATGGCTGCGGGTTACGTCTATGTGGGCATGGATCACTTTGCCCTGCCGGAGGATGCATTGGCAGTGGCCAAGCGCCAAGGGCGTTTGCACCGCAATTTCCAGGGCTACAGCACGCAACCCGATTGCGACCTGATTGCGCTGGGCGTGTCTGCGATTGGCCGTGTGGCAGCAACGTACAGCCAAAATGCAAAAACGCTGGAAGAGTATTACGACCTGTTGGACCAAGGGCGCTTGCCCGTGGTGCGTGGTTTGGCCTTGTCACGGGACGACACCATTCGCCGCGCGGTGATCATGACCATCATGTGCCAAGGCGAGGTGTTCTATGAGTCCATCAACAGTGCGTGGCTCATCGATTTCAAAAAATATTTTGCAGCAGAAATTGAGGCGCTGGCAGACCAGCAGGACGAAGGTCTGGTGACGATTTCCGATGACTGCATCACGGTCACCCCCAAAGGGTGGTTCTTTGTACGTGGCGTGGCCTTGGTGTTTGACCGTTATTTGCAGGCAGATCGCAATCGTGCCCGATTCTCGCGGATCATCTGATCCCTATGATTCTTTCCTTGCTTTGGACCGCATTTTTCATGGGGCTCGTGGGTGGGCCCCATTGTCTTGCCATGTGTGCGGCACCTTGCCATGCGGTGATCCAGGGCCATGGTCAAGTCGTGCAGATGCATGCAGCATGGTCACCGCAACGCCGGGCCTGGAGCTGGAGCACCTGCCAGTTTCATCTGGGGCGCCTGCTTGGCTACGCTTTGCTGGGCGCCGTGGCCGCTTTGGCCATGGAGCAAGTGGCCTGGTTTTCGGATCAAACCTCTGCCTTGCACCCTGTATGGGTCCTCATGCACCTGGCGATTTTGGCCTGGGGGCTGCTCATGCTGTTTCAGGGACAGCAGCCCGTGTGGCTGGAGCGCGCAGGGCGTGTGGTCTGGGCCAAGGTGCAGCCTGTGTTGTCTTTGCGCGGTGGTGCCTTGCTGGCGGGAATGGCCTGGGCATGCATGCCCTGTGGCTTGCTTTATTCGGCGGTTCTGGTCGCGGCACTGAGCGGCTCTGCATGGACGGGGGGCATCAGCATGCTGGCATTTGGGGTGGGCAGTGGGCTGTGGCTGCTGGCTGCACCACTGGCGTGGCGCTGGCTCAGCGGGAGGGTCAACCGCTGGCGTTCAGAGTGGGGAACACGCGCTGCAGGCCTGATGCTGGTGGCCGTATCACTGTGGGCGTTGTGGATGGACTTGGTCTACAAGCCGTCCCTGTGGTGCCGCTAGAAGGGAAATCGCTGGGGGGTGGTGCCGAATGGCGAATGAAGGTGTCTGCAAAACCACCGAGCCGTCATCCTGAACCGGGGGTTCAGGTGGGCGAGAGCAACCTAACGTTGGGTTCGTCTGACGCGAGACGATCACGCTTGCTAGGCAATGTATCAAGCCCGTGCTCAATGAGCATTGGTTCAAGGCAATATAAAGCCCGGCGGATTGCAGACAGGTGCGATTTTACAGGCTTTCCGCAGGCGTGGAGGGCAATTCCACTTGAGCGGCGTTGTCTAAATCTGTGTCGATGCCGATATCGGTGGTTGCGGGCATTGCGTCTACCATGGCTTCCATGGATGGCTGCGTGTGCGCCAGCGGTTGGCTTGCCTGCGCCAAGGCTTGATCGATGCGATCCACCAAGGCACTGGCAAGCGCCTGATCGTGGCTGGCTTGGGCTTCCAAAGCGTGCAAACGCTCGGCATCGGCGTCAGTCAGTGCTGCACCATCAGTGTCCTGGGCACCTTGCAGTGCAGCAAGTTGTTGTTGCAGGGCTTGCAGCTGGTTGCGCAGCTCCAGGCTTTCAAACGCCAGATTGACGGCCAGCAACACACCAATACGCTCGCGCGAACGCAGCTTGGTGTTGTCCAGCATTTGCTGGAACTGGTGATCCACCCGTTCCACCGCCTCGAGCAGCTGTGCTTCCTGTCCGTCAGGGCAGGTCAGCAGATAGTCCTGGTGCAGGATTTGTGTTTCTAGCTGGCTCAAGATGCCTCCTGATTGACCGGCAAACGTTCGATCAACTCATCCACGCGTGCCCGCGCAGCTTTCAGGCGTGACTTCAGCGAGTCACGCTCCTTGTGCAAAGCCTGGATCTCTTCGCTGAGTTGGCGATTCGCGTGCTGCATAGCTTCGTACTGCTCCAGTAGCAGCTCTACACGCCCTGCAACGGGGTCAAGAATGGATGGTGTCGTCATGGATTGCTCCAATTGTAGGACTGCCCTTTTGAAGGGAATCGCAAATTTAGGGCAGATCGCAAGATATAGCTACAAAAGCTTGTTTCAAGCTGTCAATGCTGGCGTGCATTGGGCCCGGTGCGGGCTGTGAATGCCGGTTGCGCTGCCCAGCAGACTTTTTCCAGCATTAGAATCGACCACTCAAATGTTGGTGCTCGCAGCTTGGTTCACAAGTTTGCAGTTCAACGGGAAGCAGGGTGGCGGTGTTGACCTTCAGCACCACCTAGCCTGCGCTGCCCCCGCAACGGTGAGTTCTTGGCGCTAGTCATAGCGCCCATCCATCATCACAAGCCACTGAATGCCTTGAACAAGCATTTGGGAAGGCGATGGACCTGAGGAACCAGCCCGGATACCGGCCAACATTGGTGTGCCCGCTTCGGTGGGCATGGTTACCCATTGCTGGCGGGGAGGCTGGCGCGGGTCGATATCTCCAAAATCCCCCATGTTCTTGATGAATCCACGGTGCGCTGGTGTCGTTGCATTGGCATTGCGTCGTTCTGCTGCGTGGTGCATGCCGTGGCGTAGCTCGGTGGGCTTTCAGCATCTGTGCAATGCCACGGCAGGGTCGTGGCCGGCACATCGTTCGCAACGGCATGCCACGTTGGGTGCTGAAACCATGGCGCCAGCTTGGAAGCCGGGCACGAAAGTGCAGGCGGCCAGCTGCCATGACAAGGGTGGGGGGCGTGCACCTGCTGGTGGGTTGTGGCTTGGAGAGCGTCTCGGATTCAGCAACCATCACCAAGGTTCATTTTTATCTTGCTACGCATTGCCCGTTGCTCCATGACCCAGTCTTCAACATCTCCTTCCTGTGTGGCGCTTTTGATTGCCGCCCCCGCATCGGGGCAGGGAAAAACGACTGTGACGGCTGCCTTGGCCCGCTGGCACACGCGCCAGGGGCGCCGGGTGCGGGTGTTCAAGTGCGGGCCTGATTTTCTGGATCCTTACTGGCACCAGCTGGCCAGCGGAGCCACGGTGCACAACATTGATGCCTGGATGGTGGGCATGGAGGAGGTGCGGGCCCGTTTGGCCGATGCCGCACGCCATGCCGATGTGCTTTTGATTGAAGGCGTGATGGGGCTGTTTGATGGCAGCCCCACGGCTGCTGATCTGGCTGCACAGCTAGGGATTCCGGTGCTGCTGGTGATTGATGCAAGCGCCATGGCAGGCAGTTTTGGCGCCTTGTTGCTGGGCATGCAGCAGTATCAGCCAGGGTTGCCCTGGGCGGGGGTGCTGGCCAACCGCGTGGGCAGCAGCATGCATGCCCAGATGCTGCAAGCCAGCGTGCGCGATCCCGGCGTGTGGCTGGGCGCTTTGCAGCGTGTGGGAGAGGGCAAAAACGCGCAGTTGCTGCCTGAGCGCCACCTGGGTTTGGTGGCTGCACACGAGCTGCCCGACGCCATGGAGCGCCTCAATGCAGCGGCCGATGCGCTGGCTGCCACGGCCTTGGGGCAAATGCCCTGGCAGGAATGGCAGCAGCGCTGGTCGGTGACGTTCCCTGCAGAGCCTGCTGCGCTCATCCCACCCATGGAGCCTTGGCTGCAAGGCCGTACCGTGGCGGTGGCACGCGATGCAGCATTCAGCTTTATCTACCCCGCCAATCTGGATTGCTTGCAGGCCATGGGCGCGCGCCTGGCGTTCTTCTCGCCTTTGGCGGGAGAGCGCTTGCCGGCGTGCGATGCACTCTGGTTGCCAGGCGGTTACCCAGAGCTGCACGCCGCCACACTGGCTGCGAATACGGCCCTTCAGCAAGATGTGCGTGCCCATGTGCACGCAGGCAAGCCAGTGTGGGCCGAATGCGGTGGCATGCTGGCGCTGGGCGACAGCATCCAGACCGCGTCGGGTGAGGTCTACCCCATGTGGGGCATCCTGCCCGGTACGGCGCAGATGCAGCCGCGCCTGGCAGGCCTGGGCATGCAGCAATGCGTGCAGCAGGGTGGCGTGCTGCGTGGCCATACCTTCCACTACTCACGCTTTCACAGCCCGGTGGCGGTCATGGCCCGCACCAGCCGCGCCCAGCAACCGGTGCAGGCGCAGCAAGGCGAGGCGGTGTACCAGCACGGCAGTGTCCACGCCAGTTACTTTCATGCCTGGTTTCCTTCCCACCCACGCGCAGTGGCGGCCTTGCTGGGCGCGCACGCTGTGGAATGGTCGGCTGCGGCAGCCCCGGCATAATTTGCAACTCTTATGAATGCTTTGAACAACAGCACTGTGACGCCCTGGCAAGAATTGATCCTGGGTGGTCAAAAAAGCGGCAAAACCCGCCGCGCGGAGCAAGCTGCGCGTGACTGGCTGGACGCGGCGGCAGGTCGCAGTGCGGTGTACCTGGCGACGGGGCAGGCGTGGGACGCCGAGATGCGCACCCGCATTGCACGCCACCAGGCCGATCGCGCCGCACGTGTGCCCGGTATGCAGACGGTGGAGGCACCGCTGCAGCTGGCACAGGCCCTGCAAGCCCACAGCCAGGCGCAGACGCTGGTGGTGGTGGATTGCCTGACCTTGTGGCTGACCAACTGGATGATGCCTGCAGAGGAATTGGAATCTGCCTCTAATTCGGCTCAAACCGAGGACTGGAGCGCGCAGCGTGCTTTGTTTTTGGAAGTTCTGCCCCAGTGCCCGGGCCCCGTGGTGGTGGTGGGCAATGAGATTGGTATGGGCGTCATTCCCATGGGCCAAGCCGTGCGTGCCTTTGTGGATGCGCTGGGTAGTTTGAACCAGGACGTGGCGCGCGTATGCAGCCGCGCCACTTTGATGGCAGCAGGCTTGCCGCTGCAACTGAAATGCAACCATTGATACGACGTAGCCTGCATCTGCTGCTGTGGGCATGTGCCGCCCTCGGTGGTGTGACCCATGCGCTGGAGGTGCCAGAGGCCGCGCGCCGCGATGACCGGGGCCGCGCCATTGCCCAGGCGCAACCGCCACAGCGCATTGTCAGCCTGCTGCCTTCGCTGACCGAAACGGTCTGTGCCCTGGGGGCGTGCAACAAGCTGGTGGGGGTGGATCGCTATTCCAACTGGCCGGTCACGTTGCAAACCACCTTGCCCGTGCTGGGTGGGGGCATGGACCCGAATGTCGAAGCGATTGTGGCGCTCAAGCCCGATGTGGTGCTGCTGTCCAACGCCTCGCGGGTGGTGGCGCGGTTGGAGTCGCTGGGCCTGCGCACCCTCACGCTGGAAACCCGCACACAGGCCGATGTGCACCGCGTGCTGCAAAGCATGGGCTTGCTGTTGGGGCTGCCGCCCGAGCAGGCAGAGCGCGAATGGCAGCGTGTGCAAGCTGGCATGGATGCAGCCGCACAGTCGCTGCCCACGGGTGTGCAAGGGGCCAAGGTGTACTTTGAGGTCAGCCGTGGCCCGTACGTGGCTGGGCCTTCCTCCTTCATTGGAGAGCTGCTCACGCACATGCGCGTGGGCAATGTGGTGCCGCCAGAGATGGGGCCTTTCCCGCGTCTGAACCCGGAATTTATCTTGCGGGCCCGCCCTGACGTCATTTTGATGGGCAACCACAGCATGCAAGTGGCGCACACCTACCCGGGCTGGGGCACGCTGGGTGCTGTCAAGCACCAGCGCGTGTGCGCGTTCGATGCGCAAGAGTCCGGCATCATCGTGCGCCCCGGCCCCCGCATGGATGAGGCTGCCCGCATCATTGCCCGCTGTTTGGCGGAGAAAGCCCCGCGCCGTGAACATTGAAACGATGCACCACGGCGGCACGGATCGCCGCAGCCACTGGCTGGCGCTGGGTTTGCTGGTGCTGACTGCCGTGCTGGTGCTGCTGGGCGCCAGCGTGGGTAGCACGGGCTGGGAAAGCGCGCTGCGCATGCACAGCGACCCTGTGGCGCAGCAAATTGTCTGGGACATTCGCTTGCCGCGCACCCTGGGGGCATGGCTGGCCGGGGCCTTACTGGGCCTGGCTGGCGCGGTGGCGCAGGGCCTGTTTCGCAACCCCTTGGCAGATCCCTACCTGCTGGGTAGCGCATCGGGCGCTGCGCTGGGCGGTGCGGTGGCCATGGTTCTCAGCGGCACGGCCGCAATGGGGATGGAATGGATGCAGCGCCTGGGCATGACGGGCATGGCCTTTGCGGGCGCTGCCGCTGCCGTGCTGCTGACGCTGATGCTGGCGCAAGGCGTGCAAAACAGCTTGCGCCTGCTGCTGGCAGGTGTGGTGGTCGGCGTGGTGCTGGGCGCGGTGCGCGACATGCTGGAGATGCGCTACCCCGATATCTTGCAGCCCATGAAGGCGTTTGGCCTGGGCAGTACTGCCTTCATTGGCTGGGCCTCCTGTGCCTTGATGCTGGGGGCCTGGGCATCGTGCGCGTTGCTGGCCTGGGGCCTGGCGCGTGTGCTCGATGGACTGACGCTGGGGGAATCCACCGCCGCCAGCCTGGGCTTGCCACTGGCGCCCATGCGTGCGGGGCTGATTGCTGTGATGGCACTGGCCACCGGCACGGCCGTGGCACAGACGGGATTGATCGCTTTTGTCGGGCTGGCCGCCCCGCACCTGGTGCGCAGCATGGTGAGCGTGGGGCATGGCCGCAGCACCTTGCTCAGCAGCCTGATGGGCGGTGTGGTGCTGTTGACCGCAGACGTGCTGGCGCGCTGGGTGATGGCGCCCGAAGAATTGCCCGTGGGGGTGCTGACAGCCTTGCTGGGCGGCAGCTATCTGTTGTGGTTGATGCACCGTGGCCATGCCGCGCGGCAGGGCAGGGGGTGATATGGCTCAAGTGCTAGATCCCGTACGCGAGATGCCTCCGCTGGCCTTGCAAGCGCAGGGTGTGCAGGTGCAGGCAGGCGCCCACCAGCTGCTGCATGGGGTGGATATGTATGTGCCCGCCCAGCAATGGACAGCGATTGTGGGCCCCAACGGAGCGGGTAAATCGACCTTGCTGCGTGCGCTGGCGGGCTTGCAGCCGCGCAAGGCGTGGCAGGGGCAGGTGCAACTGCTGGGCCGCCCGCTCGGTGGCTGGGCAGTGAAAGAGCGTGCACGCACGCTGTCGTGGCTGGGGCAGAACGAGGCCGTTTCGCAAGAGCTGTGCAGCTACGACGTGGTCATGCTCGGGCGTTTGCCGCACCAGGCCTGGCTGGCAGCGCCCAGCGCGCAAGACCATGCGGTGGTGCAGGCCTGCCTGCACACCACCCAGGCCTGGGCTTGGCGCCACCGCCCCTTGGCCGAACTGTCTGGCGGCGAGCGCCAGCGCGTGCTGCTGGCACGTGCCCTGGCAGTGCAGGCCCAGGTGCTGCTGATGGACGAACCCCTGGCCAATCTGGACCCCCCGCACCAAAGTGCCTGGATGGACACGGTGCAGGGCTTGGTCGCCAGTGGCCAGACCGTCGTCAGCGTGCTGCATGAGCTGGGGATTGCGCTGCAATCGGACCACATGGTGGTGATGCAGGCCGGGCGGGTGCTGTACCAGGGCGCTACACACGATGTGGCCACGCACGCGGCGCTGGAGGCGGTGTTTGACCACCGCATCCGCATCCGCGCGGTCGATGGCATGTGGATGGCCTTGCCGATGGTGGCCAGGTTCGCGTGAATATTTTTTGAAGAAAAGTGTCGCTAGCCCTTATGGGGCAAACGCTGTTAGCTATGCAAATTGAGAATCCACCCTCAGAAAAACCTTACGAGAAACCAGAGGGCGAGCGCCGTGGGCTGGTCATCGTCAACACGGGCGACGGCAAGGGCAAAAGCACGGCCGCCTTTGGCCTGGCGTTTCGCGCCACCGGCCGTGGCAAGGCGGTCAAAGTGTTTCAGTTCATGAAGGTGCCCACGGCACGCTTTGGTGAACACCGCCTGGCCGAGCAAGTCGGCCTGCCCGTGGAAGGGCTGGGCGATGGTTTCAGCTGGAAGAGCAAAGACCTGGAGCAGTCGGCCCAACTGGCGCGCGATGGCTGGGAAAAAGCCAAGGCCGCCATTGTGTCGGGGGACTGGTTTTTGGTGGTGCTCGATGAAATTACCTACCCGCTGATCTATGGCTGGCTGCCGCTGCAAGACGTGCTGGACACCCTGCAGGCACGGCCCAAGCACGTGCACGTGTGCCTGACAGGGCGCCGCTGCCCGCCAGAGATCATTGAGATTGCCGACACGGTCACCGAGATGCAAATGATCAAGCATGCGTTCAAAGCAGGCATTCCTGCACAACGCGGCATTGAGGACTGACAATCCCTGTCATGAGCCAAGCCAACGATCCCACACACGACCTCGATCACTACCAGACCATTGCTGCCACGCCTTTTTCAGACGCTGAGCGGGCAGCGGTCTATCGGGCCATTCATGAGCGGCGCGACATGCGCCACTTCGCCCCGGGTACGGTGAGTGACGAGGTGCTGCTGCGCCTGCTGCGCGCGGCGCACCATGCGCCCAGCGTGGGGTTCATGCAGCCGTGGCGCTTTATTCGCATTCGCTCGCGCAGCATGCGCGAAAGCATCCATGCGCTGGTCGAGCAAGAGCGCGTGCTGACCGCGCAGGCGCTGGGCGTGCGCCAGGAAGACTTCATGCAGCTGAAGGTGCAGGGCGTGCTGGACGCGGCCGAGGTGCTGATCGTGGCGCTGCCACCGGGGCGCGAAGCCCATGTGTTTGGCCGCCGCACCATGCCTGAGATGGACATGGCCTCGGCCGCCTGTGCCATCCAGAACATGTGGCTGGCAGCGCGCGCCGAGGGGCTGGGCATGGGCTGGGTCTCCATTTACGACCCGGTGGCCCTGGCCCAGTGCCTGGAGATGCCTGAAGGCAGCTACCCCCTGGCCGTGCTGTGCCTGGGCCCGGTGCAGGCGTACTACACCGAGCCCATGCTGCAGCAGGAGAAATGGGCCGCCCGTGCGCCGCTGCAGGACATGCTGTTTGATGAGCGCTGGGGCCAGGCCGCGGTGACCACAGCTGTGCCCGCACCCGACGCCCCATGACCACCATCGATTTGACCACCACGCTGGCAGTGGCCCTCAGCCCGGCTGCATGGGTCTACCAGCTGTGGGACGCGCAAGGCGCGGCACAGGTTTTCTGGGCGCAGCAAATCATGGCTGCCGCCTTGGCGGTGCTGGTGGCGCTGCTGCTGGACCGCTTGTGGGGCGAGCCCCCGGCATGGCTGCACCCCGTGGTGCTGATGGGCAAGCTGCTGGCCGCCTGCGGCGCACGCTTGGCCCCGCGCACAGAGCGGGCCAAAGACTATGTGTCTTTTTGGCTTGCAGCCATTGTGTGGTTTGCGCTGGCAGCTCTTGTTTTTATGTTTTATGCGTTGTGCCAGTGGCTGTTGCCGCCTGCGCAGTGGTGGTGGCATGGGCTGGTGGTGGGCGTGTTGCTCAAGCCGCTGCTGTCGTGGCGCATGCTCAAGGACGAGGTACTGGCGGTCGAGGCCGCGCTGCAGCAGTCGCTGCCTGTGGGGCGTGAACGCTTGTCTTGGCTGGTCAGCCGCGACACCAGCCAGCTGGATGCCAGCACGGTGCGCGAAAGCGCCATCGAGACACTGGCCGAGAACCTGAGCGACTCCGTCATCGCCCCCTTGTTCTGGTTTGCGCTGCTGGGCCTGCCCGGCGCGGCGCTCTACCGCTGGGCCAACACGGCCGACGCCATGTGGGGCTACCCCGGCTGGCGCGGGCAAGGCGCCCAGCGCCGCTACTGGCAGTGGGCCGGTAAATGGGCCGCCCGTGCGGATGACGTGCTCAACTGGCTGCCCGCACGTGTCACAGCAGCCTGGCTGGCCCTGGTGGGCGGCGGCCTGGCGTGGCAGGGCTTGCGACAGGACGCGGCTGTGACCCCATCGCCCAACGGTGGCTGGCCCATGGGCGCCATGGCCCAATTGCTGGGTGTGCAGCTGTCCAAACCCGGTGTCTACCGGCTGCACCCCCAGGGCAGAGCGCCCGGGGCGCAGGATGTGCAGCAGGCTGTGAAATTGGCATCAAAAGTGGTTGTAGCCCAGGTGGTGTTTGTGCTGATAGCTATGGTTTTGATGCTTGTGTGGACGATGGGGTGGGGCGACCATGGGGCATAAGCCGGGCACAGTTGTGCATGGCGGCACCGATGCGTTGGGTGTGCCCGCGCACGACTTCTCGACCAATCGCAATGCCTGTGGCCCGTGTCCGGCAGCGGTGGCGGCCTTGCAGGCGGCGCACAGCGCCCAGTACCCGGACCCCAGCTACACCGCCTTGCGCGCACAGCTGGCGCAGTTTCACGGGGTGGATGCACAGCGCATCGTGATTGCCGGCAGTGCCAGTGAATTCATTCACCGCATCACCATGCATGCCGTGCGCCAGGGCGCACATTGCGTGACCTTGCCCCCGCACTACTACGGCGACTATCCGCAGGCCGCGCAGCTGTGGGGCCTGGCCCCCATGCCGCGCGCCAGCCATGCAGCCGGTGCGGGCCTGCACTGGGCCTGCGCACCATCCAGCCCCCTGGGGCGCGACGATGACATGGGTGCGGTCTGGGCCAGTGCCCCGCCAGCAGGGGCGTGGCGCGTGGTCGACTGTGCCTATGCGCCGCTGCGTCTGGGTGCTGCGCCTGCGGCCCCGCTGCCGCCAACGGCCTGGCAGATGTGGACCCCGAACAAAGCCCTGGGCATGACGGGGGTGCGTGCTGCCTATGCGATTGCCCCGGTGGGCACCGACGAGGCCACGCTGGCCGCGCTGCGCCAGCTGGCACCCTCGTGGCCCGTGGGCGCGCACGGCGTGGCCCTGCTGCAAGCCTGGGTGAGCCCCGAGGTGCAGCACTGGCTGGCCCACAGCCTGCGGACACTGCAGGACTGGAAAACGCAGCAGCTGGCCTTGTGCGCGCGCCTGGGCTGGCAGGTGCTGGAAGGCCACCAGGCCAACTATGTGACGGCCCAGTGGCCGCAGGCGCTGCATGCGGTCTTGCCGCAGCGCCTGGCGGCTTTGCGCGCCCACAGCATCAAGTTGCGCGACTGCACCAGCTTTGGCCTGCCCGGGCATGTGCGCATGGGGGTGCTGCCACCCGCCTCGCAAGCGGTGCTCGAACAGGCCTGGGTTACCGGGCTGGTGCCAGGTGCATCGACTGCGCCCGCGGTGCCCGTTGTGCAAACAGGTAGTATTTCGTATGAACTCTGAAACCTTCCAACTGCCGACGGTGATGGTGGAGCGTTATGTGACCCCGCTGCGCGAGGGGGGCTCCATGCCCGCCATCGTGGAGGCCGATGACCTGGGCACCTATGTGCTCAAGTTCCGGGGCGCGGGCCAGGGCGTGCGCGCGCTGATGGCCGAAATCATCGCTGGCGGCATTGCGCGGGCACTGGGTTTGCCCATTCCGGAGATGGTGCTGGCGCAGCTGGACCCGCTGCTGGCACGTACCGAGCCAGACCCCGAGATTCAAGACCTGATTCGCGCCAGCGCGGGCCTGAACGTGGCGCTGGACTATCTGCCGGGGGCTATCAACTTTGATCCGTCGGTGGATGTGGTGGATAGCGATCTGGCCTCGCGCGTGGTCTGGTTTGACACCTTGGTCAGCAACGTCGATCGCACGGCACGCAACACCAATATGCTGATGTGCCGGGGGCAGCTGTGGCTGATCGATCATGGCGCCAGTCTGACGTTTCACCACGCGTGGAATGGGCAGGTGGCAGACCCGGCCAAACCGTTTGCCCCCAGTGCCGAGCATGTGCTGCTGCCGCGCGCCAGCGCTCTGGCTGAGGTAGATGGACCGCTGGCCCAGCGTTTGTCTGTGGATGTGCTGCAGGCGATTGTGGCTGCGGTGCCCGACAGCTTTTTACAGCTGGCTGCGACCGATCTGGAAGATGGTGCGCTGCATGATGTACAGGCCCACCGGGCGGCCTATGTGAATTATTTCCAAGCCCGCCTGCAAGCGCGTGGCCGCTGGTTGCAAGGAGTGATCGATGCACGCGCATGAGCTGTACGACTACGCCATCGTGCGCGTGGTGCCACGCGTGGAGCGCGAAGAATTTGTCAATGTGGGGGTCATCCTCTCGTGCCAGCGCACAGGCTTTTTGCGTGCGGCCATGGCGCTGGATGCCGCGCGGCTGAAGGCGCTGGACCCGCAAGTGGATCTGGATGCCGTGCGCCGTCACCTGGGGGCCATGGTGGCCATCTGTGAAGGTGCGGCAGACGGTGGGCCGATAGCGCAGCTGCCCCTGCGTGCGCGTTTTCATTGGCTGACGGCCAAGCGCAGCAGCATCATTCAGACCTCGGCCGTGCACACCGGAATGTGCCAGCAGACCGATCAGGCGCTGGAGCGCATCTTGCAGCGCATGGTGCTGCCGGTGGCGGTGGGGGCGTGACGGTGGCGGCACGGTGCATCATGGTGCTGGGCACCAGCAGCGGTGCGGGCAAAAGCTGGGTGACCACAGCCTTGTGTGCCTGGTTGCGTGCGCAAGGCCTCAAGGTGGCGCCTTTCAAGGCCCAGAACATGAGCAACAACGCCCGCGTGGTGGCCACACCGAACGGGGATTGGGGTGAGATCGGCACCGCCCAGTATCTGCAGGCACTGGCAGCAGGATGTGAGCCCGATGTTCGCATGAACCCGCTGCTGCTCAAGCCCGAGGCCGATACACGCAGCCAGGTGGTGCTGATGGGGCAGGCGGATGCGGCGCTGTCCACACTGCCGTGGGGTGAGCGCAGCAAGCATGTGTGGCCGCACATCACCCGTGCCCTTGACAGCCTGCGTGCTGACTACGATGTGGTGGTGATTGAAGGTGCTGGCTCGCCCGCTGAAATCAATCTGCATGGCAGCGATGTGGTGAACATGCGTGTGGCCAGGTACTGCCAGGCGCACTGCCTGCTGGTGGCAGACATTGACCGGGGCGGTGCGTTCGCTCACCTGTACGGCACCTGGGCACTGCTGCCGTCTGAGGAGCAAGCGCTGATCCGCGGCTTTGTGCTCAATAAATTTCGGGGCGATGCCGCCTTGCTGGCCCCGGCGCCGCAGATGCTGCAAGAGCGCACCGGGGTGCCCACCGTGGCCACCATTCCCATGCAGCAGGGCCATGGCCTGCCCGAAGAAGATGGCGTGTTTGATGCCCGCAGCACCGGCAGCGGCCGCATTCACACCACGATCGCCATCGTGGCCTACCCGCGCATGAGCAACCATGACGAGTTTCAGCCGCTGCTGAGCGTGCCCGGCGTGCGCGTGGTGTGGGCACGCAGCCCGGCAGACATGGCGGGGGCGGACTGGGTCATCCTGCCTGGCTCCAAAGCCACCGCCGCCGATTTGCAGTGGATGCGCACCCAGGGGCTGGATGCTGCCGTCGTGGCACACGCCCATGCGGGCCGGCGTGTGCTGGGGATCTGCGGTGGTTTGCAAATGCTGGGCGAGGCGCTGATCGACTTGCACGGCATTGACGGCAATGAGGCAGGTTTGGGCCTGCTGCCTTTGGTGACGGTGTTTGCACCGCAAAAAACGGTGCGCCGTGTGTCGGTGCAGCTGCCGGCACTGCGCGGGGCCTGGTCTGCGCTGGATGGGCTGACGTTGCAGGTGTATGAGATTCACCATGGCCAGACACAGCTGCGTGCCGACATGGAGGCCTCCCAGGCGCAGCGCGCTGATGCGCCGGTGCCAGGCCTGGTGTGGCAAAGCGCGCAAGGCCATGTCTGGGGGACGTACTGGCACGGCATGTTTGAAAACACGGCCCTGCTGCAGGCTTTGTGGGGCGCAAACACGCCGTCGCTGGACGATGTATTTGCGCGCATGGCGCAGGGGGTGGATCAGTGGTTTACCGCGCATAGTGAGCAGCTGCTCTCGGTGTAGGCCTGAGACTGCAAGGGCTGTTGGGCTGAACTGATAGGCGTGGCCAGGGGCTTGCCGGATGCTGGAGCATCTGCACTGTCAACCTAGGAGAACACGTCAATGAAGCTGCATCTGATCTCTTCCTTCCGTATCACCCTGTGTGCCATGGCGGTCATGGGGGCTGCGGCAGCCCATGCGCAAGCACAGCCGGCATCTGCGCCTGCACCAGCTGCTGCAGCGGAAGCGCCCCAACCGGTGCACAAAGCCATGCCCAAACACAAAGCGCCGCACAAACCCATGCACAAAGGCAGCCACGGCACATACGCGACGCCTGAGCAGCACGAAGCAGCGGCTGTGGCGGGCGAGCGCCACCGGGGCGCTCGCCCGTCCAACCACGGGGCAGCGCAAGGCAATGCGTTTGAGCACAACGCCCTGCGCCGTTGTGACATTTTTAAAACCGATGACGACCGCCGTGCCTGTGTCGAGCGGGTGCGTCAGCCCCAGATTTCCGGCAGCGTGCAAGGCGGTGGTCTGATTCGCGAGTACACGCAGACCGTGCAAGTTCCGCCACCTCCAGCCCCTGCGCCCATGATGGTTCCGCCCGTGCAGCCTGTGCGCTGATCGGCGCGCCAGCGTCACCCATCTCACCACCCGGCTTTGGCCGGGTTTTTTCATGGGGGCGGATTGACGTGGTTCACGCCAGCGTCTTGCGGGAGGCGGCATACTGGCAGCAAGGCGCTTCGGCGCCATCTTTGTTTGCTCTGAGAGGACCCCCATGTCTGCCGTGATTCCCGAAATCGCTTCCATCCACGATGCCAGTTTTGCCGCCCATGTGCAAGCCTTGCTGGACGACAAGACCAAGCCTGTGGGCTCTTTGGGCGTGTTGGAGCAGCTGGCGCACCGCATCGCTTGCATTCTGGGCACGGACCAGCCGGTGCTGCACGCCCCCCAGATGGTGGTGTTTGCGGCCGACCATGGCCTGGCGGCGCGCGGTGTTTCGGCTTACCCCGTGGATGTGACCTGGCAGATGGTGGAGAACTTCATGGCCGGTGGCGCAGCCGTGAGCGTGCTGGCGCGCCAGCACGGCATTGCCCTGAACGTGGTGGACTGTGGCGTGGCCCGCGACTTTGCCGTGCGCGAGCAAGATCCGCATGACAAGCTGCCCAAGGCCGGTGCTCCGCGCCTGTGGCGCCGCAAGGTGGCTTATGGCACGCAGGATTGCAGCCAGGGCCCGGCCATGTCCGAGCAGGAATGTGCGCTGGCCCTGCGTAACGGCGCAGAGCTGGTCAAGCAGCTGCCGGGCAATGCGCTGCTGCTGGGCGAGATGGGGATTGGCAATACCTCCACCGCCTCGCTGCTGCTGGCCAAGCTGTGCGGCACCTCGGTGGCGGAAGTGACGGGCATGGGCACGGGGCTGGACGCTGCAGGCATTCAGCGCAAGGTGGCCGTGCTGCAGCAGGTGCTGCAGATGCACCAGGACGTGACCGACCCGCTGCAGGTGCTGGCGGCCATGGGCGGGCTGGAAGTGGCCACCATGGTGGGCGCCGTGCTGCAGGCCGCGCTGGAGCGCCGCGTGATTGTGGTGGATGGTTTCATCACCACCGCGGCCGCGCTGGTGGCCAGCCGTTTGCAGCCAGCGGTGCTGGAGCGCTGCGTGTATGCCCACCGCTCTGGCGAGCGCGGTCACACGTTGATGCTGCTGGAGCTGGGCGCGCAGCCCTTGCTGGACTGGCAGCTGCGTCTGGGAGAGGGGTCGGGCGCGGCCACCGCGTGGCCTTTGCTGCCCGCCGCCTGCGCCATCTTGCGCGAGATGGCCAGCTTTGCCACAGCGGGCGTGGCCACCAAGGACGCTGGAGCTGCATAAAAAAGGAGCTGGCAGCGCGCGTGCGATCTGATGATTCAGGCGATTAAGGCCTGAATGCTAGATGGGGCGGGCGCAAGCAGCTCCTTTTTTTTAAGAAATTAATCCAGGCGGATGGTGGGGCGCAGGCGGGAATTCATCAAATCCACCAGCCACAGCAGCCCACCGCGCCAGAAGCCGTACAGGCGCGCCTGGTGCGAGCGGTACAGCCAGATGTGGCTGAGCATGGCCATGCGGCCGCGAATCAGCCCGCCGTTGAACAGCCCGAACTTGCCCAGCGACCCATAGGCGTCGTAATGCGCCAGCGAGACCAGCGCGCCAAAGTCGCGGTAGGCAAAGCCGCGGCCCGCATAAGGCTGTGGGCTGGCCAGCACCTTGGGCAGCAGCTCAATCAAATAGCGCGCTTGCTGGTGGGCCACCTGGGCGGTGGGCGGCAGCGGCTGTTGCTGGCCGGGCAGGGTGTAGCTGGCGCAGTCGCCCACGGCGTAAATGTCGGGGTCGGCGGTTTGCAGATCGTCGTTCACGATCAGCTGGTTACCGCGTGTGGTCGGCAGGCCTAAGGTGGACAGAAACGCCGGAGCCTTCACGCCCGCGGCCCAGACGCTCAGGCCCGCGGGGACCAGCTCGTCACCGTCCAGCACCAGGCCGTCGGCGCGGGCGGCTTGCACCCTGCGGTTGACCAAGACTTGCACGCCCAGGTGCTCCAGGCGTTGCTGCGTGGCCTGTGAAATCTCTTCGGGAAAGCTGGGCAGAATGCGCGCGCCGGCTTCGATCAGCACGATCTGGAATTTGGCTGCCTTGCCCAGCGCACCATAGGCCTCGGCACTTTCGGACAGCTGCACCAACTCGGCCGCCAGCTCCACGCCCGTGGCCCCTGCGCCGACGATGGCTACTTGCAGGGTTTCGCCTTCGGTCATGCCGCGCAGCATGCGCAGGCGGATTTCGCTGTTGAAGTCATCAGCCTTGCGGCGCGAGTCGATCATGAAGCAGTGCTCCAGCACACCGGGGGTGCCGAAGTCGTTGGCACCGCTGCCTACGGCGATGACCAGCTTGTCGTAGCCGATGCGGCGCGCAGGCACCACTTCACGGCCGTCCTCGGCCATGATGGGGTCCAGGATGACTTCCTTGCTGGCCCGGTCCAAGCCTGACATGGCGCCGGGCTGGTAGGCAAAGTGCGCGTCAGTGGCCTGGGCCAGGTAGGTGGTTTGCTGCTGCGCCAGGTCGCGCGTGCCTGCGGCAATGGTGTGCAGCATGGGCTTCCAGACGTGGGCAGAGTCTGCATCGACCAGTGTGACCGAGGCGATATGGTCATCGCCCAGCTTGCCAAATGCAGAGGCTATCTCCAGCCCTGCGACGCCCCCGCCCACGATGAGTACGCGTGCGGGTTGGATGTGTTGTTGATCGCCCATTGCTGATTCCTTGCCTGTTTGGTTATGTGTTTTGGCTGGCATGCAGTTGATGCAAGGCGCCGATTGTGATTCCTTTTTTTATAGCGCTCAGCGCTTGTATTCATTGGCTTTTCTTTGAATTTATGTCTTACATGAGAGTGCTACGCAATACATAGCTGCACATCGAGTGTTCATGCGTGTTTTGCTGCGGTGCAGCAATTTCAGCGGCAACAGCACGTGGATGCCCATGCAGTGTGGCTGGGTATTGGGCGCGGGAATGTGGGGCAAGACGCCAAATTCGCAGCAGCCAAAAGGCCTGCGGGCAGGCTGGTCAGTGTGCTGTGGACCGTGTCAGGCGTCAGGGGTGCTGGCCAGAGGCAGTGTGGCCACGGCCAGCAGCCCTGGCATGGGCTGCGTGGGGCGGTGGTTGCGCAGGGCCAGGTCACCGTCCAGCGCACGGATGATTTCCATGCAGATGGCCAGCCCCAGACCGGATCCATGGCGGCTGTCGCCCGCCGAGAACGGCTGGTACAGGCGCTGGATCAGTTCTTCGGGCAAGCCGGGGCCTTGATCCAGAGTGCGCAGACACACCTGCGGGCGCCCCGGTACGGGCGCCAGCGTCACCAGCAGGGCGCTGCCTTCGGGTGCGTGGCGGATGGCGTTGTGCAGCAGGTTGCGCACCAGTTCGCGCAGCATCCAGTCGTGGGCGTTTACAGCCAGCGGGGTGTCGGCCTGCAGCTCAAAGTCCAGCGCCTTGTCGGCAATCAGCGGTGCCAGATCCAGCGCCACTTCACGCACAATGGCATCCCACGCTGTGGTTGGCGCTGTTTGTTGGCGCAACTGCTCGACCTTGGCCAGCGATAGCATCTGGTTGGCCAGGTTGGTGGCGCGGTCCACGGTGGCTTCGATGTCTTGCAAGGCCTCAGCGGCGGGCAGATCGCCGCGGCGTGCCGATTGCACCTGCACCTTCAGCACGGCCAGCGGGGTGCGCAGCTGGTGGGCGGCATCGCGGACAAAGCGCTTTTGGTGCAGCAGCAGCCCGCGCAGGCGGGCCATGACGTGGTTCATGCCGTCGACCAGCGGTTGCAGCTCACGCGGGGCAGCGGTCAGCTGGATGGGACGCAGATCATTGGAGGGGCGGTGGGCCATGGCCTGGCCCACCGCACGGATGGGGCGTGTGGCGCGCTGCACCACGACCCAGACGGTGGCGGCAATCAACAGCAAAAGCACGCCGTGCTGCCAGATGGTCTCCGTCAGCAGGCGCCAGGCGGGTGTGCGGCGCAGCTGCAGGGTTTCGGCCACCTGGATGATGGCCATGCCCCGTCCGGTGGCGCTGGCCACGGGTTGCAGCAAGATGGCTATGCGCACAGGCTGGTCGCGGTAGTGGCTGTCATAAAAGTCGACCAGCGCCGCGTAGGGGGGCTGGGCGGGGATTTGTCCTCGCCACAGCGGCAGGTCGTCAAAGCCGGAGATCAGGCCACCATCGAGCGTGGAGACGCGGTAGTACATGCGCGTGTGCATGTCGGCTTCAAACGCTTCCAGCGCGGAATAAGGCACCACGGCTTCGATGTGGGCATGCGCGTCGTAGCCGTCCACCGTCAGCTGCTCGCCAATGGTCTTGGCCGATGCCAGCAAGCTGCGGTCATAGGCGGTGTGCAGGACCTCGAGCGAGGAGTGGTAGTCCCACCAGATGTTCAGGGCAATGCAGGCCGTGACGGGCAGCAAGATGCCGGTGAGCAACTGCTTGCGCAGCGACCAGGTGCGTGCAGTGGCAGCGGGCGTGCTCATGGGGCTGTCAGCGCTGAGGCTGGTGGCGTTGCGGGTTTAAGCAGATAGCCCAGGCCGCGCAGCGTAACTAGGTCGGTGCCGGTGCCGCTGAGTTTTTTGCGCAGGCGGTAGACCACCACTTCAATGGCCTCGTATTTCACGTCCACCTCACCGGGGAACACCAGTTCATACAAGCGTTCTTTGGCCAGGGCCTGGCCGGGGCGGGCCAGCAGGGCCTGCATCAAGGCCCGCTCACGGGGGGGGAAGTCCATGGTCTCGCCCAGGTGGTAGATGGCACCGCTGCTGCGGTCCAGCCGCAGGGTGCCAAACACCACGTCGGGTGGCTCTGCCGTGGCGGCGGAGTGGGCGCTGGCCGGTGTGCGGCGCACCAGGGCGCGCAGGCGCGCTTCCAGTTCGTCCAAATCAAAGGGTTTGGCCAGATAGTCATCGGCGCCGGTATTGAGCCCCAGTACCCGGTCACCGACAGTGCCGCGCGCGGTCAGGATCAACACCGGGGTGGTGGCGTGCTGGGCCCGCATCTGCTGGAGCACCTGCAGACCGTCCATGCCCGGCAGGCTCAGATCGAGGATCACCACATCGGGCTGCAGGTTGGACCAGAGGGTGGTGGCTTGCAAGCCATCGCTGCACAGGCTCACCTGCATGCCCCGGCGCGCCAGCGCGCGCTCCATGCTGGTGCGCATGGCTGTGTCGTCTTCCACCAAAAGAATGTGCATGCCGCACGTTAGCACTGTGCGCCGCCTGTGCAGCGCTGGTGGGCTGCGGGTTTTCACCAGCGTGGGCGGACAGCCGTTTGACAGGACGAGGGCGCATCATCGCTCCAAGCCGCGTACCGCACAGGTCGTGCGGCCCATCCTGACATTCCACAGCTACACAGGAGACACAACGATGCGTCGCGATACTTTTTTGAAGAGCATGGCCGCTTTGGCCGCAACCGGCATGCTGCCGCACACCAGCTGGGCGCAGGCAGCCGCCGTCAAGATGATGCTGCCTGCCAACCCCGGTGGCGGTTGGGACACCACAGGCCGCGCGCTGGGCAAGGCCCTGCAGGATGCGGGCGTAGCGTCCTCGGTAACGTATGACAACAAGGGTGGCGCTGCAGGCGCGATTGGCCTGGCGCAGTTTGTGAACGGCAGCAAGAACGATGCGAACGCCATGATGGTGATGGGTGCGGTCATGCTGGGCGGCATCATCACCGGCAAGCCGCCGGTCACGCTCAAGCAGGTCACGCCGCTGGCACGCCTGACCAGTGAATACAACGTGTTTGTGCTGCCCCCCAACTCGCCCTTCAAAAGCATGGCCGAGGTGGTGGCACAGCTCAAGAAAGACCCCGGCAGTGTGAAGTGGGGCGGTGGCTCGCGCGGATCAACCGAGCACATTGCGGCAGCCATGATTGCCAAGGCGGTGGGCGTGGACCCCGCCAAGATCAATTATGTGGCCTTCCGTGGGGGCGGAGAGGCCATCTCGGCCATTTTGGGTGGCAACGTTACGGTGGGCGGCAGCGGTCTGAGTGAATTTGCCGAATACATTGCCAGCGGCAAGATGAAGCCGATTGGCGTGACTTCGGCCCAGCGTCTGCCTTCGCTGGATACACCGACGCTCAAAGAGCAGGGCATCGATGTGGAAATTGGCAACTGGCGCGGGGTGTACGGTGCGCCTGGGCTGAACAAGACCCAGCGCGACGAGCTGGTGGCCAAGCTGGAAAAGGCCACCAAGAGCGCAGCCTGGCAAGAGGCCCTAAAGAAGAACGACTGGACACCGGCCTGGTTGGCGGGGGACGCTTTTGCCAGCTTTGTCGACAAGGAGTTTGCCGACCTGCAAGACACCATGAGCCGCGCTGGCATGGTGTGACCGCCGCAGCACCCTGCCGCAGGTGCTGCGGGGTGTGATTGCTTAGTTATTGATAGCTTCTAGCGTTTATTAAATAAGGGCTAGAGCCTGTTTTTGTGCTTAAAGGAGTGCGGCATGTCTGATCACGTGCAAGCCCCCCCATCCCCGGACGTGATGCCCACGGTCCCTTCCGCGCGCTGGCAGGCTGCCATGGGTGCGGCCGTGGTGGTTGTGGCCATTGGTATGGGCATTGGTGCCCGAATGATTCCGGGTGACGCAGGCTACGGCGGTGTCGGCCCTAGCTTTCTACCCTGGCTGTCCGCCGCGGTGCTGGCACTGTGCGGCGTGTGGCTGGTGTGGGAGGCGCTGTCGGGCGGCTACCGCCATGCAGCACCGCCCAGCGGCAGCCAGCGTGCAGACATCGGGCCGTTTGTCTGGGTCTCTGCGGGCCTGTTGCTCAATGCGGGGTTGATTGAGCATCTGGGCTTCATCCTCAGTTGCACGCTGTGCTTTGTGATGGCGGTGCAGGGCCTGCGCCGTGCCCAGGGACAGACGCAGACTTTGCGCTGCAGCGCCTTGCTCAAGGATGTGTGCATCGGGCTGGCCATTGCCGCCCCCGTGTTTTGGGCTTTCACACAATTTCTGGCCATTAATTTGCCGGGACTGACGCAAACGGGGTGGCTGTGATGGAACTTTTTGATGCACTGATGCAAGGCTTTGCCGTCGCCGCTACGCCGGTCAACCTGCTGTGGGCGTTGCTGGGTTGCGCCTTGGGTACGGCCGTGGGCGTGCTGCCAGGGATTGGCCCGGCCGTGGCGGTGGCGATGTTGTTGCCCATCACGGCCAAGGTGGAAATTACGGCCTCGATGATCTTTTTCGCGGGCATTTACTACGGGGCGATGTATGGCGGCTCCACCACCTCCATCTTGCTGAACACCCCGGGGGAGACGGCCAGCATGGTCACTGCCATGGAAGGCAACAAAATGGCCAAGAGCGGCCGTGCCGGCGCAGCACTGGCTACGGCAGCCATTGGCTCGTTTGTGGCTGGCACGGTGGCCACGGTGGTCGTGACCTTGTTCGCCCCGACGGTGGCCGACTTTGCAGTGCGCCTGGGGCCGCCCGAGTACTTCATGCTGATGGTGCTGGCTTTCACCACGGTGAGCGCGGTGTTGGGTCAAAGCAGCCTGCGCGGTATGACCGCGTTGTTTGTCGGCCTGGCCATGGGCTGCGTGGGGATGGACCAGATCTCTGGCGCCGCGCGCTATACCGGCGGACAGATGGAGCTGATGGACGGCATCGACATTGTGCTGGTGGCCGTGGGACTGTTTGCCGTGGCGGAGGTGCTGTATGCCGCTTTGTACGAAGGCAAAGTGGTCGAGACGCAAAATCGGGTGGCCCGGGTGCATATGACACGCCGGGACTGGAAGCGCTCGGTGCCCGCGTGGTTGCGCGGCACGGTGATCGGTACGCCGTTCGGTTGCATCCCCGCTGGTGGCACGGAGATTCCTACTTTCTTGAGCTACGCCACCGAGAAAAAACTGGCCAAAGGCGCCGACAAGGCCGAGTTTGGTACACAAGGTGCCATTGAAGGGGTGGCTGGCCCCGAAGCGGCCAACAATGCCACGGTGACGGCTGCGTTGATCCCGCTGCTGACGCTGGGCATTCCGACCAGCAACACCACGGCGGTGCTGCTGGGCGCCTTCCAGAACTACGGCATCAACCCCGGGCCACAGCTGTTCAGCAGCGCAGGGGCACTGGTGTGGGCACTGATTGCTTCGCTGTACATCGGCAACCTGATGCTGCTGGTGCTGAACCTGCCCATGGTGGGCTTGTGGGTCAAGCTGCTCAAAATTCCACGTCCGTACCTGTACGCCGGGATTTTGATTTTTGCCACCGTGGGTGCCTACGGCATGCGGCAAAGCACGTTCGATCTGTTCTTGCTCTACGGCATTGGCTTGCTGGGCGTGGTGATGCGGCGCTTTGATTTTCCGACGGCCCCCGTCGTGGTCGGCATGATTTTGGGGCCACTGGCCGAAGCACAAATGCGCAACGCCGTGGCCATTGGGGAAGGCAGCTTCGCCATCTTCCTGCAGCGACCCATGGCGTTGACGCTGGTGATCATTGTGCTGCTGGTGTTTGTGGTGCCGCGTGTGCTGCACCGCTGGTCGCAAAAGCGTGCGCTGCGCATGGAGCAGGCGGCAAGCTAAGCCGCATCGGGACGCTGCATGTCAAAAGCCCCGCATTGCGGGGCTTTTGACTGCTGTGTGCGAGGCTTAGCCTGCCGACTGCAGCGTCATGTAACCCATCATGGGCCAGTAGGTCAGTGCGAACACCACCAGCAGCGCCGTGGCGGCGACGGTCAGCACCAGGCCGGTGCGCACATAGTCTTTGATGTCAAAAGTGTCGGTGCCGTAGGCCAGCATGCCTTGCGGCGAGTTGACCGGCAGGATGAAACCAAAGCTCACCACGAACTGCAGCAGCATGGTCATGCCGATGGGGTTGATGCCCGGTGTTTCCACGGCTTGCAGCACGCTGATGATGATGGGGATCATGGTGGAAGCCAGCCCCGTGGCACTGGCAAAACCCAGGTGAATCACAATCAGGAACAGCGACAGCAGCATCAGAATGGCGAAAGCCGTGGCATTGGTCAGCCCCAGGTTGTCCACAATCAGCTTGGCCAACCAGGGCGCTGCCTGGGTCTTGAGCAAGGCCGAGCCCATGGCAATGCCGATGGCAAACAGCACCACTGTGCCCCACGGAAAGCCCTTTTGAGATTCCTTCCAGGACATGACGCCCAGACGCGGCATGAGCATCAGCGCAATGGCCACAATGGTGGAAGAAGTGGTGTCAATGTTGTGCAGCACACCTTCGGTGGCCCAGAAGCCCAGCAACACCAGCGTGATGGCCAGCAGCTTCCACTGGTTGAGCGTCATCTGACCCAGGGCCAGCAGTTGCTGGCGCACGGCTTCACGGCCTCCGGCAATGTGGTCCATCTCTGGCTTGAGCATGCGGGTCATGATGAAGTACAGCAGCACGGTCAAGCAGGCAGAGAAGGGCGCGCCGGCGACAAACCATTCACCCCAGGTGATGGTCTGGCCAAATTGCTTTTCGATGAAGCCGATGGCCACCATGTTCTGGGCGGCAGCCGTCTTGATGCCCACGTTCCACACGCTGCCGGTCTGGGCTGCGGTGATGACCACCAGGGCGGCAAACTTGCTGCGGCGGTCCGCACCAAAAGCGGTCAAAAAGCCCAGCATGATGGGCATCAGGCAGGCCACACGTGCGGTGGCGCTGGGCACGATGAAGGACAGCAGGAAGCCGACCAGAATGGCCCCCATGACCACGTGGTTGGCACGTGCCGGGACATAGGACAGCACTTGCAAGGCAATGCGCTGGTCCAGTCGTGTAGCGGTCATGGCTGCGGCAATAAAGCATGCCGCTGCAACCAGCACCACGGCGCTGTTGCTGAAACCATCGAGGGCATAAGGCAGGGCCGCTTTGGTGCCCATCATGACCGCGCTGATTCCCTCTTTGCCTGGCACAGGGCTGATGGCGAGCAAACCGATCATCAATGCGCCAATGACCAAAGCGGACACCGCGTAGTCCAGCGCCTCCGTCATCCACACAATCACGGCGAATGCCAAAATACCCAGCATCATTTGCCCTGCTTGGGGCAAGCCGGCAATGGGTGGCATGAAGACGATGGCCAGCAGGATGATGAAGGCCGCAGCGAGACCGATTCTCGGCATCAGCTTGGCGGGTGCAGGTGCGGCCGGGGTGGCGGCAACAGAGGCGCTTGACATTGAGGTCCCTCTTGGTGGGTGTTGGTGACCAGTTCAATGTACGAGAGCTAGGGTTAACGCTTATTGCTTTGCGTCAAGCCTTGGCGGAAGTCAAATTCACGAAATATTTTGTGACAAAGCGGTGCTCAGCGGCTGGCTTTGGGCGCTTCGCTTTTGGGCTGGAAATCGCACTGTTGGGTGACCAAGCATTCCCAGCATTTCGGTTTACGCGCCTGGCAGACATAGCGCCCAAGCAGAATCAACCAGTGGTGGGAGTCCACAGCAAACTCTGCAGGCACGCGCTTGAGCAGTTGTTTTTCGACTTCCAGCGGTGTTTTTCCTGGGGCCAGTCCCGTGCGGTTGCTGACCCGAAAGATGTGGGTGTCCACCGCCATGGTGGGCTGGCCAAAGGCGACATTCAGCACCACATTCGCGGTTTTTCGGCCAACGCCAGGCAGGGCCTCCAGCGCTTCACGGGTGTTGGGGACTTTGCTGTCGTGTTGCTCGACCAGAATCCTGCAGGCCTCCATCAAATGTTTGGCTTTGCTGCGGTACAGACCGATGGTTTTGATGTAACCCTCCAGCCCTTCCAGGCCCAGATCCAAAATAGCTTGCGGCGTGTTGGCCACTGGGAAAAGCTTGCGCGTTGCCTTGTTGACGCCCACATCGGTGGCTTGCGCGGACAGCAGCACCGCGGCGAGCAACTCGAAAACGGTGGTGTATTCCAGCTCGGTCTGGGGCGTGGGGTTGGCTTCACGCAGGGTGGTGAAGAAAGGCTCTATCGCAGATTTTTTCATGGGGCATAAAAAAGGATGGTCGTATTTTCTACGAACCATCCTGGGTGTGTGCGGGATTGCGCACTTAGGCCCACGCGAGCCATTTGCGGCACAGCTGTTTGGCCAACCCGTCTTTAGCGCTACGTTGGGGGGGGGACCTTGAGAGCGCTAGGTGGAGTGGGTGCCGCTTATTGACCTAACTGATACGTCAATGCCAGGCTATAGCGCAGTTTTTGCTCTGGGTTGTAGGGGCTTTTATCGCCATGGGGTTTAGAGACTGCCAGATCCAACGCGTAGTGCTTGCTATCGCTCAGGCGCACACCCAGACTGGTGGATTGCAGTGTTTGGCCTGAAAAATCGGCGCTGTGGAACCAAGTTTTTGCATGTTCGTAGAGCAGATAGGGCTCCAGTGTCTTCAGCCATTTTCCATCAGCGAATGAAAATTGGCGATTGGCTTCGAAGCTGACACCCAGCCCTTGGTCGCCTGCAGCCTCACCACTGCGATAACCATGACCAAACCGTGTGCCACCGAAGGAGATCCGTTCGGAGGTCGGCAGCGTATGCGATGTAGTTTGTCCGCCGAGCCCGAAACCTGCACCAAACATATTCTTGGCACGCCAGCGTACGTTGTAGTCAACGGACAGCCTCGAGAAATCCAGTTTGGCGTCATTGTTTCCCAATAGCACCGAGCGATTGAGCTCCGCTCCCAGTGCGTCAATACCTTGGGTAAAACTCAAGCCTGCAGATTGCTGTGATTGAGGGGATACCTTGATCCAGTTCCAGTGGGCTTGGATGGCCCGGACCTTCTCTTCGTCCATAAAGGCCAGGTTAAGTGCAGGGAACTCGTAGTTCTTTTTGTAGTTCAATCCAAAAACAGTAGCGCCAATCACGGTGCTGCCAGTGTTGGAGAGGTGAAGTGGGTGGGTGATGCCGGCACTGAGCTTGCGTTGCGATGTGGTGTCCTGCAAGGAGTTGCCAATGAAATTGTCTTGCCCACGGAATTCAGAGGCAACAACCGACAGGCGCGTGCCTTTGGCGTTCAGTGTTTGATTCAAGGTGGCAGAGACAAAGCGCTCCTTGTTCCAGTCATCCAGCAGCGAAGTGAACTGCCATTGAGAGCCTCCCCACAAGGGATCGCTCAAAGTGAGCGTCGCAACCGCTTTGGGGTCTCCCTGGCGCAAGTCGGCGCCTACATTGAAGAGCACGGGGGGTCGGTCCAGCATAAGGGTAAGTGGCGTGCCACCGTCGGTCGTGGTGGGCAGTGCCGCAGCAACGCCCACTTTCAGATTGTCTAGCCGCGACATCAAGAGTGTCTGCCGCTCAAACACTTCTTTGCTCAAGGGGCGCTGCTCAACCACGGGTTGAGCCATGGCCTCTAAGAGTTGCTGAGATTTGCCGCTATCCCCTTGCAGAACGACGCGGTTGATATGGCCTTCCACAGCCACCACTCGTACAACGCCCCCTTCAAAACTCTGCTCAGGCAGGTACACAAAGGAGAGGGCATAACCTGCTTTTTGGTAGGCATCGGTAGCTTGCGCTACTGCATTTGCCAAGTCTGCGATGGTGATGCGTTTGCCCGAGAGGGGTTGAAAAAAAGCAGCAATGGTTTCAAAAGGCAGGGCATGGACGCCGGAAATTTGAATATTGTTGGCTTGAACAGCTTGCTGCAGAGGTTGTACCGGCTGCAGCCCCTTGCTCAGGGTGAGCGCAGAGGCGGGCGTGCTCCAAGTTTGATTGAGCAGCTGCGTGGTTTGTGGCAGCGTATCCAGAGGGTTACCTGTTGGAGCACCAGTTTGTGCCCAGGCAGAAATGAGATTGGCTGTGCCCAAAGAGCACAGCCAAACAGGGTGACAAATCCAACCTAATTTAATTCGCATGGCACTCCCAATTATTTGGAGGGGGAAGTGCCTACCTCCCCCTCACCGAAGGCGATTTACTTTTTAGCGATGCTGCCCAAGCCATTGAGCAAGTTGAAGACAGGGCTCAACAATCCGTTGGATGTGGCGGTGCTCCCTGCGGTCGCGCTGCCCGCGACAGTGACTGTGCCACCGCTCAGCAAGCTGCCACCCAGCAATCCGCCATTCAGAAGGCCCCCTGTCAGACCGCCCAAAAGCCCTCCGGACAGTATCGTCCCGCCACCTGCCGTGGCGGAACCCGTAGAACCACCAAGCAGGCCACCGCCCAGCAATCCGCCACCCAGCAGGCTGCCGCTCAGCAGGCCGCCTGACAGCAGGCCACCTTGACCTAGCAAGCTGCCGGTGAGCAGGCCACCACTCAGCAAGCCACCGTTGCCGCTACCCAGCAGATTGCCGCCTAGGAGCCCACCAGTCCCTGAGGCTGTAGCGCCCGTGCCAACAAGGCCTCCCAGAGAGCCAACGACCTGGCCCACTTCTCCAACCAGCAAACCTACCGGTGCAATCACAGGCACCTGGGTGTTGTAAGCGGAAACACCGACGTTGGTGACAAGGCCTCCCACCATGGTGAGCAGGTTGTTAATGGGTTGTCCCAGGCCGGTGGTGTCACCCACTTGCTGCACAACGCCGACGGTATTGATCAGCAATGGGGCTGCCAGGTTGCTGACGGTGCCGGTGACGCTGCCCAGAGGCCCATCAGTAATGAGCCCGCCGACGGTGTGGCCCAGGTTCCCCACCACGCCGCCTACTTGGTTCACAGCACCGCCAGCCACATCGGTGACCAGCGCTACAGGCCCTAGGTTGGCGCCAACACCCTTGACCAGCCCGCCCACGCCAGAGACAGCCCCCCCAACGTGCACAACGGTACCTTCCAGGCCCGACAATGTGGTGCCTACAGGATCGGTGGTCTCACCAATTTTGCCGAGGCCGCTGCGCAGGCCCAGGGTCAGCGAGTCCACCGCTTTACCGGTTTCACTCAAAACCGTAGCGGTTGGCGCCGCCGCACTGGCAAGCACAGGGGCATTGCCTAAAACGCTGGTGGTAACACCCGCAACATCGGTAGTGATTTTGCTGACGGTGCCGGTGGTGTCGGCTGTTTCTTTGACGGTGGCCTGCAATGCGGCTACCGCCGCATTGGGCTTGGTCGTGGTCGTGCTGCCGCCGGGCGTAGAAGAGCCTCCGGCGCTGGAATGGACGGAACCGCTGGAGCCGCAAGCGGTGAGCGCTACAACGGCCGCAGAAACCGCTAACATTTGTGCAGTTCGGTGTAAGTGAAAGGTGGGTGAGCGCATGTTGGACTCCAGGTTGTAAAACTAAGTAAGTGCATGCTCTCTACTCGTGAAAATGTGTGCCAATTAATATTTTCGGTAAGTTTTTATATTTGAATAGTTGAAATTTAAATATTGAATAATCAAAATATTAAATATATGAATTATTAATAGTTTTTATATTTAATATATGACGCAATAATCCCTCCTCACGGATTTGTTCGAAAGATTAGCATTCGAATAAAAAGCCGCTTGTCGGAAATTGCTGATTTGCAAGACAGAATTCATAAGGCATTGAATTTTTAAATGAAAGGAAATTCTTGATGCAATTTGCCAAACGATTGGATAACGTAGAAACATCGGCCATACGCGAATTATTTAAACTGCTGGGTAAGCCAGGGATTATTAGTTTTGCAGGCGGATTTCCCGACAGCGCCATGTTTGACGTGGCGGGTATTCAAGACGCCTCGAATAAGGCCTTGGCTGAAAATGCCGGCCTGGCGCTGCAATACGGTGCAACAGAAGGTTTCGGCCCGCTGCGTGAGCAGTTGGCGGCCTTCATGGCAACCAAAGGCGCCAAGGATGTGTATGCGGAGCAACTGATCGTCACTACCGGGAGCCAGCAGGCGCTGGATTTGCTGGGCAAGTGCATGATCAGCCCGGGCGACAAGGTGATTGTGGAAGGGCCGACCTTCCTGGCCACCATCCAGTGCTTCCGTCTGTATGGCGCAGAAGTGATCAGTGCGCCGGTGGATGCGCAGGGCGTGATCGTGGAAGAACTGGAAAAGCTGATAGCCGAGCACCAGCCCAAGCTGGTCTACCTGATTCCCACCTTTGGCAACCCCAGCGGTGCCACTTTGAGCCTGGAGCGCCGCAAGCGTGTGCTGGAGTTGGCGGTGCAGCACCAGACACTGGTGGTGGAAGATGATCCCTACGGTGATCTGTACTTCGATGTGCCTCCGCCTGCCAGTTTGCTGGCGCTGTCCAGTGAGGTGCCAGGCAGCCGTGAATGGCTGGCGCACTGTGGCTCGCTGTCGAAGGTGCTGAGCCCTGGTCTGCGCATTGGCTGGCTGATTGCCAACCCCGAGCTGCTGGCCAAGGCCGTGATGTGCAAGCAATTCAGTGATGCCCACACCAGCACGTTTGCCCAAGCCACTGCTGCGCAGTACCTGCTGGCGGGTCATATGCCTGCCACTTTGGCCAAGGTGCGCAAGGTGTACGCCGCGCGTGCCCAGGCCATGATGGCGGCTTTGCGTGCGGAGCTGGGCGATGCTGTTGCGTTCACCGAACCGCAAGGCGGCCTGTTCCTGTGGGTTACGCTGACCGGTCAGAGCGGTAAACTGGCGGATGCGAATGTGTTGGCCAAAAAAGCGATCGAAGCCGGTGTGGCCTTTGTGCCGGGCGCTCCGTTTTTTGCGCAGCAGCCCGATAACGCGACCTTCCGTCTGTCGTTTGCTACGGCCGATGAAGACAAGATCCGCGAAGGCGTGGCGCGTCTGGCCCAGGCGATGGCAGCATGAGCGATGCCCCGTCTTTTTCCGCGCTGGAAGCGCGGGTGATGGATCTGGAGGTCAAGGCCAGTTATGCCGACGACCTGCTGGAGCAGCTCAATATGACCATCTACCGCCAGCAGCAGCAAATTGATGCGCTGATCAACGAGGTGCGCCAGCTGAAGCTGCAGGTGCCCGAAGGCGCCCAGGGTGCGTCCCGCAACCTGCGGGACGAGCTGCCGCCGCACTATTGACGGTGTGCCTCTGCCATCCGCAGGATGGCGGTGGTTTTGTGAAAAAAGTAGCGCCTAGCGCTGGTCTTTCAAGAATTTCAGATAGAAAACTATGTGAAATCCTTGGTAGGTCAGCGCCAGGCGCTCTTTATTTGTGGATGGCTGCCGTAGATGTTGGCGGATGGGAGTGATGGCGGCATGTGAGGAGGTCGCTGCTAGCTATCCGCTGTTCACGGTGCCTGCTGCGCCAGCAGACCTTGCGGTCGCCCTGTGTGCCAGCGCGGCTGTGCAGTCAGGCAAGCCCCGGCCAAGCCACCTTGGTATGAGCCTGAAAAAGCGCTTACTCCTCCAGCATCTGCACCAGCTGGGTCTCGATCTGCAGTTGCTTGGCGTTGTTGGCCAGGCTGGCGCCTTGCACCAGAAAGCTGTCTTCCACGCGCTCGCCCAGGGTGGAGACTTTGGCCAGCTCCACGCTCAGGCCGTGTGTGGCCAGAATGCGCGCTACCGAATACAGCAGACCGGCGCGGTCGCTGGCCGAGATGTTGAGCAGCCAGCTTTGCGCCTTCTCATCCGGCGTGAGGGTGACGCGCGGCACCATGGGGAAGCTGCGCACGCGGCGCGACAGGCGGCGTTTGATGGGCTCGGGCAGCGGCTCTTTGCTCTGAATGGCTTGGGGCAGGCCGTTTTCAATCAATGCAGTCAGCTCGCGATAGTGCATTTGTAGTTGTTCCGAGGCGATCTGGAAGGTATCCAGCGCATAGCCGTTGCGTGCGGTGTGAATGCGCGCGTCGACCACCATCAGTCCAGCGTTGTCAAAGTAGCCACAGATGCGGGCAAACAGGTCGGTCTGATCGGGTGCGTACACCAGCACCTGCACCCCTTCACCGGCCAGCGACTGGCGTGCCCGCACGATGGGCGTGGGGCTGCCTACGTGGCGTGAGAGCTGGCGCGTGTGCCAGGCGATGTCAGCAGGTTCGTGGCGCATGAAGTAACTCACGCTCAGCGTGTCCCACAGGGCTTGGTGCGACTCGTGGGGCTGGGCCGACAGCGCCAGTTGCACCAGCGCGTCGCGCTTGCGCGCTTCCACCAGTGACTGGGCATCGGGCGCGCGCCCACCCAGCACGCGCATGGTGTTGTGGAACAGGTCTTCCAGCAGCTTGGCCTTCCAGCCGTTCCAGACCTTGGGGCTGGTGCCGCGAATGTCGGCCACCGTCAGCAGGTACAGCGCGGTGAGTTGGCGCTCATTGCCCACGCGCTCGGCAAACGCACGGATGACATCGGGGTCTGACGTGTCCTGCTTTTGCGCCACGGTGCTCATCTGCAGGTGCTCGCGCACCAGAAACTCGACCAGTGCGGCGTCTTCGCTGCTCATGCCGTGCTGGCGGGCAAAACGCTTGACCTCGATGGCACCGATTTCGGAGTGATCGCCCCCGCGGCCCTTACCAATGTCGTGGAACAGGCAGGCCAGGTACAGCAGCCAGGGCTTGTCCCAGCCGCTGGCCAGCTGGGAGCACAGCGGGTATTCGTGCGCATGCTCGGCCATGAAAAAGCGGCGCATATTGCGCAGCACCATCATGGTGTGCTGATCCACCGTATAGACGTGGAACAGGTCGTGCTGCATTTGACCGACGATGCGGCGGAACGACCAGAGGTAGCGCCCCAGCACCGAGGTGGCATTCATCAGGCGGAAGGCGTGGGTCTGCCCGCTGGGTGCCTGCAGAATCTGCATGAAGGTCTGGCGGTTGACCGGGTCCTGGCGGAAGCTGTTGTCCATCAGGTCGCGGGCACTGTAGAGGGCGCGCAACGTGCGTGCGGACAAATCGCGTAGACCGGGGGATTTTTGGTAGGTCAGAAAGGTCGCCAGGATGGCCTGGGGGTCTTTTTGGTAGAGGTCGTCGCTGGAGACTTCGATCAGACCGTCCTTGTCGAAAAAGCGCTCGTCGATGTATTTGAGCTCGGCGTTGTTGGGGTACAGGTGGGCCTGAATGTTCAGCAGCAGAATTTGCTGTAGCTGCATCACCGCCTTGGCGGCCCAGTAGTAGCGGCGCATCAGCACCTCGCTGGCGCGCACGGGCATGGTCTCGCCGGCGGGCGTGTGGCTTTGAATGCCAAAGGATTCAGCCACGGCAGACTGCAGATCAAAAATCAGGCGGTCTTCGTGGCGGCCCGACAAAGCATGCAGCTTGGCGCGGATCAGGCTCAGTGTGGCCTCGTTGCGCTCCAGCTGGGTGGCTTCAAACTCGGTGGCAATCCCTGAGGCAGCCAGCTCGCGCCAGGTGCGCCCCAGCCCCGCCGCTTGCGACACCCACAAAATGGTGTGCAAGTCCCGCAGGCCGCCTGGCGATTCCTTGCAGTTTGGCTCCAGCGAATAGGGGGTGCCCTCGTGCTTGATGTGGCGCTGGCGCAGCTCCAGCGTCTTGGCGGTGAAAAAGGCCTTGGGGTTCAGGCTGGAGCGGTACTGCTTTTGAAACTCGGCAAACAGCGCCGCATCGCCGTCGATAAAGCGTGCCTCCAGCATGGCGGTCTGGATCGTGACGTCATTCTTGGCTTCGGCCACGCATTCGCTGATGGTGCGCACGCTGGAGCCAATTTCCAGACCGGCATCCCAGCAGGCACCAATAAAGCGTTCCAGGTCTTCCGTCAGGGCCGCGTGCTCTTCGGTGCGGTTGCCGGGCAGCAGCAGCAACACGTCCACGTCGGAGGCCGGGAACAGTTGCTCGCGCCCATATCCGCCCACGGCAACCAAGGCAATCTCCGCGGGCAGGGTGGTGGCTGTGCGGATGGCGCACAGGTGCTTGTCCGTCAGGCGTGACAGCTTTTGCAGCACGCCGCGAATGCCCCGGGTGCTGGCGGCGGGTGTGCGCAGCGCATCACTGATGGCTGCTTTTTCCTGGCGGTAAGCGGAACGCAGGGTGCCGAGTTCGGAGTTCATAGCGCAAAAACCTGTCTGACAAAAACTGGCAACAACCTAAGCAAGAAATATGCACACGCAAGCGGTGCTAGCGAAGATTGGCTCAAAGTGTGCACCAATCTCGGTGCCTGCGTGCCCAAAGTGGGGCACAAAAAAAGGCAGCGGGCCGGAGCGCGCTGCCTGGAGTATTCAGTACATGGGCTGCTTAGCAGCGGATGCTTTGAATGAAGTCCGGTGGGGTGGGCGAACCTTGGGACCAGGTCAGGATGTCGTAGCCGGTCTTGGTGACGGCCATCATCAGCTCCCACTGGGCCGACAGGCTGCGGTCCTTGGTGACGATGGTCCAGCCGTCCTGGCCCATTTCTTTCACATCGCGCTTGCCCAGGTTGAGCATGGGCTCAATGGTGAAGACCATGCCTTCTTCCAGCACTACGCCTTCGCCGGGCTTGCCGTAGTGCACCACCTGGGGTTCTTCGTGGAACTTCTGGCCAATGCCGTGGCCGCAGTACTCGCGCACCACCGACAGGTTGTTTTTTTCTGCAAAGGTTTGAATGGCGTGACCAATGTCGCCCAGCGTGGCGCCGGGTTTGACTTGCTGGATGCCCAGCCACATGGCTTCAAAAGTCAGTTTGTCCAGGCGCTTGCCGGCAATCGTGCCTTCACCGATCTGGAACATGCGGCTGTTGTCGCCGTACCAGCCGTCTTCGGTGATCACGGTGACGTCCACATTGATGATGTCACCCTTCTTCAAGGCCTTGTCATTGGGAATGCCGTGGCAAACCACATGGTTGGGCGATGTGCACAGGTGCCCTGGGTAGGGTGGGTAGCCAGGGGGCTGGTAGCCAATGGTGGCCGACTTGGTGCCCTGCTGGGCCATGCATTCGGCGCCCAGACGGTCGATTTCTGCCGTGGTGATGCCGGGCTTGATGTGGGGGGTGATGTAGTCCAGCACTTCCGAAGCCAGGCGGCCTGCAATGCGCATGCGCTCAATGTCTTCGGGTGATTTGATGGTGATGCTCATGGTGGGTGATTATTCCACTGGCTGGGTTTGGGCGACGGCGCAGGTGCACTTGTTGACATTGCTAGCAGGGTGTTGGGGATTGCGTGCAAGGCATACGTCTATTCCCCCTGCTCATATCGCTTTCCATATAAAGAGTATTCAGCCCGGTAAAATAAGCACTCTCTCGATTCAGCGCCCAGCTTTGCGGGTTGCCCCACGGGGCTGGACGCTTTTCACAAGCCTTCACATAAACAGGCCGCCTCGTGACCTTGCATTTGACTCAGTTGGAGGGTGGAAACGCCCTGAGCTCGTTCCGCGCCCAGCAACTCTTGACCGATCTGGTCGCCATCCATCCAAAGATCACGGGTATCGATGCCCGCTTCATCCATCTGGTTGCCACCGAGGCCGCCCCGACTGCTGAACAAACCCAGCGTCTGGCGGCCTTGTTGACGTATGGGGATCCGTATGTGGGCGCAGGCGACGGCGTGGCGCTGGTGGTCACCCCGCGCATGGGCACGATCTCGCCCTGGGCGTCCAAGGCAACCGACATTGCCCGTAACTGCGGCCTGAACGTGTTCCGTGTGGAGCGCATCACCGAGTACCGCGTGGCCCTGAAGTCCGGCTTGCTGGGCGGCACACCCGAGCTGAGCGCGGAGCAAACCGCACAGATCGCCGCCTTGCTGCACGACCGCATGACCGAATCGGTCTTTGCCACGCGTGCCGAAGCGGAGCAACTGTTCTCCGCCCTGCAAGCGGCGCCCATGGAGTTTGTGGATGTGCTGGGCGGCGGTCGCGCTGCCCTGGAAAAAGCCAACAAGCAATGGGGCCTGGCCCTGGCCGAGGACGAGATTGAATACCTGGTCAACGCTTTCAATGGTTTGAAGCGCAACCCCACCGATGTGGAGTTGATGATGTTTGCGCAGGCCAACTCGGAGCACTGCCGCCACAAGATCTTCAACGCCCAGTTCACGATTGACGGTGTGGCGCAAGACAAGTCGCTGTTCGGCATGATCCGCAACACCGAGGCCGTTTCGCCCCAGCACACGGTGGTGGCGTATTCGGACAACGCCTCCATCATGGAAGGTCATGCGGTGGAGCGATTCACCGCCAAATTCGATGCCAGCCAAGGCACAGCAAGCGCTCCCAGCTATCAAAAGCAGAACGCCACCAACCATGTGCTGATGAAGGTGGAAACGCACAACCACCCGACCGCCATTTCTCCGTTCCCTGGCGCATCGACTGGCGCGGGCGGTGAAATCCGTGACGAAGGTGCTACCGGCCGTGGCTCCAAGCCCAAAGCCGGTCTGACCGGTTTCACGGTTTCCAAGCTGTGGGGTAGTGAAGTGGGCAAGCCCGAGCACATTGCCAGCCCGTTGCAAATCATGATCGAAGGCCCGCTGGGTGGCGCGGCGTTCAACAACGAGTTTGGCCGCCCGAACCTGACCGGTTACTTCCGCGAGTACGAACAGCAAGTGGGTGATATCACCCGCGGCTACCACAAGCCCATCATGCTGGCCGGTGGCCTGGGCGTGATCGATGCCGATCAGACCAAGAAGATCCTGTTCCCCGCTGGTACGCTGCTGATTCAGCTGGGTGGCCCCGGCATGCGCATTGGCATGGGCGGTGGTGCAGCCAGCTCCATGGCATCGGGCACCAACGCGGCGGAGCTGGACTTTGACTCCGTGCAGCGCGGCAACCCTGAGATCGAGCGCCGTGCGCAAGAGGTGATCAACCACTGCTGGCAGCAAGGCGACAAGAACCCCATCTTGGCCATCCACGACGTGGGTGCCGGTGGTCTGTCCAATGCGTTCCCCGAGCTGACCAACGACGCCGGTCGCGGTGCACGCTTTGATCTGCGGGCCGTGAACCTGGAAGAGTCCGGTCTGGCTCCCAAGGAAATCTGGTCCAACGAATCGCAAGAGCGCTATGTGATGGCGATTGCGCCCGAGTCGCTGGCACAGTTCACCGCCTTCTGCGAGCGCGAGCGCTGCCCGTTTGCGGTGATCGGTACGGCCACCGAAGCGCGTGAGTTGATTCTGGAAGACACGGCGGTTGCGTCTGGCGACCAGCAGTTCCCCGTCAACATGCCCATGGACGTGTTGCTGGGCAAGCCGCCCAAAATGACCAAGGACGTGACCACCGCGCAGCGCGCGCTGCCCGCCATGGACTTGAATGGCTTGCCGCTGGAAAAAGCTGTGATCGAAGTGCTGGCCCACCCCACCGTGGCTTCCAAGCGTTTCCTGATCACCATCGGCGACCGTGCCGTGGGTGGTTTGACGCACCGCGACCAGATGGTCGGCCCCTGGCAAGTGCCCGTGGCTGACGTGGCCGTGACGCTGGCCGATTACCAAGGCTTCAAGGGCGAAGCCATGGCCATGGGCGAGCGCACACCGCTGGCAGCCATCAATGCGCCTGCATCGGGCCGTATGGCCGTGGCCGAAGCCATCACCAATATGTTGGCCGCGCCGATTGAGTTGAGCAAGGTGAAGATGTCGGCCAACTGGATGGCTGCATGCGGCGAACCCGGTGAAGACGCAGACCTGTACGCCACGGTGAAGGCTGTGGGCATGGAGCTGTGCCCTGCGCTGAACATCTCGATTCCGGTGGGCAAGGACAGCCTGTCCATGCGCACGCAGTGGACCGAGAACGGTGTGACCAAGAAGGTGACATCGCCTGTGAGCTTGCTGATCACCGGCTTTGCATCGATTGACGATGTGCGCACCACGCTGACACCCCAGTTGAACGCCGAAGTGGAAGATTCTTCGCTGGTGCTGATTGACCTGGGTCGTGGCAAGAACCGCATGGGCGGCTCCATCATTGGTCAGGTGTTGAACCAGTCCGGTAACGAAACCCCCGATCTGGACGACGCCAAGGATTTGATCGCGCTGGTGGATGCCGTGAATGCGCTGCGCGCTGCCGGAAAGATCTTGGCCTACCACGACAAGGGCGACGGCGGCTTGCTGGCCACCGTAGCGGAAATGGCCTTTGCCGGCCATGTGGGCGTGGCACTGAATGTGGACATGCTGATCACCGAAGGTGATGGCATCTCTGACAGCCGTATGGACAGCGGCGAAGGCAAAAACTGGGGCAAGCAGGTGGCGGGCCGTCGCGAAGAGCAGACGCTGCGCGCGCTGTTCAACGAAGAGCTGGGTGTGGTGTTGCAGATCAAGACGGAAGATCGCACCGCCGTGATGGACGTGCTGCGCACACACGGTTTGATCCAGTGCTCGAGCATCATCGGCAAGACCCGCCCCGCATCGTCCCCTGTGGAAGCCGGCAAGGGCGAGCTGCAGGTCTGGCGCGATGCGAACAAGGTGTTTGGCGCCACCTTGAGCGATCTGCACCAGGTGTGGGATGCCGTGAGCTGGAAGATTGCCCAGCAGCGCGACAACCCCGCTTGCGCCGACAGCGAACACGCAGCTGCCGGTGTGCCCAATGACCCGGGCATGCACGTGCACCTGACGTTTGACCCGCAAGAGAACGTGGCGGCACCTTTCATCAACGTGGCGGCCAAGCCCCGCGTGGCCGTGCTGCGCGAGCAGGGCGTGAACTCTCACGTGGAAATGGCCTACGCCTTCACCGAAGCTGGTTTTGAAGCCGTGGACGTGCACATGACCGACCTGCAGTCGGGCCGCGCACAGCTCAAGGACTTTGCCGGTGTGGTGGCCTGCGGTGGTTTCAGCTATGGCGACACCCTGGGTGCCGGCATTGGCTGGGCTCGTTCGATCACGTTCAACGACCGTCTGTCTGAGCAGTTCCAGCAGTTCTTTGGCCGCACCGACACCTTCGGTCTGGGCGTGTGCAACGGCTGCCAGATGTTTGCCGAGCTGGCCGACATCATCCCTGGCGCGCAAGACTGGCCACGCTTTACGCAAAACCAGAGCAACCGTTTTGAAGCGCGCCTCTCCATGGTGGAAGTGCTGGAGTCGCCCAGCCTGTTCCTGCAAGGTATGGCTGGCTCGCGCTTGCCGATCGCTGTGGCGCACGGTGAGGGTTATGCCAACTTCAAGTTCCGTGGCAATGCCGATCAGGCCATTGGCGCCATGCGCTATGTGGACAACTTCGGCCAGGCGACCGAGCAGTACCCGTTCAACCCCAACGGCTCTGCCGGTGGCTTGACGGCAGTAACCACGGCCGACGGCCGCTTCACCGCGATGATGCCGCACCCTGAGCGTGTGTTCCGCAATGTGCAGATGAGCTGGACTTCGGGCGACAAGTCCGAATTCAGTCCATGGCTGCGCGTGTGGCGCAACGCCCGCAAGTGGCTGGGTTGATACCAGGCATCTGCGCTGCGGCGACAAAAAGGCTCTGCATATGGCAGAGCCTTTTTTATTGGAAGCAATTTAAAAAGAGAAGCGAACAGCGCTTGTCATTGCTATGTTTCAGCTGGAAAACACATCGAAGTGAAGGCTGCATGCGCGCAAGCTGCTCCTGAAATGCGATCAGGCAGCGGGTGTGCGCGGCTAGAAACTCAGCCACTCCATCAATTTTCCCAGCCAGCGCAGCAGGGCCAGAATGGCTTCCAGAAAGTTGGTCGGTGGGTGGTCGGAGATCCAGAACATGGTGGCTGCATTGTGCAGCGCCAGCGGCGCGGGCGTGTAGGCAAGCGCCTATGATGTGGTCTTTGCCTGAGAGGCTAGGGCGCATGCGCCGCCGCAGGCAAGTTGTCTACACCACCAGCTATCTATGCCACGCAGCACATTGATTGGGGCGCTCAAGCTCAGCGCCCTGGGCGTCCTCGTTTTGACCTCGGGTTGCACCTACGTCAAAGGTTTGTACGGTGGCAAAACAGCACCCGCCAAGGTCGCTGCTGTTGCCACTGCTCCCGTGCTGTACGCGCCTGAGCGCCACTATGCGGCCGATATCAGCGCCGCCCGCGCCTATGTGGGCACGCAGCTGCCAGCCAGCCAGCGCATGAACTTGCTGGATGTGCGCGATGCCACGGAATACCGTCTGGGCCACCCGGAAGGGGCGCGGCATCTGCCTTATCCACGCGTGTACCAGCAGTGCCAGCCGCACCCCAGCGGTGCGCCGCAGGCGCAAATCCGCTCGGACGACGGCAGCGAGTGCCGTTTTGGTGTGGTGGCTGGCAGCGAAGTGCGCCAGAGTGCGGCCGCGTTCTGGCAGGCCGTGCAGGAAGCGCTGCCCTACAAAGATGCGCCCGTCGCTGTGCTGTGCCGCACGGGCGCCTGTGCCGCCGAGGCTGCCAATTTGATGGCACGCCCCGATCTGTGGGTGGACAAAGGGCAGGCCGGCCAAGGCTACAAAGAGGTCTATGTCATCCGCGAAGGTTTTGTGGGCGAGCCCATCACGGCCGTGGATGCCGCCACAGGCCGCCCGCTGAGTACCGACAAAAAGGGCGAGAAGTTCAAGTCTGCCGCCTCGGGGCAGGCGCTCTACAGCACGGCCCCGGTGGCGCTGGATGTGAACAAGGACGGCAAGATCACGCAAGCGGACTGGAGCGGCTGGCGCAACTTTTTGGGCCTGCCGTATGTGATGAGCATGCAGGCCAATCTGCTCAGCGACGCAGCGCACAGCTACTACGAACAGCCCTGAGCACGCGGCCCGCGCAGAGCGGTGCGGGTTTTGCGGGGCTCTTCCTACACGTTGACAACGCATCTGGTTGGAAGATGCATGCATTCTTTTTGAGGGGAAAACTATGGCCGGTGCGGGACTTTTGATGCTGCTCGATGACATTGCAGCGCTGCTCGATGATGTGGCGCTGATGACCAAGGTGGCCGCGCGCAAATCGGCGGTCATGGTGGACGATGTGGGGGTGATGAGCAAAGTCGCCATGCAGAAAACGGCAGGCGTGCTCGGGGATGACCTGGCACTCAACGCCGAGCAGGTGGCCGGCGTCAAATCCAACCGCGAACTGCCTGTGGTGTGGGCGGTGGCCAAAGGTTCTCTGCTGAATAAAGTGGTGCTGGTGCCCGCGTTTTTGCTGATCAGCGCCTTCATCCCCTGGCTCATCACGCCGCTGTTGATGGTGGGGGGCGCTTTTCTGTGCTTTGAGGGGGTGGAGAAAATCCTGCATTCGCTGCACAAACGCCAGAATCCTCCGGCGCTGCTGCAGGACTTTGAAGCCGCCAAAGCGCAAGGGGTGGCGCAGTCTTCCGTTATTGCTGCCCGTGAAGCGGGCATGGATGCGGCTGCCTACGAAAAGCAAAAAGTCAGCGGCGCTGTGCGCACCGACTTTATTTTGTCTGCAGAAATTCTGGCGATTGCGCTGAGCACGCTGGCCGATGCGCCGTTTGCCAAGCAAGTGATGGTGCTGGTGGTGGTGGCCCTGGCGATCACGGTGTTTGTCTACGGACTGGTGGCCTGCATTGTGCGCATGGACGATGTGGGGCTGT
This sequence comes from Comamonas sp. 14P8.1.4, assembly GCF_057799285.1. Classification (NCBI taxonomy): domain Bacteria; kingdom Pseudomonadati; phylum Pseudomonadota; class Betaproteobacteria; order Burkholderiales; family Comamonadaceae; genus Comamonas; species Comamonas sp. 14P8.1.4. The sequence goes on from NZ_JBYOKN010000004.1 coordinate 117,900, forward strand.
GGCTGATGCGCAAAGACAGCAGCGCCTTGCAGGCGCTGGGCCGTGGTCTGATCGCCTTCAACCCGTGGTTGATGAAAGGCCTGTCCGTGGTGGGCACGGCGGCCATGTTCCTGGTGGGCGGCAGCTTGCTGGTGCACGGAATTGCGCCCTTGCAGGCGTGGGTAGATACCGTATTACTGCCGCAGGGGGGCGCGGTGGCCACACTGCTGCCCCTGGTGGTGCATGTGGTGGTGGGCGCGATCATTGGCGGCGTCATTGTGCTGGCAGTGAGTGCCTGGCAGCGTTTGCGCGGCACCTCATCAACACAGGCACATTGAGGGCTGTGCAACAACTTGTTGCTCAATGCCAACATTTCAGTAAGTACTGAAATGGTTGTGCATGGTGCATTTGACCTAAGGCAAACCCGGAGTCGGGGTGCAGTGATGCAATGCATTCACGGGGGCTGTCCCCGGACTTTGATTCATCACCCATTATGAAAAAGACTCTGTTGGCCGTGGCCGCTCTGTGTGCAATGACTTCCGGTGCTGCTATGGCGCAGCAGCAAGATGGCAACTGGCAAGTGCGCCTGCGCGCTGTGCATTTGGACAGCGATAACGGCGGTGCTGCTGGCAAGGCTGGCGTGAGCGTCAATGACAAAGTGATTCCTGAGCTGGATATCAGCTACTACTTCACTCCGAACTTGGCTGCTGAACTGATTTTGACTTATCCACAAAAACACGACGTCAAGCTCAATGGCGCCAAGATTGGTTCTTTGAAGCACCTGCCACCCACATTGCTGGCGCAGTACCACTTCACCAATTTCGGCGCTTTCAAGCCTTACGTGGGCGCAGGTATCAACTACACACGTTTCTCTAGCGTGGATTTGCCCGCTGGTTTGGATGTAAAAAAGAATAGCTGGGGCGGTGCTCTGCAAGTGGGCTTTGACTACGCGCTGGACAAGAACTGGTCGCTGAACTTCGACATTAAGAAGGTCTATATCGACACCACCATCAACAGCGGTATTGGTAAATTCAAGGTTGACCCTCTGCTGGTTGGTGTGGGCGTTGGCTACCGCTTCTAAGCGCTGGCTCTCCTCCAAGGGAATTGAAAACCGCTGCCTAGGCAGCGGTTTTTTTCGTCTAGCCGTTCAGCGTTTTGACGTCGGCCCACTGCACAGGATGGGGCCGACGTCAGTGCCCACAGTGGTTTAGACCTGATCCAGGGCCTGGTTCAGATCGGCCAGCAGATCGTCAATGTGCTCAATGCCGACCGACAGGCGCACCATGCCTTCGGTCACGCCGGCCTTGGCCAGCTCGGCCGCATCGAGTTGGCGGTGGGTGGTCGAAGCCGGGTGGGTGGCCAGCGACTTGGCATCGCCAATGTTCACCAGGCGCGTGAACAGCTGCAGCGCATCCAGAAAGCGCGCACCGGCGGCGCGGCCGTCATCGCCCTTGAGGCTGAACGACAGAATGCCCGAGGCACGGCCTTGCGATTGCTTTTGCACGATGGCGTGGTCGGGGTGGTCTTTCAGGCCGGCGTAACGCACCCATTCCACCTTGGGGTGGTTTTGCAGAGTCTCGGCAATCTTTTGCGTGTTCTCGCAGATGCGGTCCATGCGCAAGGCCAAGGTCTCAATGCCTTGCAGGATCTGGAAAGCGTTCTGTGGCGAGATGGCCGCGCCCATATTGCGCAGCGGCACCACGCGGGCACGGCCGATGAAGGCTGCTGGGCCCAGGGCTTCGGTGTAAACCACGCCGTGATAGCTCACATCGGGCTCATTCAGGCGCTTGAAGCGGGCTTTGTGCTCGGCCCAAGGGAACTTGCCGCTGTCCACGATGGCGCCGCCCACGCTGGTGCCGTGCCCGCCCAGGTACTTGGTTAGCGAATGCACCACGATGTCGGCCCCAAACTCGAAGGGGCGCAGCAAATAGGGCGATGGCACGGTGTTGTCCACGATCAGCGGCACGCCATGGGCGTGGGCCACATCGGCCAGCGCGCGGATGTCGGTCACATTGCCCAGCGGGTTGCCGATGGACTCGATGAACACCGCCTTGGTCTTGGCATCAATCAGCTTGCCAAAGCTGGCAGGGTCGCGCGGGTCGGCAAAGCGCACTTCAATGCCTTGCTGCGGAAAGGTGTGGGCAAACAGGTTGTAGGTGCCGCCGTAGAGCGTGCTGGCGGAAACGATGTTGTCGCCCGCTTCGGCCAAGGTCTGGATGGCCGCAGTGATAGCGGCCATGCCCGAGGCCACGGCCAGTGCTGCAATGCCGCCTTCCAGCGCTGCCACGCGCTTTTCCAGCACGTCGGTGGTGGGGTTCATGATGCGGGTGTAGATATTGCCCGGCACCTTCAAATCAAACAGATCGGCGCCATGCTGGGCGCTGTCGAACGCATAGGCCACCGTCTGGTAGATGGGTACGGCCACTGCCTTGGTGGTGGGGTCGGGGCTGTAGCCCGCGTGAACGGCCAATGTTTCTAAGCGCATTTTTTGTCTCCGAAGGTTGGTGTGTAAACCAGCCATTGTGGAAAAGAAAAACTGCGCTGCCAACGATGCAAATGCTATGTGCTTATGCCTTGTGATCGAGGACAAGAAATCCTGAATCCATAGCTACAAGCACTTGCTGCGCAATGGGTGTTGGTCAATTTAACGGTTTTTTGGGTGCCTGGAACAAAGCCGCGCGTGGTGGGTGCGAAGGGCGTGGTGCGTGGGCTGCCTCGTGCGTGCGGGGTGGCTGGGCTGCACGGGGTGGGCGCTGAGGTTGGACTGCAGGCGCCTCAGCTTGCTGGGCCTCCCAGGCAGGCAGGGCCGCGTAGACCATGGCGGGGCCGTGCGCATCATTGGCGGCATAGCGGATTTGCGCGGGACTCAGTGTGGGCAGTGACCAGTTGCTGGTGGACTGCTTTTTGGACTTGTGAAAGTTCTGCCCCAGCACCAGGGCTATGGCGGCGCGCACGCCGGTGGAAGCCCCATAGCCGTAGCGCTTGAACACCCGGTCCAGATCCACAATGTGGGCCAGCTCCACGCCCAGTCGCTTGGGCAGGCTGGACTTGTCATTGTCCAGGCCAAAACCGACCTTGCAGATGCCTGCGTGACTGATGATTTCACGTGCCAGCGCCAGGGCCTGTGGGTGGTGCAGCTGCAGCAGCCAGGCCGCCTGGGGGGTCGCCAGTTGCACCACATGCGGGCCGGTATCTATCTGGTGAATGTGAAACAACGGCTTGCTCTCGGTGTCAAACCCCAGCGCTGATTGCGCCAGCAACTGCGTGCGTGCTTGCGCAAAGTCGGCGGCAGTGACGGGCACGTGGATGGCGCTATCCGGCAGGGCTGCATAGTCGGGCAGCAGCTGGCTTTCTTCTTTGGGGGGGGGCTTCAGGCGTGGCATGCGGCCGTATTGTCGCAGGCCTTATCGAGCTTGCAGAACGGCTGCATGTTGGGCACGTCACGCCTGCGGGCTTGTGGCGCTCGGCGCCACCGAGGTGGGGCAGGGTGGCCAGGCCAATGCATGCCAGGGGTGGGTGGCGCTTTGAACCCATTGCGCCACGTCGGCCGGGCTGAAGTCCACACCTAGAATGTCGGAGCGCCCATGCGCCAGCCACTGCTGGCGGCCTTGGGCATAGGCATGCCCATATTCCAGCCAACTGCCAAAACAGTCACGGGCACGGCGTGCGTTGAGCAGCAGCACCTCTTGCTGTAAATCCTGCGGTAGCCAGCCCATCATGTGGGCGCAACGCACAAAAAACGCGACCCGGGCACAAGCCAATGCCATGGCTGCGCGTGCCTCGTCTTGCGGATGCGGGGTCTGCAGATCCAGTTGAAACCAGCGCTGGCGTAGCTGCTGCGGAAACTGGCGGTGAATCTGTGCCTCTTCCAAATCCGTGCGCAGCCCCAGATGGTGCAACAGCATGGGGCGCAGCTGCTTGGCCAGATCATCATCAGGTGGCAGCAGCTCGGCATCGGCCACCCCCCCCAGCACGCAGTGAAAGGCCATGGGGTGGCACAGGGCCAGCGCGCTATTCAGCGCGTCATTGCCCGTCTGGTAATGGCTGACGTGGCCTTCGCGGCGCATGCGCTGGGCGCGCTGCAGGGCTTTGCGCAGCAGCCAGGCCAGCAGCAAGCCGACTGTGCCCAGGCCTAGCCAGCCGGCCAGGTGAAAGCCCAGCCAAGCCAGGCCCAGCAAGAGCAGCAGTGGGGGCAGCAGCAGCTTCATGGGTGCACTCCCGATGCAGTTGTGGGGCTGCCGGGCCGCTGCCGCGCCAGCGACAGTGTGGCCTGCACGGCATCGGTCAGTGGCTGCTTGTCCAGGGCTTTGAGCGCCTGTCCCTCATTGCGGGCCAGTGCCATCCACTGCGCCAGGGGCTGCAAGGACGGCAGTTGGTGCAGAAACTGCGGGTACTGCTGCATCAGCCACAGCTGCTCACTTTCGCTGTGCAGTGCCGCGACGGTCTTCCACGGCGTGGGTTGCGCACCCAGATCCAGCAAATGGTCGGGCAGGCGCACCAGCCCCATGGCAATCGCATCGTTGGGCAGCTGTGCGTCCAAAGGTAGGTGGTTGAGCAGCTGCAGCACATCAGGCAGGTAGCGTGCAATCGGAGGGCGGTTTTGTTTGCCCTTGATTTGTTCGATCTGCAGCAGACCGCTGGGCTGCACGAAGGCATTGAGGGTGATGCGTGGCTGGCCTTGGCCGGTGCGAAAGCTGAACAAGCGCATCTGTCCCTTGTGGCAGGCGTTGGCGTAACGCTCGCCATAGCCACCACGCAGGCGCTGACGGTCTGCAAATTGCCCCACACAGTGGCCCATCTCCTGGCTCTCAAAAGCCATTTCGGTGCGCAGCTGGGGGCTGTCAGGGCGAAACTCCACAAATACCCCGTTGGGGGTGCGCAGTACCGCCTGGACGGCATCGGGCTGGTGATCGATCTGGCCTGTGGCTTTGCGTTTTTCAAAGGCCAGGTGTTCCAGGGTCCAGCGGGCCAAGGCCTGGGGGGCATTGATACGCTGGAGCTTGCCTTCTAGCGAGGTGCCGGTGCGGCTGCCCAAAAACTCCAGCAATCGCTCTTCCAGCTGCAGCACGTGGCGACTGTCTGGGTCAACCCACCACAGCGCAGCCGGGCCAGGGGTATCGGGTGGCAGCATGGGCAATCGCTGCAATGCCCAGGCAGGGCTGTGCGTACCCATTTGCGCGCGCAAATCTTCCTGGCTGTGCAGAGGCTGCACCGCCGGGGGCGGTGCCTGCACATTGCCCACCACATGGCGGTAGAAGTGATTGCTCAGCCAGGCCGCAACGTCCACCCTGTCTGCGCGGGCTGCGCTGCGTGCCTGGATGCGGGCTTTGATGTGCGGCGCATTGGCCACATCGCGCGGGCTGTAGCCCAGCAAGCCTGGTGCCGTGGTCTGGGGGGTCACCACAGCTTCCACCAAGGTTTGCGGGTGGTGGCTTCGGCCAGCGCCTCCTGGCAGCGTTGCAGATCTTTGGGGGCATTCTCCGCTTCAAAGCTGCTGTCGGTGCTGGCAGCCAGTTCCACGGCTGTCTGCAGCAGCGGCAGGGCTTCGGCGTGCTGGCCGCAGTCCATCAGCACGCGTCCTAAACGCCGCTGCAGCACGATAAGGCGCAGGGGGCGCACTTCTTGCACCAAGGCGGGCAGGCGGGGGGCCACCAGTGCAGCGTGGCCGGTGGCAAAAAAGTCCAGCATGATCAGCAGGCATTCCAGGTACTGGTGCCGCTCCTCGGCATCGTCTTCATCGGCCTCTTCTTGCCACCACAGCTCCAGGCGCTCCAGCCAGATGCTGATCTCTGCCGAGCGATCCAGGTGGAACAGGGCCTCGGCCACCCAGTTGAAATACAGGTAGGGGTTGTGGCGGCCATAGCCATGCTCACGGGCAAAGTGCCACAAGCTCTCGGCAGTGCGTGCAATGCCGACGTAGTCGTCGGGCATGATGGAGCACCACAGCAGGCCATGCAGATGTTCGGCAAACGGACTGCTGGCCAGGCCGCGCTGGTGCAGATCGGCAGCACGTGCATAGTCTTCGTTGTGGCGCAGCTTGATCGCTAGGTTGTTGCACAGCATCGAATAAATGTGGATGTCGGCGTCCTTGAAGCCGCCTTGCCCGGTTTGCCAGAACTGCTCGAAATGGACCAGGCCCTGCTCGTAGTAGTGCTGCACCAATGCTTGGCGCAGTGCATGGGCGGGCAGGTTCTTCTTGCCGCCCATATAGGGCTTCATGTCGTCGTCATCGTCCAGCGCGACGGCCAGCCCATAGCTCCAGTGCCCCGAAGGCGCGGCAGGAATCGGCATCTGCAGTGCCGCCTCGCCGTGAATGTGAAAGCGGGTGGCCCAGAGCATGAGGACCACTTCAGAGTTGCACAGCTGGGGGTGCTGTGCGCAGGCTTGCTCGAGCAGCGGCAGGGCCTTGTCCCACTGTTTGCGGCTGCGTGCCAGCTCCAGGCCTTTCATCAACATCACGATGCCGTCATCGGGCGATTCGGCCTGCACCATCGCCAGATAGTGCTGCGCGGGATGGGGCGGGGCAGGTACGCGTTCGCGGCATTCGCGGTCCATGCAGCACCAGGCCAGAATCCGGGCCCAGGTGGCGCGGTGCGACGTGTCACGTTCTATGCATTCTTGGGCCACTTTCCAGCCCACTTGCAAGCTGGCAGGGCGGCTGTGGAAGACGCTTTCCAGGGCAATGGGGGCCAGCTCATCGAGCAGGTCCTGGGCATACAGCCACTCCATCCAGGTGGCGACAAAGTCATCCCCTTCATAGCCTGACAGCTCATAGCGCCCCAGACGCCCCCAAGCAATGGCTTGATCGAGCTGGCCCAACTGGGCGCAGGCCAGGGCCTGCAGCCGCGCGGTATAGATGGCGCGGTGCTGCCGGACGGCGGGGCTGGGTGCTGTCGCCTCGGTGCGCTGCACATGGGTTTGGCTGGTGCTGGCCCAATGTGCCACGCTGGCCGGGCACACGGGCAGCAGCATGTCGCCCAGCTGTGCCCAGGTGTCGAAGTCCGGGTGTGCATCATCTTGCTGCAGCTGGGCCATCTGCGCGATGGCTGCATGGGCATGGCTCAGAGCCGCCGCATCATCTGCGCGGACCTGAGCCAGGCGGGTTTTGTCCAGCCAAGGTTGGACCCGGTCGGTAAAGCTTTGCGCATCGTGGGTGAGCAAGGGTGCCAGCCAGTCGATGGCCTGCTCGGCCAGGGTGTGGGCCTCGCACGACTGTGCCAGCGACAACCAGTGTGGGTACAGCGGCGCGAGTGTTTCTGCATCCAGCTGGCGCATGGGGGGCAGGGCATCGGCCAAGGCCTGCTGGGCAGCGGTGGCATCTTCGCTCAGCAGACTTTGCGCGCGGTGCAGGGCAATGCTGGCTTGGGCATGCCACAGCGCGGTGCCTTGCAAGCTGTGGGTGACCGTGTCGCTGTGCTGCGCCAAGGTCTGAACCGCCATGGCGGGTTGATCGGCATACATCCAGGCGCTGTGCAACTGCACCAGCTCGGAAAGGGTTTGGGGGGCAAATTGCTGCTGGCTGAGCAGTTCAGCCAGCGCGTGTTCGCGGTCTGTGTGGCTGATGCGGGCGCTGCGGTGTTCGCTGAACAGTTGTTCGAGAGATTGGTCCAGGAAGGAGAGCAACGCTTCGCCCTGCAAAGGGGCGGAGGCCGCATGGTGGTGGGCAGTTGGAGGCATGCAGTCGCAAGGAAGGTAAGAGCAGTCTTTGCAAATTGAGAGCAAAGACGCCTTGTTGGCTGGGCGTTGCACCTGATTTTTAGTCAAAGTGCAGCGCCGGAATCCTAACGACGAACGGCACGCTTGTGTGCCTGATGTGTCACCAACTGTGACGAGGCGCTGAAGCGAGGCTTACGCTTTGACCTGGGGGGCAGGGCGCGTGCGGTAGAACTGCATGGGGAACTCTTTCATCTCCTTGGCATGCTGGTTCAGCACCGACTGCTTCATCTTGCCCACCACATGCATTTCGCAGGGCTTGCAGTCAAAGCGCAGGGTGAGCTTTTCCTTGCCGTTGATCAGTTGCAGCGGCTCTGCCTTGATGGTGCCCTTCACGCCAATCACACCCTTGGCCTGTTTGGGGCACAGGCTCATCGAGAAGCGCACGCAGTGCTTGGTGATCATCAGACTGACTTCGCCCAGCTCTTCCTTGCTTTCGTACGCCGCGTCGATCACCTTCACACCATGCTTCATGTAGAAGTCGTGCGCTTTTTGGTTGTAGACGTTGGCCAGATAGCTCAGCGTGTCTTCGGGGAACGGAGCGGGTGGCTCCACGGGCTTGGCGCGCGGCAGGCGCGTAAAGCCGCTGGCGCGGGCGGACTCCAAAGCCTCCAGTGCATCGCGGCGCAGCTGGTTCAGGGTTGAGGCTGGCAAAAACCACGGCTGGCTCACGCTTAGACTGATGTCGTTGACTGCAAAAATCGACGCGCCAAAGCGGCCCAGCTGTTCACGCAGTGTGGCTTCGGCCTTCGATGCATCGGTGGCTGCCTGGTGTGCTTGCGCGATCGTGGCGCTGCCCACAAAGCCGTCTTCATCGGTCAGCGTGAGCGCAAAGCCGTTGGCGGTGTCCTTGAACTCGGCCCACAGGCCGATGCGGCGGTCACTGGACTTTTTGTCCAGCATGCGCACCCAGTTCATGTCACGGTTGCGGTTGACTTCCAGGCCCTTGCGCAAGTCCTTAAAGCCCGCAATCGGGTCTTTCGGGAACATGCGCCAGATGCCTTTTTTGGCATTCACGCACTCGGCGCGGTTGATGTGCAGGCCCACCAGTTCCTTTTGCAGGTCGTAGTAGCACAGGCCGTCGCCGTTGTTGAAGATGGCGGCTTTGTCGTTGCTCTCGAACTCAAACCACTTGTCGCCCACTTGCGTGACCCAGCCCACAGCACGCCCCGGCGTTTTGGGTGTGTCGAAGGCGCCGATGTCGTCTTGGCGGCCATTGACAAAGTAGTCGGTGAACTCGCGGTTGAAGTTCTGGTCGGGGTCGGGGTTGAAGGTGAAGGTGGTCGCGCCGGAGGACGAGCGTGCCAGCGGCATCTCGGAGAACTCGCGCTCTTCAATGATCTCGTCCAGGATCTTGCGGTAGTGCGCCGTGATGTTCTTCACGTACGCCATGTCTTTGTAGCGGCCTTCAATCTTGAAGCTGCGCACGCCCGCATCCACCAGCGCGCGCATGTTGTCGGTCTGGTTGTTGTCCTTCATCGACAGTACATGCTTTTCGTGCGCAATGATGCGGCCCTTGTCGTCCATCACCTCATAGGGCAGGCGGCAAGCCTGGTTGCAGTCACCCCGGTTGGCGCTGCGCCCGGTGTGGGCGTGCGTGATGAAGCACTGGCCCGAATACGCCACGCACAGCGCGCCGTGGATGAAGTATTCAATGGTGGTGTGCGGATCTAGCACGTTGTGCACGGCCTTGATCTGCTTCAAGTCCAGCTCGCGCGCCAGCACGATCTGGGAAAGGCCTGCGTCTTGCAGGAACTTGGCTTTCTCGGGGGTGCGAATGTCGTTTTGGGTGGAGGCATGCAACTGGATGGGCGGCAGGTCCAGCTCCAGCAGGCCCATGTCTTGGATGATCAGCGCATCGGCGCCGATGTTGTACATGTCCCAGGCCATCTTGCGGGCACCTTCGAGTTCATCGTCGCGCAAGATGGTGTTGAGCGTGATGAAGATGCGGCTGTTAAAGCGGTGCGCGTGTTGGACGAGGCGCTCCAAGTCACGGATCTCATTGCCCGCCGTGGCGCGTGCACCAAAGCCGGGGCCACCGATGTAGACGGCGTCCGCACCGTGGTTCACCGCCTCGATGCCGATATCGGCGTTGCGGGCGGGGGATAAGAGTTCGAGTTGGTGGGGCAGCAAAGACATAGGGGGCGGATTATCCCAGTCTGTACAGGTTTGCGCATGCGCGGGTGAATCTGCCCAGGGGCATTGATAATCCTTGCCCATGACCACACGGACACCCGATCACGCCCACTGGATGCGCCACGCCCTGTTGCTGGCGCAGCAAGCCGCTGCCGCTGGCGAAGTGCCCGTGGGCGCGGTGGTGGTCAAAGACGGGCAGGTGGTGGGCGAGGGCTGCAATGCCCCGCTGGCTGGCCAGGACCCGACCGCCCATGCCGAGGTGCTGGCGCTGCGTGCGGCGGCACGCAAGCTGGGTAATTACCGCCTGGACGGCTGCACCCTGTACGTGACGCTGGAGCCGTGCACCATGTGCAGCGGCGCCATGCTGCATGCGCGTGTGGATACCGTGGTCTACGGCGCAGCCGAGCCCAAAACGGGGGCCGCGGGCTCGGTGCTCAATGTCTTTGGCTATGCGCAGATCAACCACCAGACCGAGGTGGTGCGCGGCGTATTGGCCGAAGAATGCGCGGCGGTGCTGGCCGCATTTTTCCAGCAGCGCCGTGCGGCCAACCGGGCGGTGGCATTGGCCAATCACCCGCTCAAAGACACGGCACTGCGTCAGCCCAACAGCGCTTTCGCGAATTTGCCCGACTGGCCGTATGCCCCGCAGTGGCGCAGTGACTTGGCCGCCCTGGAGGGGCTGCGCATGGCGGTGGTGGACGAAGGCCCGCAGCAGGCACCGCTGACCTGGCTGTGCCTGCACGGCGCGGCCAGCTGGGGCTATGCATTTCGCCATCTGGTGGCGTGCTGGCTGGCAGCGGGCCACCGCGTGGTCGTACCCGATTTGCCCGGTTTTGGCCGCAGTGACCAGCCCAAACGGGACAAGGCGCACACGGCGGCGGGGCACATTCAGACCGTGGTGGATCTGGTGCAGGCGCTGGATTTGCGCCATGTGGTGCTGGTGGGTGAGGGCGATGGTGCCCGGCTGGGGCTGGCCGTGGCGCAGGCGGCACCAACGCGTTGGGTGGGGGCTTGGTTGATTGACGCCTGGCCCCATGCCGCACCGCCCCAGACACTGGCGCGGTGGCTGCAATCGGCGGCCAACAAACCCTCGTGGGAAGTCGAGCACGCCATGGTTCAAGCAGGTTTTTGGTCTTATGGGCAGGCTGGGATTGCGCCACTAGCTATTCCTTTTGAAAAACCTGGCCATCGTGCTGCGCTCAAAGCCTGGCCCAGGGTGCAGGCGCAATGGCCTGCTGTGCCCCAGGATGTGGTGCTGCCATGGCTGGCGCAGGGCAAGTGCTGGATTACGCGCAGTGCAAGCAATGCCCTGATGCCGCAGGCCGCATGGGCAGCCGCCTGGCAGCAGGCGTTGCCTGTACTGGCGCAACACCCCCAGGTGCTGCAACAGACCCTCATGCACCCTATGGTTCCAGCGCAAGCCGCCACCAGTGCGACGCAGGCTATGGAATACTTTGGGGCAACAGCCAGGGCCACAGGGCCCTAGCCGACAGAATTTCTCTCTCATCTACGGAGCATGCGGCCCAGCGGTTGCATGACACGCTGTGGCGACTTCCAAGAAAACAACCTCTGCTGGGTCTGAGCACGCTCACGACCATGATCACGACACGCATGCACACGGCTGCGGCGCGCACGAATGCTGCCAGCATGACCACGGGCATGCACACCAGGCCCACACCCATGACACGGGGCACGCCCATGCCCATGCCCATGATGCGCACTGCGGCCACGATCATGAGCACCATGACGGCTGCTGCGGCCATGAGCACAGCGTTGGCCCCAAGCACATCTATGTGTATTCACCCTCTGGCGCGGTGCGTGACAAAGCAGCATTCAAGCGTGCGGTCAAACGCCTCGAAGCGATGGGCCATCACGTAGAAATTGACAGCGATGCCCTGAGCAGCCACCTGCGTTTTGCGGGCGACGATGCGACGCGTATTGCGTCGATTGAACGTGCCGCCGCCAGCGGCGCGGATGTGGCGCTGATCAGCCGCGGGGGCTATGGGCTCTCGCGCATCCTGCCCGGCATCAACTACCAGGCCGTGGCCAAGGCGGTGCAGCAGGGTACGCACTTTGTGGGTTTGAGCGATTTCACTGCATTCCAAAATGCGTTGTTGGCGCAAACCGGCGCCATCAGCTGGGCAGGCCCCGCATTGATCGCGGATTTTGGTCAAAAGGACGAAGTGGACGACATCATGCTCGACTGCTTTGAAGACCTGATCTACTGCCACGGTGAAGGTGCGGGTTGGCGCATGCCCAAGCAGCCCGCCGGTGCGGTGCCCGACGACTTTTATGTCGAAGGCGGTGCCACGCTGTGGGGCAGCAACCTGGCTGTGCTGGTGTCGCTGCTGGGCACCCCGTACTTCCCGCAGGTGGAAGGCGGCATCCTGTTCCTGGAGGACGTGGGCGAGCACCCCTACAAAATCGAGCGCATGCTCACCCAGCTGCTGCACGCGGGTGTGCTGGCCAAGCAAAAAGCGATTGTGTTCGGCCAGTTCACGGAGTTCAAACTCACCCCGCACGACAAGGGTTACAAGCTGCAAAGCGTGATCGATTGGTTGCGCACACAGCTGAGCATCCCGGTGCTGCAAGGGCTGCCTTATGGCCATGTGGCCACCAAGGTGCTGCTGCCCGTGGGTGCGCCCGTGTCGTTGTCGGTTGAAGGGCGTGATGCGCTGATTTACTGGGGACACACCCATTAATTAAAAAGAGAGCTGCTTGCGCAGGTGTAGCAAGCGCTGGCGGCTGTTTTTGTTCATAAACTCACACGCATTTCACGAGGCAATTCATGGGCAAAGCCGCCTTGCACTGGACGGACGACATGCTGGCCCAACTGGGTCAGGAAAAAGATGCCGTCCTGGCCGAGCGCTGGGGCACATCTGCCAAGACGGTGAACCTCAAGCGCAATGCGCTGGGTATACCGGCGTTTGGCCTGGTGCAATGGACCCCCGAGATGTTGGCGGCCCTGGGGACGGACAGCGATGCCGAGCTGGCTGCGCGCTGGGGCATGAGCAAGGCCAGTGTGGTGGCCAAGCGCCAGGCGCAGGGGATTGCCTCGCTGACGCAAAAGCAAGGCGGTGCGCTGGTCTGGACGGCCGATGCCGTCGCGCTGCTGGGCACGGCCTCTGATGCGCAAGTGGCTGCGCAATTGGGCGTCGCACGCCTGACGGTCTACAACGCACGTGTGGCACGCGGTATTCCTTCTGCACCGCGCGGTGCCAAGCCCGTGGATACGTCCAGCTAAGTGCGCGAGCCGCTGCGGCGTAGTTGGGTTTCTTTCAAAAATCTGACAGTCGGTGCGTGCGCCGAGGCAGGCGTGGTGGCGGCGTGAATGCAGTCCTGCATCAAATGTAAGCAATTGTTGTTATTAACTGCGTGCTTTGCGTGCTAACTGCTGGCATCGGGCGAGCGCATGGTGGTGGGCACTGCGCGGGGTGCCACTGTGCTGCGGATAGGCAAGCGGCAGCGGCCGTGCTAGTTTTGAGTCATATCAAGCTGTAAGGCACGGCTTGTGTGGCCCTTGAGACAAGCGTTGCGAAGAACTATGCGGCTGATCCACCCCAAAGAACTGGTCCTCCACGAACCCCTGCCATGGACGCTGTATGACGAGCAGGGCAACTTGCTGCTGCGCGAAGGCTATGTGCTGAGCCTGCCCAGGCACATTGACTCTTTGCTGGCCCGGGGTGCCTATGTGCGGGTGGAAGAGGGGCAGCAAGACCCCCAAGATGAAAGCGTGACCGCAGTGTTGGCCGAGCCGCCCAGTGCGGAAACCGTGCAGGAGCCGGTGTTTGCGCGCGCCACACGGCTGGCAAACAGTCTAGAGCGGCTGCACGCGGACGTGCATGCTGGCCATCTGCGCAGCGAAATGCGCATGCTGGTGCTGGGCATGGCACATGTGATTGAGCACGCGTGCGCGCAAGATGCCGATGCTTTGCTGGCCGCACTGCACACCAATCGGCAGCACCCTTATTTGGTGGTGCAGCAGCTTTTGGCTGCGGCGGTGACGGAGATTGTCGCCAGTGAAGCGCAGGTCGACGCTGCGACCCGCACGGCGTGGGTGTGTGCGGCATTGACGCGCGATATGGGGCTGATCGAGATTCAGTCCACCCTGGACCGGCAAACCACACCGCTGACCGGCGAGCAAGCCATGATGGTGCAGCATCACCCAGACCATGCAGCAGCCTTGCTGACGCAGATGGGGGTGAGTGATGCGCTGTGGCTGCAGGTGGTGCGTCAGCACCAAGAGCGCAGCGACGGCTCTGGCTATCCGCAGGGCTTGCGAGACGCTGATATTGCGCCTGGCGCCAAGCTGCTGGCCATTGCAGATTCCTATGCGGCCATGGTGACACCGCGCGCCAATCGTGAGGCCAAGTTGCCGCATGAGGCGATGAAGGTGCTGCATGCGGCACGCGATGCCGCCTACGACGCTGTGTGGGTGCCCAAAGTGATCAAGGCATTGACGATGTTTCCCCCTGGCAGCGTGGTGCTGTTGGCCAACGGCGAAAAAGCGGTGGTGCGCGCACGTGCTACATCGCTGCAAAACCTGGAGGTCTGGAGTTTGTGCGATGCACAGTCGCACCCTTTGGAGACACCGCAGCCACGCGCAAGCACCGAGGCCGCTTATGCCGTGGTGCGCCCGCTGGCACTGAGCACGTTGGGGGAATCCATGTGTCGCGTGGCATTGCTGTGGGGTTAGAGCATGCAGGGGGCATGTGTAGAAGCCGCTGTCAACCGGCGTAAAAAAGCCGCCCGGCTTGCGCGGGGCGGCTTGTCTCAGTCATCTTCATCGCGCTGGCTCATGCCAGTGGTGCTGAAAATTATTTCTTAGGCAGTGCGTAGGCAATGATGTAGTCGCCACGGTCTGCAGTCATGCGGGCACCACCGGCCACGGTCACCACCATCTGGCGGCCCGACTTGGGCGACAGATAGGTCATGGGTGTAGCTTGCGCACCCACGGGCAGGCGATCCTTCCACACTTCCTTACCGGTCAAGGTGTCGTAGGCGCGGATGTAGTAGTCCTGTGTGCCCACGTGGAAGATCAGATTGCCGGAAGTGGCAATAGGACCGGACAGCGAAGGCATGCCGATTGGCACGGGCAGCGAAGCGCGAACGCCGTGCAGCACGCTGTCTTCGACAGTACCCATTGGGACTTGCCAGGCAATCTTCTTGGTCGTCAGGTCGATGGCCGTGAGGTTACCCCACGAAGGTGCGTGGCAAGGAATGTCCAGCGGCGAGTTGAAGGGGCCACGGATGGCTACATAAGGAGTGCCCTTTTGCTGGGGAACGCCTGCGCCCTTGCCCATGCCCTTGGCGATGGTCTTGGCTTCTTCGAACTTGTCCTGGGGCATCAGCCAGCCGATTTGCGGCATCTTCATGTCGTTGACGATCAGCAGGTTGTGCTGCTTGTCCACGGCCATACCGCCCCAGTTGAAACCGCCGTAATAACCCGGCCAGATCAGCGTGGGCTTGTCGGTCATCTTGGTGAAAGCACCTTCGTTGCGCAGCTGCTTGAACTTGATGCGGCAGTACAGCTGGTCAAACATGGTGGCGCCCCACATGTCGGACTCTTCCAGCTTGGTCTTGGCCAGCTGAGGCATGCCCACAGAGAAAGGCTGTGTGGGGGAGACACGGTCGCCTTCCAGGATCTCTTGCGAGACGGGCTGCTCTTCCACTTGCGTCACTGGCTTGCCATCGCGGCGGTCCAGCATGAACAACTGGTGGGTCTTGGTGGCTACGACCAGTGCAGGTGTTTCACCACCCTTGCCGTCAGGCAGATCCACCAAAGTGGGGGGGGTACCGATGTCGTAGTCCCAGGTGTCGTTGTGGATGGCTTGGAACTTCCAGGCCAGCTTGCCGGTGTCTGCATGCAGGGCCACCATGGCGCTGGAGTGTTCGTCCGTCTCCTTGGTGCGGTGGCCGCCCCAGAAGTCAGGCGTACCGTTGCCCAGCGGCAGGTAGATCAGGTTGAGCTTGGCGTCATACGCGCCGGACGACCACCAGTTGGGTGTGCCCTTGGTGTAGGTTTCACCTTCGGCAGGCAGTTTGGTAATGGCGGGGTTGGCCAGATCCCAGGCCCAGTCGATGGCGCCGGTCTTCAGGTCAAATGCACGAACCACGCCCGAGGGCTCGTCGGTGCGCTGGCTGTCCCACACCCAGCCGCCGATGACTACACGGTCACCCACGACGAAAGGTTGCGAAGTGGGCATGTAGAAATGCTCTTCGTAAGGACCCATGCCTTCGGACAGGTCGGTCGAGCCTTGCTTGCCAAAGTTCTGGCAGACCTCACCGGTCTTGGCGTCCAGCGCCCAGAGCTTGGCATCTTTGGTGGTGGTGATGATGCGGGCATCACACTTGCCATCGGCAGACTTCATCTCCTGGGGCATTTCGTAATAGCCCACGCCGCGGCAGCGGTTCCAGAAAGAGGCTTCCTTGACGTTGGGGTTCCACTCCCAGCGCTTTTCACCGGTTTCGGCATCCAGCGCCATCACACGGTTTTCAGGCGTGCAGATGTACAGGCTGTCACCCACTTGGATGGGGGTGTTCTGGTCTTCGTAGTTGCCGCCGGTCTTGGAGCCAGTGCGGAACGTCCAGGCCACTTCCAGCTGATTGACGTTGTCCTTGTTGATCTGGTCCAGCGGCGCAAAGCGGCCGCTGTCGTCGTTACGGCCGTATTGCAGCCACTGGTTGTCAGCGCTTTGCGCATCGCCCACCGCTTGCACATCACGCACTGGGGTTTGGCCCAGCTTGGCCGTGTTTTCCACGGTGCCATGCGGTGTGAAGACCGAAGCAGCACCCACAACCACCACCACAGCTTGTACGGCAGCTGCAGGCAAGGCGATTTTGTTTTGCTTGTTGGACAGCACGCGGGTGCACAGTGCAGCCAGGCAGCCCAGCACCAGCACAGGTGCCAGGCGAGGCACCAGGCCCCAGAACGAGGTGCCAACTTCTGCCAGCGACCAGATCACGGTACCAATCACCACCACCAAGTACAGCAAACCGCCGTTGGGGTTGCGCTTGAAGAGCAATGCGCCGGAGACCACGGTCAGCAGACCGACAATCAGGTAGTACCAAGAGCCACCCAGCGTGACCAGGCGGAGACCGCCCAGCAGCAGCGCCAGGCCAACCAGCGCGAGGACAACACCATACGCGACTGGCAGCCAGCCACACTTGGTGGCTGGTGTGTTTGTTGTAGACATAAACGATCTTTCAGAGACAAAGGCCCGGCCACCAGTGCAGGTTGCGGGCATACACCAGAACCTTTTTCATGGTTAAAACCCATTGGTAAAGTTCTTGTGCATGAATTGTACTAATTGGTCATTTTTAGTGCTTTTATCTCTAAAGGCCCTAAATTTTTGTTTTTAGAAATTTCATGAATTTGTGAAAATTAATGGGCAGACGAAAAAAAACCATGCGACATGACTGGTGCATGTCGCATGGCTGTAGGAAGAAGGGGGCGTGGCTGAAGCGGTTTAGCGCGCTCCGGTTTGGCTGAAGATGGCCTGAATCTGTGCCATGGTCAGGTCGCTGGCATGGTCGTCGTCTGGTGCATCAGGTGCACGCACGGCATCTTCCAGCAACAGAATCCAGAACGGCGCGCCGAGCAGTTTGGAGGCGGCCTGGGGGGTGATGCCTGCCAGCTCGCCTTCATCAATGGCCATCTGAAAGAGGGCTGCAAAGTGGTCGTGCCAAGGGTTGAACACAGATTGGATATACAGCTGCGCCAAGGCGGGGCGGCTGTTGGCTTCGCCCAGGATGAAGCGCGCCAGCGCTGCACGCCCGGAGGTCCGAAATTGCCGCATCGGGGACACCGCCAGGCGTGTGATGTAGCTGCGCATGGACTCATCGGGCAAGCGAGGGGCCTGCATGGACGAGACCAGAGAGAAGAAGCTGGTCGCCTGCAGGGCCGCTTGCAGCAAAGCCTCTTTGCTCTCGAAATGCAGGTACAGCGTGCCTTTGGCCAAATGCGCGCGCTTGGCGATCTTGTCCATGGTGGCCTGGGCAAAGCCCACCTCGGTGAACTCCTCCAGTGCCGCTTGCAGAATTTCCTTGCGCGTTAGCTCGGTTTTCTGGGGGCTGGGGCCGCGCGTGCGGCGCAGCACCGGCGTGTCGGCTGGGGGGCGAGGGGCAGTGGTGGGGGTAGAGGCAGTCATAGATAGCGTGAACCAAGAAAGGGCACAGCAAGGTGCTCACTCTAATCTCTAGTGCGCAGTGGTCGAGAAAAGTTCAATTAATGCACGATTTATTTTGTTTTTAAGGCGAAATCGGATTTATTTAGAGTGGAGTTGTGTTTTTCCTAGGTTAAAAAATATATTATTTTCCTGAAATGGCGTTGGTGTCAGTCATTGGCTGACACGAGAACAGGGCTTGTGGCGCTGCACGGTGTCTTGTTACATCTTTAGCCTGATTGCATTTTGATACATGCCTGTGGTGCAAGGAGGGTGCATGCAGTCTTTGATCTCCGCCCGTGTTGCGTTCATGCCATCGCGCCGTCAGGTACTGCTGAAAACGGTGGCTACTACCGCGGCCCTGGCTCTGGTGGCGGGGTGTGCAGTGTCCGTACCGTCCCATATCCAGCCAGTCACAGGCTTTGACGTGGCCCGTTACGCAGGGACCTGGTATGAGATTGCGCGCATTGAGCAGTGGTTTGAGAAAGGCTTGGTGCGTACCAGTGCTCGCTACACCATCCAGCCCAACGGCATGCTGCAGGTGCTGAACCGCGGTTTTGATCCCGAAAAAGGTGTGTGGAAAGAGAGCCAAGGCAAGGCCCGTTTTCTCAGCGACTCCAGCGTGGCGGCGCTGAAAGTGTCGTTCTTCGGCCCCTTTTACGGGGGGTACAACGTGGTCAGCCTGGATCCGGACTACCAGGTTGCCCTGGTGATTGGTCAAAGCACGGATGACTTCTGGCTGCTCTCGCGCAAACCGCAGATGGCACAGGACGAGATCTACCGGCTGTTGCAAAAAGCCCAGGCCATGGGGGTGGATCTGAACAAGGTCATGCTGGTCAGCCAGTGAGGGCACGGCGCAGCGCCCGCCAATGGCGGCGGCAGTCCAACGGGTTAAATAAAAAAGAGAGCTGCTAGCGCTTGATGGATAATGACTAGCAGCCAATTTCATTGCAATGATTCGGCCATCAACGGGCCAGGTGCGCGGTGATCAGCGCCAGGCACAGCGGTGTTTGTTCCTTGTGCGGCATGTGGCCGCAGCCCGGTAGGATTTGCAAGGTGGCAGGGCCTTGCACCATGCGGGCAATGGTCTGCGGGTGCTGCGCAGAACCATATTCATCGAGCGCACCATGAATCACCAGCACAGGGCAGTGCACCTGCGGCAGGAAGGGGTCCAGCGTCCAGTGCGCAAACGGCTCGGACAGCCAGGTGTCCGTCCAGGCATGCAGCACCCATTCGGCCTTGTCGGCGTGGTATTTGGCCAGGCGCTCCATGGCGCCGGGTTGTGCAAACTGCTGCTGGGCATCGCTGATGCCCGCGACGGTGTGCGCTTCCACCAGCGCTTGTGCAGCGATCGTGATCAGCTCCTCGCAGGCTGGGCCGTATGCGGCGGCGCTACACACCGCCATGCCGCCCCCCACGCTGTGACCCAGTGCCACAAAACGCTGCAGATCAAAATACTGCAGCACAGCGGCCAGGCCTTGGTGCGCTTCGTCGGCCACAAAGCTCAGCGGCAAGGCGCCGGGGTGGGGAGCTGACTGGCCAAATCCCAGGCGGTCATAGGCCACCACGGTACGTCCGGTCGCTTCAGCCAGCTGGGCGGGAAAGTCACGCCACAGCGTCACGCAGCCCAGTGAATCGTGCAGCATCACAATCGGCGCACCTTGGCTGAGATCGGGGCTCCAGGTTTGTGCAAACAATGCGCCACGGGGCGTGGGGATGCTGTGGGTCTGGCTGGTAATGGCGGTCATGCAAGCACGAAGATCACGTAGGAAGCCGCATGCTAGAGACAGTCTGCCGTGCGGACAGGCGCATTGGCGACTGAGGGCAGCGCATGCGGTCAGAAGTGTGCAGGCATGCCCACACAGCGCATGTGACGGTGTGCGATGGGCGGAGCAGACAGTCGGCTGCTGCGCACGCAGTGCTCCCCAAACTGCGGGCAGCCCCCGTTGGGGCAAGGGCAAGGCGTGGGGAGTACAGTGCCCTGCAGGCAGCAGGTGTACCAGCCAGAAAGCGTTGCTTTAATCTAGGTTAAATACCGACTGGGCGGTTTTTAACTAAAATTTACGGCTAATCCCTCCCTCAGTCCCAGCGTGTGCCGCACAGCGTGGCATACCGGCAGGCCCTTGCAGGGCCAGCATGCACCGCATGGATATGTCTGCCCACCCAGGTCAGGCAGGGGTGGCATTCCGATCGTTTTGTATGACCGAAAATTCTGTAGCAACCGCTTCTTCCGCTTCTGACTCCACACCCAGTTTCATGCTTTGGAACGGGTTGATTTTTTTGGGTGTGTGCGCATCGTTTTGGCTGACCACGGTGATGCCGCAATGGTCATCGTGGGAGAACGGCCCGCTGGAGAGCGCGCAGAACTTCATCTTGCTGGGCGGTTGCTGGGCCGCTCTGGCTGCGGCACGCCAGCTGCGCATGCCCAGCCACAAGGCGCTGCTGGCGATTTCAGCGCTGTTCTGGCTGGCTTTCTTTGGCCGTGAAGTAGGTTGGGGCGCAGCCTTCATGCCTGCCCACGGCATGACGCAGTGGGGCCCCACCTGGAGTTCCAAATACCTGTGGTACCGCCCGGCTGTGCCGTATGTAGTGGGCGCCATGGCCGTGCTGGCGGCGTACTGGTGGGTGCGTTACAAGGTCTGGAGCCAGCTGCTGGTGCCGCTGGTGCGTGGCAGGGCCTTGCCCGTGCTGGCCCTGGCGCAATTTGTGGCGTGCATGGTGATCTCCACCAACGCTGAAGGACACGGCTTCTTTCGCTTGGAGACCTGGTATGGCACCCAGGTGATGGTGCTGGAAGAGCTGGTCGAAGTGTGCGGCTATCTGGCTTTGCTGCTGGCCCAGACCATGGTGGTCTACCACCTGCGCCATTCCACAAAAGACCGCTGATCGCCGCCCTGCGCGCTACAGTAGGGCTTGCAGCGTTTGCAGACTGCTCACATCGTCAGCCAGCGCTACGGGAAGGCGCAGCATGGTAGAGGCCTGCTGGTTCGCCGAAAACAGCACCCCCGGTGCCAGCAGCACCCCTTGCGCAGCCACGCGGCGCGCCAGGGCTTCGGTGTCTTGCCCGGCATCCACCCAGACAAACATGCCGGCCAGCGGCTCCTGGTGCACCACCAGGCCGATGTGCTCCAACAGTTGCAGGCAGCGCTGGCGCGTATCGTCCAGCCGCTCGCGCAGGCGCAGCACGTGTTTGCGGTACTGGCCCTCCACCAAAATGCGGTGCACCACCCGCTCACCCAGCTCGGGGCTGGTCAGGCCGCTGAGCAGCTTGGTGTCGGTCAGCGCCTGAATGCGCTCGGGCGCCGCTGCGATATAGCCCACGCGCAGGCTGCCCGCCAGGGTTTTGGAAAAGCCGCCAATCAGGATCACCCGGCGCAGTCGGTCCAGCGTGGCCAGCCGCGTAGGTTGGGCCACAAAATCGGCATAGGTGTCGTCTTCCAGCAGCAAAAAATTGTGCTGCTCGGCCAGGCGCAGCACGTCATAGGCCACGGGTAGCGACAGGCCCGACCCCGTCGGGTTGTGCACGACCGAGTTGATGATGAACAGCTTGGGCCGGTGTGTCTGCGCCAGCTGCTCCAGCACCTGCAGATCCGGACCGTCACGCAGGCGCGGCACGGGCAGCACCTGCACGCCCAGTGAGCGCAGCAGGCCAAACACCAGAAACCAAGCCGGGTCTTCCACCAGCACGGTATCGCCTGGGCGCAGCATGCTGCGCAGCACCAGATCCATGCCCTGCGTGACGCCGGTGACGGTCATCAGCTCTTGCTCCGGGTCGATGGCCAGGCCCTGCGTCATCAGGTAGGCGGCCAGTTGCTGGCGCAGCGGCGCATAGCCCTGGGGCGCACCGTAGCTGAGCAGCTGCATGCCGGCGCTGCGGCCCACGCTGCGTACGGCGGCGTTGAGCATGTCGTGGTCCATCCAGCTCGCGGGCAGCATGCCGGTGCTGCCGTCAAAGCGCACGCCATCGTGCTGGCGAAAAATGCTGCGCAGCAAAAACGGTGTGTCAAAGGCTGCATCCGGTGCCAGGCTCAGTGTTTCAGGTGTTTTTGCGCTGTAGCCCTTGCTGGATAAGCGCTGTGCGCTCACAAAAAATCCAGCACCTGGGCGCGAATGCAAAGCCCCTTGGGCCACCAGGCGGTCGTAGGCCTGCACCACGGTATCGCGGCTGACAGCGGCGCTGTCGGCCAGCTGGCGCACCGAGGGCATGCGCGTGCCCGCGCGCAGGCTGTGGCTGTGCAGCAGCTGCAGGCAGTGCTGCACCAGCTGGTCGCCCAGCGGCGGCATACCGGGCGCTCGCTGGGGTTGCCAGCCCAGGGCATTACTGCCAACTGTGGGGGTGGTTTGATCCATACAGTAGGTGAATTGACTTGTTAAACCGTATTGGTACTGTACTGTTTAACGCTTCTAAGATGCAAGCACTGAATACCCGGAGCCTCTTATGAATCTGCCGCTGGAAGTGTCTGCCCTGGCTGCCCACCCCACCTTGTTGCCGCTGACCACCTTTATTGTGGTCAGCTCCATCACGCCCGGCCCCAACAATGTGATGCTCACGGCATCGGGGGCCAACTTCGGCTACCAGCGCAGCGTGCCGCACATGCTGGGTATTACGGTGGGCTGTGCGCTGATGCTGTTTCTGGTGGGTGCAGGCCTGGGCGCGGTGTTTGAGCAGTTGCCACAGATGTACACGGTGCTGCAGTACCTGGGTGCGGCCTACCTGATCTGGCTGGCCTGGAAGATCGCCACCTCCGGCCAAGCCGGGCAAGCCGATGCGAAAGCTCGGCCCTTTGGCTTTTGGCAGGCGGCAGCGTTCCAGTGGGTCAACCCCAAAGCCTGGTTGATGTCGGTGGGGGTGGTGGCCGCTTACACCAGTCCGACCAGTTACTGGGCCAGCTTGCTGCTGGGCACCATCGTCATGCTGCTGGTGAACTACCCCTGCATCAGCGTGTGGACGCTGTTTGGCACGGTGATTGGCCGCTGGCTGCAGTCCCCGCGCGCGCTGCAGACCTTCAACTGGGCCATGGCGGGGCTGCTGCTGCTGTCGCTGTACCCGCTGCTGGCCGGGCATGTGTAAAACAAAAAACCGCCGAAGGGCGGTTTTTTTATATGAAATTGGCCGATAACCCTTGCAGTGTCTGCGCTATCAGCTCTCTTTTTTGTGAAGTGATGCGCTGCACCAAGGGCTGTGCCAGGCTTTAGCCACCGCTGGCGGCGGGCGCGTTGGCGTTGGCCGTGTCGATGTGGGCAATCACCGACATGCCGGGGCGCAGGCGCTGTGCCAGTGCCTGTCCCTCGTTGATGGCGATCTTGATAGGCAGGCGCTGGACCACTTTGGTGAAGTTGCCCGTGGCGTTGTCGCCCTTGAGGACGGTGAACTCCGAGCCCGTGGCGGGGGCAATCTCCAGCACCTTGCCGTGCAGCTGCGCACCGTCGAGTGCATCTACGCTGAAGAGGGCGGGCTGGCCAATGCGCACCTGGGCGGTCTGGGTTTCCTTGAAGTTGGCAATCACCCACATGGCGTGGGGCACGACATACAGCAGCTGGCTGCCCGCGCTGACGTACTGGCCCTGGCGCACGCTGGCTTCGCTGACCTGTCCATCGGCCGGGGCACGCACGGTGGTGTTCTCCAGATTGATTTCGGCTTGGCGCAGCTGGGCCTGGGCCATTTGTACGGCGGCCTCCAGCGCACCGCGGTTGACGTCGGTGGCCTTGATGGCTTCCTGGGTGATGGCGATATCGGCCTGGGCCTTGTCGGTGTTCGACTGCGCCAGCCGCGCGGTGGCGCGCACACGGTCACGGTCGTTCAGTGCCACAGCCCCTTGGTTGGCCAGCGTTTGCATGCGCTGCAGCTCGGCGGCGGCGCGTTCGGTTTCTGCATGGGCGGCAGCCAGGCTGGCGTGCTTGGCTTTGAGCGTGGCCTGGTTCTGCGACTGGGACTGGGCCGAGTTGCTCAGCTGTGCCTGTGCGCTGGCCAGCTGGGCCTGTGCCTGGGCCAGGGCGGCTGCATAGCTGCGGCTGTCGATGGTGACCAGGGGCTGGCCGGCAGCCACGTGCTCAAAGTCTTTGACCAGGACTTCGGTCACATAGCCGTTCACCTGCGGCGCCAGCACCGTGACCTGGCCGCGCACATAGGCGTTGTCGGTGGAAATACCCGTCGTCTGGAACGGACCCACATGCCAGGCGCGCAGCACCAGCACCATGCCGATGAGCGCAATCACCACGGCAATCAGGGCGCTGCGCAGCGAAGGGCGCTCTTTCTTGGGGGTGGGCGAAGGCGTTGCCGAAGGGGCGTGGGCTGCAGCCTGGGGGGCTGCGGCAGGGGTAGAAGCGGTGGCATTCATAGCAATGCAGGTGTGGCAAAGTGAGCGGTGGTGAAGGGGCAACCCGAGGGATGGTTTAGCGGGCAGGCGCAGCGGTGGCAGCTGTGGTGGGCGGTGGCTCCGCCTCGGCTTCCATGGCCGCGTCAGTGCCCACTTCATGTGAGTTGTTGGCCTGCTGGCGCGCGGCTTTGGCTGCGGCGATCTTGGTTTGCCCCAGCAGCAGCAACGACCACACCAGGTAGGCCAGCGCCACATAGGCCACCAGGTGGAACACATCGTTGTAAGCGCGCACATTGGCCTCGCGGCGCACGGTTTGCACCAGCTGGGCGGTGGCCTGGGCCGTGCGCTGCACGGGGTCGGTGATGGTGCTGGCCAGCGATTGCTGTAGGATCTGCAGGCGCTGTGCCACCTGCGGGTTGGCTGGGTTGAGCTGCTCGACCATGGCCGCCGAGTAGGTTTTTTCGCGCACGGACTGGTAGGTGCCCAGCAGGGCTGAGCCCATCAGCCCGCCCAGCGACTGGGTGATGGAGATGGTCAAAATGGCGGTCAGCATGAAGTGCGCACCATTTTTGATGCCCTGGGCAATGCCCACCAGCATCAGTGGCCCCATGAAGATGCCCGAGCCCATGGCCATCAGAAACTGGCTGATGAAAAAGTCCTGCGGACGGTCGAGGCTCGTGCGGTCAAAGTCCATGTAGGTGCCCACGCCCAGCAGCACCAGGGCTGCCAGCAGCTGCGGGCCTACGGTCTGCAGCCCAAACGTGGCGGCGGACAGCAGCATGCCGACGATGGTGCCCAGCAAAATGACGGCGAACAGCGACTGCATCTGCTCGGGCGCCATGCCCAGGGTGCGCATCAGGCCCACGACGCCATAGCTTTGCTCGGCCGTCAGAAAACGCAGCACGATGGCGCCCAGCAGAAAGCGGATGGTGGCCCCCTGTGTGAACCAGCGCGTACGGAACATGGGGTGTGGGCGGTGGTGCTCCAGGTACAGGCCAGCGCTGAGCAGGCCTATCGCGCCCACCAGCAGCCACGCCAGCTCAGGCGCATCCAGCCACCAGCGCGTGGTGCCTTGCACCAGCACGGCCACCAGCAGGCCGACACCGGGAATCAGCAGTGCCATGCTGAGGAAGTCGCGCCGCTCAAAAGCCTGAATGTGCACCCCGGCGGGTAGCTTGAGCAGCACCACCGCGGCAAAGGACAGCAGCGCCAGCCCGGCCTCCAGCATGTAGAGGTTGTGCCACTGCCCGTGCATGAGCAAGCTGGGCGAGAGCAGCCACGCCAGGGGCGTGGCCAGCTGGCTGATACCTACGCCCAGCACCAGCATCTTGAGTACATAGGTGCGCGGCAGCGCCTGCAGCATGTACAGCGTACCCAAAGAGGTGCAGGCCGCTGCAGCCAGACCGCTGGCGCCGCGCAACCACAGCAGCGTGTCGACACTGCCCAAGAACAGGTGCAGCACGCACAGCAAGGCATACAGGCCCAGGCTGATTTCCGTGAACAGGCGCATGCCGTATTGCTGGCGGAATTTGTAGACCAACAAATTGGCCGTCACGTTGAAGGTGACGAAAGCGCCGGTGAGCCAGGCGGCCTCCAGCGTCGTCAAGCCCATCTGCCCCTGGATGGTGGGCAAATTGGCCGTAAACAGCGCATTGCCCAAACCGCCGGTGATGCCAACCAGCAGCGCCACCAGCGCATAGCACAGGCGCTCGATTGGCGGGTGGTGCGGCATGGCCGGTGAGCCAGGCAGGGCCGGTTTTTCGTGCTCTTCCCAATCTGGGGGGCGACGCAGGTAAATGGTGGGTGGTGGGGTCACGATGGGGGAGGGTTCAAGCCTCAGGCTGCAGGCCGCGGCGGATCAGAATCAGTGCTTGCTGGGCCAGGCGCAGACGCTCCCCATCAGAGCTGCCGCGCAAAGCCGCGCCGAGCATGCCGGACAGCAAAGGGATATCGCGCACCTGGAAGTCGGCGCGCACCAGTCCGTGTGCCTGGGCACGTTCCAGAGCGGGCAGGAAAATTTCGGCCACGCGCTGGCGTGCGGGGGCAAAGCGCTCGTCTTGCAGGCCGCTGGTGCGCCAGTAGTCGGACAGTGCAGGCGATTGCACGATGCGCTGGGCCAGGTATTCCAGCAGGGAGAAAAAAGCGTCCGGGGCATCGTGCAGCGCCAGTGCCTGGGCTTGCATGCGCTGCACAGAGCGGTCCATCAACGCAAGCAGGATGCTGTGGCGATCCGGGAACTGGCGGTACAGCGTGGCACGCCCTACACCCGCGTGTTCCACCACCAGCTCCAGCGGGGCATGCACACCATGGGCGGTGAACACCGCATCCGCCGCATCCAGCAGCTGGGCACGGCGGGTGGAGGCATCAGGGCGTTTGCTGGGTGTGGACATGGTGGCGAATTATCGGACAATTTTGTCCGTTGTGTGGGGCAGTGCTGCAACCCTGGTGACAGCGGCTGGTGCTGCTCAGCGGATGGGTGCTTGGAATACACCTAAAAAAATAGCTGCCAGCGCTTGTCTGGCAAGCGTTGGCAGCTATTGAGGCTGTGATTGTTGTGACTTAGCTGAATACGCCGACAGCTTCAACCAGGCGTTGGGTTTGGCTCTCCAGGCTTTGCGCGGCGGCGGCGCTTTGCTCGACCAGCGCAGCGTTTTGCTGGGTGATGGAATCCATCTGCCCCACCGATTGGCTGGCTTCCAGAATGCCATCGCGCTGCTCGCGGGTGGCGGCACTGATGTCGGTGATCAGCGCCGAGACCTGTTGCACCTGGTGGACGATGGCCTCAATCTCTGCCTGCGTGCTGGCCACCAGGGCCGTGCCGCTTTGCACCTTGTCGACACAGGTGCCAATCAGCACCTTGATCTCTTTGGCTGCCGTAGCGCTGCGCTGGGCCAGCGAGCGCACTTCGGAGGCCACCACGGCAAAGCCACGGCCCTGCTCACCGGCGCGGGCGGCTTCGACGGCGGCGTTCAGCGCCAGGATGTTCGTCTGGAAGGCGATGGAGTCGATGGTGCCGATGATGTCGCTCATGCGGTTGGAGCTGGCGGAAATCTCTGACATGACTGCCGACACCTTGTGCATGGCCTGACCGCCGTGGTCTGCGGTGGCCGAGGACTGCTGCGCCAGCTCGGTGGCTTGGGCCGAGGTGCCCGCGTTGTTTTCCACCGTGCTGGTCATCTGCTCCATGAACGAGGCAGTTTGCTGCACATTGGCGGCCGAGCGCTCGGTGCGCTCGCTCAAATCCAGGTTGCCCTTGGCAATCTCTTCGACCGCGGAGCGCACGCTCAGCACTTGCTGGCTGACGTCGTCAATCAACCAGCGGAACATCAACCCCAGCTGGCTGATGGTGCGCATGGTCATGCCGATCTCATCGACACGATCCACCATCAACGCGGAGCGGTTGTTGCCCGTGGCCACATCCAGGGCCTGCTGGCGCAGGCGTTCAATCGGGCGAGCAAACTGGGCTTCCAGCATCAGGCAGCCAGCCGCAAAAATCAGGGTCAGCAGTCCAGACATGGCCCAGCCTGCAGGGTTGAAGCCCTGCAGGGCCAGCACACCCAGCATGGCCACCAGCCACAGCCCCAGCATGTTCAGCCGCACACGTGCGCGCACGGACATGAGCTGGCGCATGGAGAAAATTTTGCCCAGGCCGCTGCGCACCACAATGCCTTTGTAAATGCGCTTGCCCTTGACGGCCCCAGCACGCATGGCGGCATACAGATCAGAGGCGGCTTGTATTTCTTCACGCTGCGGCTTGGTGCGCACCGACATATAGCCTTTGACGGCGCCGTTACGCACGATGGGCACTGCATTGGCGCGCACCCAGTAGAAGTCGCCGTTGGCGCAGCGGTTTTTGACCAGTGCGCTCCAGGGCTCGCCATTTTTGAGCGTGGCCCACATGTCAGCGAAGGCCTCGGGCGGCATATCGGGGTGGCGCACGATATTGTGGGGCTGGCTGCGCAGCTCCTCGGTGGTGTAGCCACTGGCCTCAACGAATGCCGCATTGGCATAGCTGATACGGCTGGTGGGATCGGTGGTGGACATCAACGTCGCGTTGTCGTCCATCACGTATTCGTGGCTGGTCACCGGTTGGTTATTGCGCATGCTGCTCTCGCTACCCTTGTGTTGGCAAATGTCACCGCAGCACGACGTGGTGGTGCTGGGGCTGATGCAGGCAAGCAGTACATAAAATTACATGCTTAACCTTTTTTTGCTAATTTAGTTTCCAACTCTTACACAGCCTGTAAGCGCTTTTCGCATTGGCGTGGCAGCCAAGGTATCAAGGTGCAACACAAGACGGGGCTTGAATTGCTTGCTGTCAATTTTGAGGCGATGGCAGCGTGTAAGCACCAGGGTGGTGCATGCGCCTGGCGGAGCCAGGTGTGAGCATTTGTCTCACAGTGGCTGGGCAATGGTGGCGTAGCGGCGCACCTGTGCCAGCAATTCCTGGGGTGAATACGGTTTGGTCAAAAACGCCTGGGCACCCATGCCAATGGCTTTTTGGCTGATCGGGCCTGCTGCGTGCGCGGTCAGCATGACGACGGGCAGTTGTTGCCAGCGCTGATCGGCACGCACGCGGCGCAGCAGCTCCATGCCGTCCATGTC
Organism: Comamonas sp. 14P8.1.4; assembly: GCF_057799285.1. Taxonomy (NCBI): domain Bacteria; kingdom Pseudomonadati; phylum Pseudomonadota; class Betaproteobacteria; order Burkholderiales; family Comamonadaceae; genus Comamonas; species Comamonas sp. 14P8.1.4. The sequence continues at coordinate 146,815 of NZ_JBYOKN010000004.1, forward strand.
CGGCATTTCCACGTCGGCAATCAGCAGGGCGGGTGCATGGCCTTCTTCCAGCAGTTGCAAGGCCTCCAGCCCATCGGCGGCCGTGGCCACACGGTAGCCATTGGCTTGCAGCAGGTGCTGCGCCAGGCGGCGCACGCTCATGGAGTCATCGGCCAGCAAGACCAAGGGGCGCTCAGGCTCGTGCTGCGCGGGTGTCTCCAGGGTGTGCGCAGCATGCTGGTCGAGCATGCGGGTTTCATGGGCCGCCAGCACGGCAGTCGGCTCATACACCTGCAGCACGTGGCCGGATGGCTGGGCGGCGGTGCCCAGCAAGCCGGGAATGGGCACCTCCAGATCGGCCGGGGCTTGCAAGGTCACCTCCTGGGTGCCCAGCACTTCGTCCACGATCAAGCCCCAGCGTGCGGTGTCACCGCGCACGATCAGCAGGCTGCGCTGGCCGTCCAGCGGCGGCTCCAGGCTGCGGGCGGATTGTTGCCAGACGGCACCGGCCCAGTAAATGGGCAGGGGGGCTGCGGCTTTGTCCTGCAGCACGCCCTGGGTCAGGGCTTGCTCGGCCATGGCCGCTGGAATGCGACGCACCGTCTCCAGGCTGCGCGCTGGAATGGCCACGCGCCAGTTGCCTGCGCGCAGGGCCAGCACCTGCTCGACCTGCGGGGGCGCGGGCAGAGTGATGTCAAAGCGGCAGCCCTTGCCCGGGTTGCTGGTGATGTGCAGCTTGCCGCCCAGGCTGGCCACGGTGTCGGCCACCACATCCATGCCCATGCCGCGTCCGGCCAGCTCCGTGACGGCGTTGGCTGTGCTCAGGCCGGGGTGCAAGATCAGCTCGGCCGCGCGGGCATGGTCCACCGGCTCATCGGCGGCGATCAGGCCCAGGGCCAGTGCTTTTTGGCGGATGGCTGCAGTGCCCAGTCCGGCACCATCGTCAAACAGACTGAGAACCTGCTGGTGCCCAGCCGTGTGCAGGCGCATCAATACTTTTCCGGTGCTGGCCTTTTTGCTGGCTTTGCGCTGGGCAGGCGCTTCAATGCCGTGCGCCACGCAGTTGCGCAGCAGGTGTTCCAGTGCCGGGGTCAGCGCTTCCTGCACGCTGCGCTCCATCACGGTTTCAGCGCCTTGCCAGAACATGTCGACGGTTTTGCCCGTGTCTTGCGCGGCCAGTTGCACGCAGGCGTTCAAGCGCTCTTGAATGTGGGTCAGCGGCAGCAGGCGCGTGTACAACAAGGTGTGCTGCAGAGCGCGCAAATGCTCGGCCTGGGTGTGCAGCGCCTGCTGGGCATCACCCATGCCCTGTTGCAGCTGTTGCTGGGCGGTGCCCAGGTCATCGGTGCAGTCGTTGAGTGCGTGCACCAGGGCATGCAGCTCTTCGTGCCATTCATAGGGCAGATCGACATCGCCGTGCAGCATGAGGGTGTCGGCCCAGGCCGCGCAGTCCTGAATCTGGTTGCGCAGCTTGTGCAGGCAGCTGGCAATTTCGTTCATCGACAGCTGGCTGGCGGTCAGCGCTTGCTGGCCGTTGTCCTGGCTGTTCCACAGGGCTTGCGTGTGGCGGGCCACGGCTTCCAGCGGGCTGAGGTTCAAACGGCCGGGCTGGCGCTCCGGATGGCGATCGGCCATTTCTTGTTGCAAGGCCACAAAGGCGATGCGCAAGGCTTCCAGCGGTTGGGGCAGCGATGCGGGGCCACGCGGGCCATCGGTGCATGGCACTTCCAGCGCCAGGCCTTCCAGGGCGTGCACCTGGCTGGCCCAGGGCATGGCCCCGGCCAAGCGCGCGCTGCCTTTGAGGGTGTGCAGGCAACGCAGCAAGATTTGGCGTGCCTCTTGCGCCTGTGGCACTTTGATCCATTGTTTGAGCGCGCTTTGCAGCTTGGGCCACAGGGAGAGCATTTCTTCTTCAAACACGGAGAAATGCATGGCGTCCAGCACTGGCGCGGGTGAGGCGGGCAGTGGCTCGGCGGCAGCGGCCAAGGCTGCTTCATCGGCGTCATCCGTTCCCCAGTCCAGAACAATCCGGTCATCGGGTGCAGCGGCGGTTTCGACCGGCGCTGGTGCCGGGGTGGGTGCGGCGGGCTCTGGCAGCTGCGCGTACAGCTGGTGCAGCGCATCCATGACCTGCGGGTGCGCGCGGCGCATGAACCCGGCGGCAAACTGGTGCAGCAGGCGGTGAATTTCTTCCCCCGCGTGCAGGCAGGTCTGGCGCTGGGCTTCGCTGGAATCAGCGGGCATGCGCAGCAGGCAGCGCTGCAGCAGGTGGGTGAGGGTGGCAATTTCGGTACAACCCGAGGCCCAGGCCAAGCGCGATAGCTCGCCCGCATGTTCGGCGGTGGCGCTGGGTGGTGTGGCCTGTGCGTCACTCAGCCAGGCCGACAGCCCGGCTGCCAGCTGCTGCGACAAGGTTTCGGCCGCCTGCAAGAACTCCAGATCTGGCTCGATCTGGGCCGTGTTGGCCAGGCCGTTGACCAGGGTTTCGGCGGGGCGAATTTCGGGCGCTGACTGAAACTCTGGCAAGGCAGGCGCCAGCGCTGGGGTGTCCAGCACAAAGCCGGTGTCGGCCGACGCGGCATCCACGGCGCCAGCCGCAGGGTGGCAGTGCTGGTGGATGGCGGCGAGCAAGCCGGGCAGGCTTTGCTTGCGCTGCGCAGCGGCCTCGGTGGCCTGCGCACAGAAAAACAGCAGGTCGCGCACCAGGTGGGTGGCAGGCGTTTCTTCGCCTTTGGCCACGCTGGCGTAGTGCGCCAGCAGGCGTGAGGCCAGGCGCTTGGCGTAAAGGTCCACCTCCAGCAAACCGTATTCGATGGCCTCCAGCCAGGCAGCAGCCAGCTGCCAGGTGGTGGCATCGGCGGCGTGGGCTGCCAGGCCCAGGCTGAGCTGCTGCAAGGTGGTGCAGAACGTGGGGTTGCCGGTTTGCAGCAGGGCCAGCACGTGCTGGTCCAGCTGGGTGCGCAGCTCGGTGCTGGGGGGCGTGGCCGTGATGCCGGATGGGGCGGCCAGCGTGGGCGCGGACCAGGGGGCATCCCACAGGTCGGCCGGGTGGGCGGTGTCTTTGCCGTTGAGCTTGGTCAGCGTGCGGTAGCTTGGGAACAGGTCTTGTGGCGATGGGGCGCTGTGGCTGGCCAGCGCCTGTAAAAAGGCCTGTGCATCCCGTGCGGCCAGTTGCAGCAGCTCGCCGGTTTTATCGGCCGGGGCTGAGCCGGTGCCCGTATACGCCTGCAGGGGCGGCAGCATGGCCTGCATGAGCTGACCCAGGCTGCGCAGCTCCAGCACCTGCACGGCGCTGGCCATCTGCTGCAACAGTTGCCGCGCCTGCATGGCCTGCACGGCGTTGGCCGGCGGCAGCATCTGGGCCAGGTCTTGCACCATGGCCGTCAAAGCGGGCACCAGCAGCTGGCGGGGCGTTGGCGGTGCGGTGTCTGCAGACGGCTGCGCAATCTCGGTCATGGGCAAAGGGGCGCGAAAAGAGGCTCTGAACTATAGGGCAGGGTGCGGGCGCACGCGCTTATTCGACAAACTTACCGTTTTCCTTGCGGCGCTGGCGCACGCCTTTGCGAATGAAGAATTCCGTGCCATCCAGGGCGATGAACGGCAGTGTCATGTCGGTGCTGGTGTGGGCCTGCAGGCGCTGGGGCAGATCGGCCAGCACGGCCTGGACGGTGTGCACGGCGGGCGTGCTGCTGTCTTGCTGGGTGCTCAGAAAGTCTTGCAGGTACAGGCGCACTTCAACTTCCAGCTGCGCCAGCGTGGCGGGCGCGCCCACATACTCGGGCTGCTGGCTGCCGCTGACTTCCGTGCCATAGAGGTAGCAACCAATGTAGTCACGGAAGGTTTCGCCCACATTGGGGCCTCTGGTGAGTTTGCGCAGAAGATCTGTGAGCCACATGACAGCAGGCTTTCATAACAGCCATGCGCAAAAACAAGAGCGGCTTGCGCATGTAAATAAAGGGTTACAGACTGAAATGTACTGCAAACCCTTGAAATGCCAGCGTAAGCCGCTTCTGATTTAGTGGGAGATCAGGGCTGGCAGAAGTCTTCGATCAGCTGCGCAATCTGCGCGGGCTGGTCGTGGTGCAGCATGTGCCCGGCATCGTCCACCTGGGCGATGCGTGATTGGGGCACTGCTTTCAGGCGCTCATGGTACTCGTCCAGTGAGTACTGCGCCTTCCACCACTGGCCCAGACTGTCGCCCGTGGCTTCAATGGCCAGCACCGGCGCGGTGATGGCGGCGTAGTGGGCCAGCACCTCTTCCACGCGGAACAGTTGCGGGTTGATCACTTTGTGCGCCGCATCGCCCAAGATGGCCCAGCGGCCCTGGGCATCGGGCGCGGCCCATTCACCGGCCAGCCACAGTGCCTTGTCAGCGCCCAGGCGGTGGTTGGTTTTTTGCAGGCGTGCGGCCACGGCTTCCACGCTGTCATAGGTTTTGAGCGCAATTGCACCGCTGCGCAGCTCTTTCAAGGCGTCAAGCCACTGGCCGATGCGCTGCGGCGCCTGGCTGGCTTGCGTGGCAGGCATGCCAAAGCCCTCCAGGTTGACCAAACGGCGAATGCGCGCAGGCCGTGCCCCTGCATAGAGCATGGCGATATTGCCACCCATGCTGTGGCCCACCAGATCGACGGCTTGGTCTGCGGGCGCGTAGTGGTCGAGCAAAGCGTCCAGATCGCCCAGGTAGTCGGCAAATGTGTAGTGGTCACAGGGCGCGGACGGCATGCTGTACCCAAACCCGCGCCAGTCCGGCGCAATGGTGTGGCGGTCGCTGTAGAAGGCCTGAGTGAAGGCATCCACCACAAACTGGTAGGAGGCGCCCACATCCATCCAGCCATGCGCCAGCACCAGCGGCGGCACGCCGGGCTGGGGCTGACCCCAGGTGCGCACACGGTAGCTCATGTGACGAATGGGCAGGTCTTCGGTGGTGCTGGGGCGCAAAGGTGTGTACATGCAGCGCATTATTGGTGCAGTCGGTACTGACCACAGTCAAGAGCGCGACGCGGCGGCCTACACTTGCGACCTATGAATAGCCCAACGATGACCCCTGTGCGGCTGGGCCGCAGCGATCTGATGGTGAGCCCGATTTGCCTGGGCACCATGACTTTTGGTGAGCAAGTGTCCGAGCGCGACGCCTTTGCCATCATGGACCGTGCGCTGGAGCGCGGCTTGACGTTTTGGGACACGGCCGAGATGTATGCCGTGCCCGCACGCGAAGCCACCTATGGCGCCACTGAAACCATCATTGGCCGCTGGCTGGCGGCGCGCCCGGGTGCGCGCGGGCAGATCGTGCTGGCCAGCAAGGTGGCGGGCCCTTCGCGCGGCATGCCGTGGATTCGTGCCGGTGCCGGCATGACGGCGGCCGACATCGTGGCCTCGTGCGAAGGCAGCCTGCGTCGCCTGCAAACCGAGGTGATTGACCTCTACCAGATTCACTGGCCCGAGCGCCATGTGCCCGCGTTTGGCAACCTCTACTACGACCCGGCCAAGGAAGTGACGCAGACCAGCATTCACACCCAGCTGGAGACGCTGGCGCAGCTGGTTCAGCAGGGCAAGATTCGCAGCATTGGCCTGTCCAATGAAACCCCGTATGGCGTGCATGAGTTTGTGCGCCTGGCCGAGCAATACGGCCTGCCGCGTGTGGCCAGCGTGCAAAACCCGTACTGCCTGATCAACCGCAGCTGGGAGAACGCCATGGATGAAAGCTGCGACCGCCTGGGCGTGGGGCTGCTGGCGTATTCACCGCTGGGCGTGGGATTGCTGACGGGCAAGTACGACCGCACGGGCATTACTGGGCCAGATGCCCCGCAGGGCACACGGCTGTCTTACCCTTCGGTGCAAAAGCAGCGCTGGGGCCGCCCTGAGGCGCTGGACGCTGCACGCCAGTACAACCAGCTGGCGCGCTCGCATGGCCTGACGCCCACGCAGCTGGCGCTGGCCTTTTGCTACCGCAGTTGGCGTGTGGCCAGCACCATCATCGGGGTGACCAGCGTGGCGCATTTAGATGAAGCGGTGGACGCTTGGGACGTGCAGCTTTCGCCTGAGTTGTTGGCACAAATCGATGCGTTGCGCTGGCAATGGCGTGACCCAGGCCAATAAGCGAAGAGAGCGGCGAATGGCAAAAAAAGACAAAGTGCACGTGAGCGAAACCCCGGCAACACAGATGCTGAAAGCGCACAAAGTGCTGTTTACTGAGCACCCTTATGACTATGTGGAGCACGGCGGCACGGCCGAATCGGCCCGGCAGCTGGGGCTGGACGAGCATGCCGTGGTGAAAACCCTGGTCATGCAGGACCAGGATGCCAAGCCTTTGATCGTGCTGATGCATGGCGACTGCACGGTCTCCACCAAAAACCTGGCGCGCCAGATCGGTGCCAAGAGCGTGGAGCCCTGCAAGCCCGAGGTGGCCAACCGCCACAGCGGCTACCTGGTGGGCGGCACGTCCCCGTTTGGCGTGCGTAAGGCGATGCCTGTGTATATCGAGCAGTCCATCCTGGATTTGCCGCGCATTGCCATCAACGGCGGGCGGCGCGGCTTTCTGGTGCAGATCGATCCCCGGGTTTGTGTGGATCTGTTGGCTGCCCAGCCTGTGCAGTGTGCGCTGGCACAATAAGGGGTTCAGTGCTCGGCGTTCAACGCCGACCAACCCAGATGACAAAAGTCTGCCCTGAAGGCAGGCAAGGATTGCAGTTTTGAATTCCTCCCTCCCTGTTGTGGCCGCTGTGGTGGCCTATTTGATTGGATCGCTGTCGTTTGCGGTCATCGTCAGCTCTGTCATGGGGCTTAACGACCCCCGCACCTACGGCAGCGGCAACCCGGGTGCCACCAATGTGCTGCGCTCGGGCAGCAAGGCTGCGGCTGCGCTGACCCTGTTGCTGGACGCCGTCAAGGGCCTGGTGCCGGTGCTGCTGGCCAAGTACTGGGGCCCGGACTACGGCCTGCATGACGGCACGCTGGCGCTGGTGGCCATTGCGGCTTTCCTGGGCCACTTGTTCCCTGTGTTCTTCAAGTTCAAGGGCGGCAAGGGCGTGGCGACGGCGCTGGGCGTGTTGCTGGGCCTGAGCGGCTGGCTGGGTTTGTTTGTCTTGCTGACCTGGTTGCTGGTGGCGTTCACCACGCGTTACTCCTCGCTGTCGGCGCTGGTGGCAGCGGTACTGGCCCCCGTGTATTACGTGTTGCTGGGCGGCAGCCTGTGGCCGTATGACAAGTCTGTGCTGCTGGCTGTGATCGCCATGTCGGCCTTGCTGCTGTGGCGCCATGCAGAGAACATTGGCCGCTTGCTCAAAGGCCAGGAAAGCAAGATTGGCAGCAAAAAAGACAAGGCGGCGGTGCAGAGCCCAGCTGCTGGCAAGTCCAAAGCCAAGCGTTAAACCGCGCTGGTCAGGACGACTTGGTCCCCACCACCATCGAAAGCCCGCAGCAGCGGGCTTTTTTTATTGGAAAAAATAGCGGCAAGCGAAGGGTGCATAAGGGGTTGAGCCACTTTTTTCTCTCAAACTGTGGCTGGGTTGTTGTGCTGCGGGCAGTGGATGGTAGCTGCAGCAATCCAGACTTACGCGGGTATGAAAAGCACGATCGTGCGTTTCTAATGACTGCTTACCTTCACGCAAGGTGGCCGTCGCGTGCGGCCACCCCGTATTGCTGCTGCTTTGGAATGACTGGATGACTGCTGCTTACCCCCACTTGCTGGCCCCACTGGATCTGGGATTTACGACCTTGCGCAACCGCGTGCTCATGGGCTCCATGCACACCGGCCTGGAAGACCAGCGCAAAGACTTGCCCCGTTTGGCCGCCTATTTTGAAGAGCGTGCGCAGGGCGGGGTGGGGTTGATTGTGACGGGGGGCTTTGCACCCAACCGCGCTGGCTGGGTGAAGCCCTTTGCAGGCACCATGCGCAACGCAGCCGATGCACGCGCGCACCAGCCCATCACCGAAGCCGTGCACCGCCATGGCGGCAAGATTGCGCTGCAAATCTTGCATGCGGGCCGCTATGGCTATCACCCCATTTCGGTAGCGCCCTCGCGCATCAAGTCGCCCATCACCCCGTTCACGCCTTGGGCACTGAGCACACGCGGCGTAGAAGGGCAGATTCAGGACTTCGTGGATTGCGCGCGCCATGCCCAGGATGCGGGCTATGACGGCGTTGAAGTCATGGGCAGCGAGGGCTATTTCATCAACGAATTCCTGGCGGTGCACACCAATCAGCGCACCGACAAATGGGGCGGCGACTACACCCAGCGCATGCAGCTGCCCGTGGAAATTGTGCGCCGCACGCGCGAGGCCGTGGGGCCCAATTTCATCATCATCTACCGCCTGTCGATGCTGGACCTGATTCCCGATGGCAGCGACTGGAGCGAGGTGGTGCAGCTGGCGCGGGCGATTGAGGCGGCAGGTGCCACCATCATCAACACCGGCATCGGCTGGCATGAGGCGCGGGTGCCCACCATTGCCACCTCGGTGCCACGCGGAGCATTCGCCTGGGTGACGCGCAAGCTCAAAGGTGCGGTGGGCATACCGTTGGTTGCCACCAACCGCATCAACACGCCCGACACGGCCGAGCGCATTCTGGCGCAAGGTGATGCTGACATGGTGTCCATGGCGCGGCCGCTGCTGGCGGACAGCCACTTTGTGGCCAAGGCGGCGCAGGGCAAGCCGCAGAGCATCAACACCTGCATTGCCTGCAACCAGGCCTGTCTGGACCATGTGTTCCAGAACCAAACTGTCTCCTGCCTGGTCAACCCGCGCGCCTGCCACGAGACCGAATTGAACTACACGCCCACCACCGCCGCCAAGCGGGTGGCCGTGGTCGGTGCAGGCCCTGCGGGGCTGGCCGCTGCCACGGTGCTGGCCGAGCGTGGCCACCAGGTGGAACTGCTGGAAGCCAGTGCCGAAATTGGCGGCCAGTTCAACATGGCCAAGCGCATTCCCGGCAAGGAAGAGTTTCATGAAACCTTGCGCTATTTTGAGCAACGCCTGCTGAGCACCGGGGTCAAGGTGCGCCTGCAGCACATGGCCACGGCCCAGGGCTTGATCGACGCCCAGTTTGACGCAGTGATTGTGGCCACCGGCGTGCAGCCCCGGAACCCCCGTATTCCGGGGCAGGAAGCGGGCGAGGCCAGCGGCATGGTGCTCAGCTATATCGATGTGCTGGCGCAGCGCCAACCGGTGGGCCAGCGGGTGGCCGTGGTGGGGGCTGGAGGCATTGGCTTTGACGTGGCCTACTACCTGGCCAACGGCGAGCATTCCACAGCCACCGACCTGGCCGCCTGGCAAAGCGAGTGGGGGGTGGGAGACCCGGCTTTGCTGCGCGGTGGTGTGCAAGCGGCGCAGCCGCTGCCGCCGTTGCGCCAAGTCACGCTACTTCAGCGCAAACCGACGCAGGTGGGCAAAGGGTTGGGCAAAACCACGGGCTGGATTCACCGGGCAGAGCTGCGCATGAAGCACGTCAAGATGCTGGCCGGGGTGAACTACGAGCGCATCGATGCGCAGGGCTTGCACATCAGCTACGGCCCCAAGCGCGAAGGGGCCACAGTGCTGGAGGTGGACACCATCGTGCTGTGCACAGGCCAGGAACCCCAGCGGGCGCTGCATGAAGCCCTGGCGGCGGCGGGCGTCACTACGCATCTGATTGGCGGAGCCGATGTTGCGGCCGAGCTGGATGCCAAGCGCGCCATTGCCCAGGGCAGCAGGTTGGCCGCGCAGCTGTAAACAGGCGCTGGGCGGGCGCAGTACCCTCTGCCAAGACCAAGGTGAGGCCACCCTTGAACGGTGGCTGCGGCGGTCATGCGCCTTGCGCGTTCGGTCACCACGGGCTGAGGGTGACGGCAGTGCAGGATTTTCAATATTCCAAAAAAGATACAAACCATGAGAATTTGTATTTCTATGGAGAAAGGTTTGTATCTTTTTTGAGATTAGCATGTGTCCTTAGCAACCTTTAAGCCTGTGCGTGCGCTGCACACAGGCAAGTGGATATGGAACTGCAGTCTCTCCAGCCCCTGGCACAGCAACTGTTTGCCGACATTCGTGCGCTGACGTTCGATGGCGTCGGCGTCACCCGCGCCAGCTACGGCGCTGGCGAAAATGCCTGCGCGGCCTACCTGAAAAAATTTGCGCGCGGCGAAGGGCTGGATGTGGCCATCGATCGTGCGGGCAACTTCGTCTACTTTGATCCGGCGGACATCCGCAGCGGGCCTGCCATCTGGACGGGCTCGCACCTGGACTCCGTGCCCCAGGGGGGCAACTACGACGGCTTGGCCGGGGTGGTGGCGGGCTTGCTGGTGCTGCTGGCGGCCAAGCGCGAGGGCGTGACCTTGCCCGCACCGCTGCAGGTGATTGGCTTTCGCGGGGAAGAAAGCGCCTGGTTTGGCAAGGCCTATATGGGATCGGGAGCGTTGTGGGGCAAGCTCAGCGCGGCCGATTTGGCTTTGAAGCGCCGTGGCGATGCCGTGACCCTGCATGACGCGCTGGCAGCCTGCGGCGCGGAGGTAGAGGCGATTGCCCGCCAGGAGAAATTGTTCCACCCGGCCGACATTCACGCCTATGTGGAGCTGCACATTGAGCAAGGCCCGGTGATGGTGGCGCGGGACATCCCTGTGGCCGTGGTCAGCGGCATTCGCGGCAATGTGCGCCACAACAAGATTGAATGCTTTGGCGATGCCCAGCACTCGGGCGTGGTGCCGCGCTGGCTGCGCAAGGATGCGGTGTTTGCCGTGTCCGACCTGATCGTGCGGCTGGACAACCATTGGCGTGCCCTGCTGGAGCGCGGCACGGATCTGGTGGTGACCTGCGGTGTGGTGCAAACCGATCCGGCCGAGCATTCCATCTCGCGCGTGCCCGGCTATGCACATTTCAGCTTTGAAGCGCGCAGCAAGAGCAGCGACACGCTGGAGGCCTTCTACCAGCTGGTGCAGGCCGAAATGGCTTCGATTGAGCGTGAGCGTGGGGTGAAGTTTGCGTTGGACCGCCGTTTGCTCAGCGAGCCCGCTGTGTGCGATGCGCAGCTGTGCGATCTGATGGCCAAGGCCTGCCGTGAGCGCGGCATTGCGCACGAGCGTATTCCCAGCGGCGCTGGCCATGATGCGGCCCTGTTTGCCAATGGCGGCATTCCTTCTGCCATGGTGTTTGTGCGCAACCAGCATGGCTCGCACAATCCGCACGAAGCCATGGAACTGGCGGACTTCATGCTCGGCACTCAGGTGATGGCCGACACGATTGCGGCCATCAGCCCCCGCGCTGCCTCGGTATAGTCACGCGCCATGACGACGCCCACCTTTGCCTCTCCCATTGACTACGCCGCCCTGGGCGACCGCCTGCGTGCCTACCGCATGGGGGCAGGGCTGCAGGCCGACGAGGTGGCGGTGCAGCTGGGGGTGTCGCGGGCGGTGGTCTACCGTATGGAAAAGGGCGAAATCGTCAAGATTGAGATGCTGGAGCGCCTGGCGCAGTTGCTGGGCACCAGCTTGGCATCGCTGCTGGGGGTGGAGGCGGAGTACTACGCCTCGGCCCTGGCGCTGTTTGAGCGCATGCGCCAGATCGAGTGCAGCACCGACCGCATCTTGGCGCACTTTGAACCGGTTTCGGTGCTGCTGCTGTCCGAAGACTATCTGGGCTATTTGGCGCTGATGCTGCAAGAGGCCTTGCCGCAAGGCGCTGATGTGGCTGCGCAAGCGCGCCAAACCCAGCAGATCATGGACATCTTGCGTGCCCGCAAACGCAATTTTGAACAGCGCAAGCCCCATATCGTCAGCCTGATTGGCCTGCGCGATCTGGAGCGTTTTGTGCAAACCGGCCTGATCGGGCGCCTGGATGTGGCGCCCACCGTGCGCCGTGTGCGGGTGCAGGCTGCACGCCAGGAAGTAGCGCGCATGGCGCAGCTGATGGACAACGCGCCCTGGTATGCCCAGATCGGGCTGGTGGACGACGCCATGCCTTCGGCCACCTACCAGGTGCTGACCGGCGCCAGCCATCGCGTGCTGATGCTCAGCCCGTTTCGCCTGGGCGAGCTGCCCAATGTGCGCAACGGCATTGCCATGGTCACGGCTTCGCAAGAAGCGGTGGCGCTGCACGAACAAATGACGACCCAGCTGTGGAGCCACGCCAGCAAAGGCCCTGAGGGCGCAGCGCGCCTGCGCGCCATGCTGGAGCGCACCCACAGTGATTGAAAAACAGAAAGCCTTTGAGATGACATACCCTATGAGCCAGCAAGCTGCAGCTTGGTTGTTGGAAGCCGGTTGCGTGGAAGTGCGCACCGATGCGCCGTTTGTGCTGCCCTCGGGCTGGGCCAGCCCGGTTTATATGGATGCCACACGCCTGATCTCGCTGCCCACCATTCGCCGTGAGTTGATGAAGCAAGGCGTGCAGCGCCTGCTGGATGCCGGTGCGCTGCAAGGCCTGAGCGCGGTGGCCGGGGGCGAGTCCAGCGGCATTGCCTTTGCCGCCTGGTTTGCCGAGAAGCTGGACATGCCGCTGCAGTACGTGCGCAAGCGCGCCGTGGGTAGCCGCCAGATCGAAGGCGTGGTGGCGCAGGGCGGCAAGGTGCTGCTGGTGGACGACATGGTGTCGGCCGGGCAGTACAAGCTGAACTTCATCGACGCGCTGCGCAGCGAAGGCGCGCGCGTGGAAGATTTGTTTGTGGTGTTTGATTACGCCTGTTTTGGCTCGGACGCCGTGCTGGCAGCGCACGGTGTGCGCGTGCATGCGCTGTGCAACTGGCAGGATGTGCTGGCCGTGGCGGGCCAGCGCGGCGCGTTCTCGGCGGAGCAACTGGCCGTGTGGGAGGCCTTCTTGCAAGACCCTGCGCGCTGGTCCCTGGCGCATGGCGGCGTGGGTGCATCCATCAGTTAATTCAAAAATAGGAGCGGGTAGCGCTGGTTAATGCTTTGCTTCAGATGCTTTTGTACCTGAAATGAAGATTTGATAAGCGCAAGCTGCTCTCTTTATTCAAAGAGAGGCTGCGGTGTTTGTCATTTCGAAATTGCTCTCTGCCATCACGCAGCCGCTGTTTTGGCTGGGGCTGTGGTGGTTGCTGGCGCTGTGGCTGTTGGCACGCAAGCCGAAAGCGGCGCGGCGCATGCTGTGGACGGGGCTGGCTGCGCTGGGCCTGCTGGGCTTTCAAGCGCTGCCCGATGCCTTGCTGCGTCCGCTGGAAGCGCGTTACCCCGTACCGACGCCGCAGCAGTTGGAGGGGCATGCCGGCCTGATTGTGCTGGGTGGCGCTGTGGAGCACCCGGGCAGCTGGCAAGCCCACGGCCAGGTGCCTTTGGGCCAATCGGCAGAACGCATGACGGTGCCCGCAGGGCTGATGCACCAGCACCCCGCGTGGCAGTTGGTGTTCAGTAGTGGCGAGGGGCGCTTGCTGACCACGGGCGTGACCGAAGGCCAGCTGGCCCAGCAGTTCTACCAAGAGCAGGGGCTGGACTTGGCGCGCATCACCATCGAACAGGGCTCGCGCACCACACGCGAAAACGCGCGGCAGGTGGCGCTTAGCTTGGGCCCAGACTGCGGCAGCCAGCGCTGGCTGCTGGTCACCTCGGCCTGGCACATGCCGCGTGCCGTGCCGGAGTTTGCCGCTGTGGGCTGCCATGTCACGCCTTACCCCGTGGACTTTCGCACCGGCGCGGCCACCGCTTGGCACAGCTACCACATGGCCGATAGCCTGCTGCGCTGGCAACTGGCTCTGCACGAGTGGCTGGGGCAGCTGGCGTATGCCGTCACACGCGGCTAAACGGGCACCATAAAAAAGGCCTGCTGGTGGCAGCAGGCCTTTTTTGCGTCTTCAAAGACGGGGCGATCAGGCAGCAGTCACTGCCTTGACATCGTTGGCAGCGCTGGCAAACGCTGTGGCAACGGCATCAGGGCCCAGGCCCAGACCTTCGGCACGCACGATGCGCACATCGGTAATGCCAAAGAAGCCCATCACCACCTTCAGGTAGCTTTCCTGGTGTTCCAGGGCCTGCATGCCTTCGGTGGTGGAGTACACACCACCGCGGCTGGAGGCCACGATCACGGTCTTGCCCTTGGCCAGACCTTCAGGGCCGCTGGCGGTGTAACGGAAGGTGCGGCCAGGTTGGGCCAAGCGGTCAATCCAGGCCTTCAGCTGCGTGGGGATGCTGAAGTTGTAGAACGGTGCGCCAATCACCACTACGTCAGCGGCCAGGAACTGGCTGACCAGCTGCTCGGAGACGGCATTCTCAGCCACTTGCTCTGCACTCAGGCCTTCGGTCTGGCCAGTGCGGGGTGTCAAGGCGGCCATGGTGAAGTGCTGGGGTGCGTTGGTCACCAGGTCCAGGTATTCCACCTGGGTGTCGGCATGCTGGGCCACCCAGGCGTTCACGATTTGTTGGGTCAGCTTGCGCGAGGCCGAGTTGTCACCGGTGATGGAAGAGTCAATGTGCAGCAGTTTCAAGAGAAGCTCCAATGTGTTTTGCTTGATGTCTGGAAGTATGGATTACACACGCAGATTTGATAAGTCTGCATTTATGCGATAGATTGTTCCAAGTTTGGAACGATCAAGGAGTGCATCTGGTGCAAGACCTCAACGACATGCTGTACTTTGCCGAGGTGGTGGAACGCGGTGGCTTTGCCGCTGCGGGGCGTGCGCTGGGTATTCCGAAGTCGCGCCTGTCACGCCGGATTGCCGAGCTGGAGGCCAGCCTGGGCCTGCGACTGCTGCAGCGCACCACGCGCAAACTGTCGCTGACCGAGGTGGGCGCAGCGTATTTGCGCCACTGCCAGGCGATGCGCGATGCGGCGCAGGCGGCGCAGGACACGGTCGAGCAGGTGCAAAGCGAGCCGCGTGGCACGGTGCGGGTGAGCTGCCCAGTCACTTTGTCGCAGACCGTGCTGGCACCGTTGATGCCGCGCTTTCTGGAACGCTACCCCGAGGTGCGTGTGGAAATGATGGTGGTGAACCGCCCCGTGAATGTGGTGGAAGAGGGCATGGATGTGGCGCTGCGTGTGCGGGCTTCCTTGGACGACAGCGCCAGCATGGTGGTCAAGCGGCTGGATACGGCCAACCAGATTTTGTTGGCCAGCCCGGCCTACTTGGCGCGCATGGGCGAGCCGCAGTTGCCGCAAGACTTGATGGCGCACCAGGTGCTGTCCATGTCGTCCTTTGAAGGCGTAGCGCACTGGCGGCTGCGCAGCGACACGGGGGCCGAGGTGCAGTTGCAGCCCCAGGTGCGCTATGTGGCCGATGACCTGATGACCCTCAAGCTGGCCGTGCTGGGCGGCGCGGGGGTGTGCTACTTGCCCGACTATATGTGCCAGCCTGAAATAGAACGCGGTGAACTGGTGCATGTGCTGCCGCAGTGGCGTTTTCCACCCGGCATCGTGCATGCGGTGTTCAGCTCGCGCCGGGGGCTGACACCCGCTGTACGCAGCTTTCTGGACTTTTTGGGCGACTTTATGCCTGGCCAGAGTAGCCGGGCCTGAGCAGTCAGCGCTGCGGTGCTGGCCGTGGCGCGCAGGCTCAGTGTGTGCCTTGGCCTGTCACGTGGCGCAGGCGCGGCAAACAGCGCATCCCCAAAAAAAGCACCTCCGTGCTTTCCTTAGCTTGTGCGCACGCTGCGCGCTTCCCATGATGCATGCCAACCCCTAACTTTGGTGTGAGGCACATGGCATGCAGCAAGACGCTACAACCCCGTTCGATGTTCTGATCATTGGTGCAGGCCTGTCGGGCATTGGGCTGGCCTGTTATTTGCGCCAGCATTTGCCGCGCAAGCGTTTTGCCTTGCTGGAGGCCCGCGCTCAAACCGGGGGAACGTGGGATTTGTTTCGCTACCCCGGGATTCGCTCCGATTCTGATTTGCATACCTTCGGCTATGCATTCAAGCCGTGGGAAGGGCGCAAAGCGATTGCGGATGGACCGGCCATCCTCAACTACCTGCGCGAAACCGCACGTGACTATGACATTGATGCCCACATTCGCTTGCAGCACCGGGTGCTCGGCGCGAACTGGGACAGCGGGAAATGCCTGTGGCAGGTGGAGGTGGAGCGCACCGATGCGGCGGGCACGCAGCACCTGCAACTTCAAGCACGCTGGCTGTTCAGCGCTGCGGGCTATTACAACTATGCCCATGGTTACCAGCCCCAGCTGGAAGGCCTGGAGCAGTTTCAGGGCACCGTGATTCACCCCCAGCAGTGGCCCGGCAACTTCGACTACAGCGGCAAGCAGGTGCTGGTGATTGGCAGCGGCGCCACGGCCGTGACCCTGGTGCCCGCCATGAGCGAGCAGGCGGCCCACGTCACCATGCTGCAGCGCACGCCCACCTATGTGCTGAGCATGCCGTCCGAGGATGTGGTGGCGCAGTGGCTCAAGAAAATACTCTCGCCCCAGCGCGCCTATGCCTTGACGCGGCGCAAAAATATTTTTCTCTCGCGTCTGATCTGGCGCATGTGCCAGAAGTACCCGCAGCGGGCGCGGCAATGGATTCGCAAGCTCAACCTCAAGGCGTTGCCTGCGGGCTTCGATGTGGACAAACACTTCAAACCGCCTTATGGCCCGTGGGATCAGCGCCTGTGCGTGGTGCCCGATGGCGACTTGTTCAAAGCGCTGCGCAGTGGGAAGGCCTCGATCGTCACAGACCAGATCGCGCATTTCACGCCCGACGGGGTACGGCTGAAATCTGGCGACACGCTGAAGGCTGATGTGGTCATCACAGCGACGGGGTTGGATCTGCAGCTATTCGGCGGTGCCACGCTGCGGGTGGATGGGCAGGCTGTGGATTTGTCGCAGCGTGTGGCATTCAAGGGATTGATGCTCAACGACATCCCCAACTTTGCTTTTGCGGTGGGCTACACCAATGCGTCATGGACGCTCAAGGTCGGGCTGCTGTGCGAACACTTGTGCCGTGTGCTGGCACATATGGATGCCCAGGGTTTCAAGGCCTGCAAGCCGGTATTGCCCCATCCCCATATGCCTGTGCGGCCCTTGCTGGACTTTGCCGCCGGCTATGTGCAGCGCGCCATGAACACGCTGCCCAAGCAAGGGCCGAGCGCACCGTGGTGCATGAGCATGGATTACCGTGCGGATGCGCAGCTGATGCTGCAGCAACCCGTGGACGATGGGCACTTGAAGTGGAGTTCCGACGGCTTGTTCGCTGCTACGCACAGCGGGCTGACCGTGGATACCTCGCAAGACCGTTTCTGTGATCGTGGCAACGGCATGGTGCTGTGTTATCGCGTCTATGGTGAAGCCGACGGCACACCGCTGGTGCTGGTGGCCGGTCTGGGGCTGCAGCTGACGTCGTGGCCCAGCAGCATGATTGATGGCTTGGTCGCGCAAGGTTTCCGGGTGCTGGTGCTCGATAACCGCGATGTTGGCCGCTCCAGCCAGGCGCTGACAGCGCCTTCGAGCATGTGGAATATTGTGCGCAAGCGCACCAGTGCCCAGGCCTACGTGCTGCAAGACATGGCCGACGATGTGCTGGCGGTCATGGGAGATGCAGGCATGGCATCCGCACACATTGCGGGCATGTCCATGGGCGGCATGATCGCGCAGACCATGGCAGCATCCGCCCCGGATCGGGTGCGTACGCTGACGTCGATTTTTTCCACCACCGGCCACCCCAAGGTGGGCCAGCCTGCGCGGTCTACCATGCGCCGCCTGATGCGCCCAGCCCCCGCCACCGTAGAGCAAGCCGAGGGGCTGTACTGGGATATGGTGCGCCACATTGGGCCTCGGGGCTGGCCGCTGGATGAGTCCACCGTGCGCGCGCAAGCCCGTTTTGCGTGGTGGCGCGGGCGCGGCCCATGGGCTGCCTTGGGGGTACGCCGGCAGATTGAGGCCATCGTCAAGTCTGGCGACCGCACCGCACAGCTGCAGCGCATCACGGCGCCAACCTTGGTGCTGCACGGTGATGTCGATTGGATGGTGAATGTCAGCGGAGGGGAGGCCACAGCCCAGGCCATCCCAGGTGCGACCCTGGTCAAACTCCAGGGGATGGGGCATTATTTTCCGGAAGCGCTGGTCCCCACCGTGGTGGATCTCATGGTGGGCCATGCCCAGGCACAGGTGGCCTCGGCGATTCGTCAGCAAACCCAAAAAGGGGTGGCTTTGCATGTGCAGCCGCAATTGCTGACAGCTTAAGTTCAAAGGATGCAGGAGCCAAGGATGCAGTCGTTTATCGATAAGGTGGTGGTGATTACGGGGGCGGGTTCCGGCATGGGGCGTGCGTACGCGTTGGAATTTGCACGCCTGGGTGCCAAGCTGGCACTCAACGACTTCAATGCTGCAGGGCTGGATGCCACGCGGTCCATGCTGGCGGCGCAAGGCATGCTGGCGCAGCGCATTTATACCCAGGCTTTTGATGTGAGTGACAGGGCGCAGATGTTCGCGTTTGCCGAGCAGGTGCGCACGCAGCTGGGGGGCGCGCATGTGGTCATCAACAACGCTGGCATCAGTGGTCAGGGCCTGTCGGTGCAGGAGATGCCATTTGAAGACTTTGACCGGGTGATGCGCATCAATTTCAACGGCGTGCTGCACGTCACGCAGGCGTTTTTGCCGCAGTTGCTGGCCAATGAGGAAGCGGCACTGGTGAATGTCTCCAGCGTTTTTGGCCTGATTGGCATGCCGGGTAATGCCGAGTATTGCGCTTCCAAATTCGCGGTGCGCGGCATGACAGAAGCCTTAATGGTGGAGTTGGCGCATACCCATGTGGGCGTGCATCTGGTGCACCCTGGCGGTGTGCGGACAGGCATTGCCGATGGCTCTGAGAAAGGCCGCCAATTTGCCGAGAAGTTTTTGAAAACACCAGCGGACGAGATCGTCAAGGTGGTGATTGACGGCATCCGTAAAAAGCGAGCGCGTATTGTGTATGGACACCAGGCACGCCAGACGTGGCTGATTTCATGGGCGATATCGCTGGGTATGCGTACCCGCTTGCTGGCCAAAAGGACCCGATCCCTGGGGTAGTGCGCCAGATGCATGGCCTGAGTTGCAGGTGTTTTTGTGCTGAGTCAGTGCGCGCGCAAAGCGCATGAGAAGATGGATTAGAATTCGCTTAATAGGAATTATTCTTATTAATTGTTGGGTTTGCCCAGCGTTGATTCTTGTAACCATTCACCCTCGGGTGAGGCGCCACCAACACCGTGGCGTGTTTTCTCTGACTGAAGGCTTTTCAAAATGAAACTTTGGAAGACAGCTCTGTGCATGGGCTTGGTGGGTGCAGCCACCTTGGTGCAGGCGGCAGCACCTCAGGCCGTGACGGTCTACTCCTCGCGCATTGAGGACTTGCTCAAGCCCACGTTGGATGAATACACCAAGCAAACAGGTGTGAAGATCAATCTGCTGACCGATCGTGGCGGCTCCCTGTCCGAGCGTCTGGCCGCTGAAGGCGCCAGCTCGCCAGCGGACGTGCTGATCACGGTGGACGTTGGCAATCTGTGGAATGCCGCAGAGCGTGGCTTGCTGCAGAAAGTGGATTCGCCTGCTTTGAATGCCAATGTGCCTGCCAACTTCCGCGATGCCGGCAACCGCTGGTGGGGCCTGTCGCAGCGCGAACGCACCATTTTTTACGCGGCAGACCGCATCAAGCCTGAGCAGCTGAGCACCTACGAAGATCTGGCAGACCCCAAGTGGAAGGGCAAGCTGTGCTTGCGCACCTCCAAGCAGGCCTATACCCAGTCGCTGGTGGCCATGCTGATTGCCAAGCACGGTGTGGCCAAGGCTGAAACCATCACCAAGGGCTGGGTGAACAACCTGGCGGGCGATGTGTTCACCAACGATGCCAGCTTGCTCAAGGCGATTGCTGCGGGCCAGTGCGATGTCGGCATTGCCAACACCTACTACTTTGGCCGCATTCTGGCCAAAGAGCCTGATTTCAACAAGCAAGTGAAACTGTTCTGGGCCAACCAGGGCAAGGATGAGGGCGGTGCCCACGTGAACCTGTCGGGTGCCGGCGTGGTCAAGCATGCCAAGAACCCTGAAGGTGCGCGCAAGCTGCTGGAGTGGCTGTCGTCCGAGAAGGTGCAAACGGCCTATACCCATGGCACGTATGAAAGCCCCATCAACAAGAAGGCGGAAGAAGACCCGATCGTGAAGGCGTGGGGCAAATTCATTCCCAGCCCCTTGAACGCTGGCGATATTGGCTCGCACCAGGCCGAGGCCATCAAGCTGCTGGATCGTGTAGGCTATCGTTAATTCGATTTCTTGATTAGGTTAGCTACTTGTCTGCTGTAGACCATACCGCGCCAGCTCACCGCTGGCGCGGTTTTGCTTTTGCGCTGCCCATTGCGTTGCTCACCATCGTGCCTTTGCTGGCGGTGGTGTGGATGGCCGTGACGCCACAACCAGAGATTTGGCAGCATTTGTGGAATTACGTGCTGCCGCGCGTGCTGGGCAATACCTTGCTGCTGATGCTGCTGGTGAGCGTGGCGGTGCTGGCGGTTGGCGTGCCCCTGGCGTGGCTGACGTCCATGTGTGACTTCCCAGGGCGCAAGTTTTTCTCCTGGGCGCTGGTGCTGCCGCTGGCCATCCCGGCGTATGTGCTGGCGTTTGTGCAGATGGGCTTGTTCGAGTACGCAGGGCCCGTGCAAAGCATGATGCGCGATGTCTTTGGCAGCAGCCGCTGGTTTCCGGACATTCGGGGCAGTGTGTGGGGGCTGGTCATGGTGTTGGTCATGGCTTTTTACCCCTATGTGTATTTGATGGCACGCAGTGCGTTTCTCACACAGGGCCACCGCAGCATGGAAGCGGCGCAGGCACTGGGGCGGAGCCCTGCGAAAGCGTTCTTTAAAGTGGCTTTGCCGCTGGCACGCCCCTGGATTGGTGCGGGCCTGGCGTTGGTGCTCATGGAAGTGCTGGCAGACTTTGGCGCGATTGCTGTCTTCAACTTCGACACCTTCACCACCGCACTCTACAAATCGTGGTTTGACCTGCACAACATTGGAGCCGCAGCGCAGTTGGCCGCCATTTTGGTGTTGGTGGTGCTGGTGCTGGTGGCGGCAGAGCAACGCTCGCGCAGTGCCAAGCGCTTTCATGTCAGCAACCCACAGCAGCAGCGCATGGCACTTCAAGGGCTGCGTGGTTGGGGGGCTACGGCTATTTGCCTGCTGGTATTTGCCGCGTCGTTTGCCGTGCCCATGGTGCAGATGGTCCATTGGTCACTGGGCATCTGGAAAGAAGATCTCAACAGCGACTATTGGGGCTATGCCTGGAATACGCTGTCGCTGGCACTGATTACGGCAGCGATTGCCACGGTGCTGGCCTTGCTGCTGTCTTGGACACGCCGTCACCATGCCGATCCGCTGACGGGCTGGACGGTGCGCCTGGCAGTGCTGGGCTATGCCATGCCAGGTGTGGTGCTGGCGGTGGGCGTTTTTGTGCCCATTGCCTGGCTGGATGAAAAGCTCATGGCGCTGGTGCAGCCCTTGGGGATTGAAACACTGGGCATTTTGAAGGGCAGCCTGGCCGGCATGCTGCTGGCGCTGGCCGTGCGTTTTTTGGCCGTGGCCTACAACGCGACCGATGCCGCCATGCAGCGCATCACGCGCAGCCAAGAAGAGGCGTGTGCCTCGCTGGGCCTGGGGCCTTGGCAAACCTTGCGCCGGCTGCATTTGCCGTTGCTGCGCACCGGCTTGCTTTCGGCTTTCCTGATGGTGGTGGTGGACGTGATGAAGGAAATGCCCATCACGCTCATGATGCGCCAGTTTGGCTGGGACACGCTGGCTGTGCGCGTGTTTCAGCTCACCTCCGAGTCCATGTGGCAGGAAGCATCCTTGCCCGCACTGGCGATTGTGCTGGTAGGGTTGCTGCCGGTGATCTTGCTGGTGCTGCACTCCGAAAAAACACCGTCTTCGGCGGGTTGAAGATGGCCGAGGTTTTGTGATGCTTGAAGTTAAAAATGTTTCATTGGGCTATGGTGCCCACATCGTCGTGCAAAACGTCAGCATGCGTTTGGACCCCGGTGAAATCGGGTGTCTGCTGGGCCCCTCGGGCTGTGGCAAGACCACGTTGCTGCGCGCGATTGCAGGGTTTGAGCCCGTGCGTGCTGGCCAGATTGATGTGCAGGGGCAGCTGGTGGCTGCGCCCTCGCAGAGCGTGCCACCACAGTTGCGCGATATTGGCATGGTGTTTCAGGACCATGCCCTGTTTCCGCACCTGAATGTGGCGGGCAATATTGGTTTTGGGCTGCACCGCCTCGACAAGGCTGCGCGAGCAGCGCGCGTGCAGGAGATGCTGGCGCTGGTGGGGCTGGACGGCATGGGCGAGCGCTGGCCGCACGAGCTTTCGGGTGGCCAGCAGCAGCGCGTGGCACTGGCCCGGGCGCTGGCACCACAACCCAGCCTGCTGTTGATGGATGAGCCGTTTTCCAGTCTGGACACCAGCATGCGTGAGAGCATTGCGCGCGAAGTGCGTGCCATCCTCAAGCAGGCCAAGGCCACCGCCTTGATGGTCACGCACGACCAGAACGAAGCCTTTGCCATGGCCGACAACGTGGGTGTCATGGCGCGTGGACAGCTCATGCAATGGGGCAATGCGGTGCAGGTGTACTGCCAGCCCGCTACGCAGGATGTGGCGCAGTTTGTGGGTGAAGGCGCCCTGGTACATGCGCAGGCGACGGCAGGCGGCCAGTGGCAGACCGCTCTGGGCTTGCTGCCTGCAGGCCACCCGCACTACCAGAGTGCCCAGGGGGTGCAGGTGCTGCTGCGGCCCGAGCATGTCTGCCTGCAGGAGCAGGGCGTGCAGGGCCAGGTGCGCGAGCGCACCTTCCGCGGTAGCCACTTTGTCTTTGAGGTGGAACTGCCCGACGGTCAGCGCGTGATGGCCAAGGCATCACTGCAGGCCCTGTATGGCAGCTGTGAAACCGTGCACCTGGGGCTGGCTCCCGGTATGTGAGCACTGATTATTTGTAGCAAAAAGCGCTTGCCCCCTATGGGGTAGAGCGCTTTTTTTATGCTCGGGTGGAGTGTTGCGTACCTTCTAGATGCCGCCATGCTTGCGGTGCCAGAGGTGCCCTCCGTGCCCGCTGCAGTGCGGGATGCACATGCTTATGCATATAAGAAAACAACCAATGAGTTGTTGGGATTTGCGCAGGGGGCTTTCACAATCGGCGCCCCAAAGGAGAGTTTGTCATGTCCCGCACAGCACCCCGCATCATCATCGTTCCGGGTTGGCGCAATTCCGGCGCAGAACACTGGCAAAGCCTGTGGGCTCAGGCCTTGCCCGATGCCCAGCGCGTGGAGCAAGACGACTGGCTGACCCCCAAGCGGGCCGACTGGGTGCGCACGCTGGAGGCCCTCATCCTGTCGCAGCCAGAGCCCGTGATTGTGGTGGCGCACAGCCTGGGTTGTATCACTACGGCCCATCTGGGCGCGCAAGCCGCAGCGCGCATTCAAAGTGCTTTGCTGGTGGCGCCTGCCGACCCAGAGCGCCGAGCCCATCTGGCCGACTTTGCCCCGGTGCCCTACCAGGCATTGCCCTATCGCAGTGTGCTGGTGGCCAGCACCAATGACCCGTATTGCCCCATTCGCCTGGCTGGTGCCTATGCACGGGCCTGGGGCAGTGAGTTTGTGCGCCTGCCCAATGCGGGCCACATCAATGCGGAGTCGGGCCACGGGCCCTGGCCTTTGGGTTGGGCGTTGCTGCAATCGCTGGTGCAAGACATGGCCTGGGGGGCTGGAAAACACGTGGAGGCTGCTTGAATTGAAAGGAAATTGGCTTCTAGTCCTTGCGCATCAAGCGCTGATTGCTCATGTTTTCTTTATTCCAAAAATGGATAAATTTAAAAAAATCTATTCTTTTGAGTTTTAAGAAGCCTGCTTCACAATGCGAAACATCTCATCCAAACACGCATTTGCGTAAGGCGACACACCATGACATCTTTGAAGCTCAAGACTTTGTTGGCAACGATTGCGCTGGCAGCCGGTGGCGTGGCCAGCGCGCAAGACCAGTTGCTCAACGTTTCGTATGACGTGGCCCGCGAGTTCTACAAGGACTACAACCAGGCATTCGTGGCCCACTACAAGAAAACCACGGGCAAAGACATCAAGATTGACCAGGCACACGGTGGCTCCAGCGCCCAGGCGCGTGCCGTCAATGACGGTCTGCCTGCGGATGTGGTGACTTTCAACACCACCACCGACATCGAATTCCTGGCCAACAACGGTGTGGTGGCCAAAGACTGGGCCAAGCAGTTCCCCAACGATGCATCGCCCACCACTTCCACTATGCTGTTCCTGGTGCGCCACGGCAATCCCAAGAACATCAAGGACTGGAAGGACTTGACCCGCCCCGACGTGAAGGTTGTGGTGGTCAACCCCAAGACCGGTGGCAATGGCCGCTACGCCTACTTGGCTGCATGGGGTTCCGTGCGTGAAGCCGGTGGCACCGATGCACAGGCCCAGGATTTTGTGAAGCAGCTGTACAAGAATGTGCCTGTGCTGGGCAAGGGTGGCCGTGATGCCACCGCCATCTTCTTGCAGCGCAACATGGGTGACGTGCTGATCACGTTCGAGTCGGAAGTGATCTCGGTGGACCGCGAATTTGGCAAGGGCAAGGTTGAGGCCGTGTACCCCTCCAGCTCCATCGTGGCGGAGAACCCTGTTGCCGTGGTGCAGCGCACCGCGCAGAAGAAGGGCTCTGGCGCACTGGCCAAGGCGTACCTGGATTATCTGTACACCGATGAAGCGCAAGAAATTGCCGCCAACCATGCGCTGCGCCCCCGCTCGGAAGCAGTGCTGAAAAAGCACGCCGATGTCTTCAAGCCACTGAAGCAATTCACCGTGGGCAAGTACTTCGGCTCGCTGGGTGAAGCCCAGAAGGTGCACTTCAACGACGGTGGCAAGTTCGACGAGATCTACACCCCCGGCAAGTAATTAGCCACGGTTGACGCACTCACTTACCTAACCACTTTCTCAGGCTGTCAGGGACATCATGGCTTCTGCATCCCCCGTCAGCCCAAGTCTGAGCCCTACTGCCCCGGTTCGCCGTGGGCGTGGCGCTCAGCGCGTTCTGCCCGGCTTCGGGCTGACCTTGGGCTACACACTGTTTTATCTCAGCATCATTGTGCTGATCCCCCTGTCTGCGCTGATCTTCAAAACGTTTGAGCTGACTTGGGAGCAGTTCTGGGACGCCGTCAGCGCACCGCGCGTGGTGGCTTCGTACAAGCTGACCTTTGGTGCCTCGTTCATTGCCGCACTGGTGAATCTGGTGTTTGGCCTGCTGATTGCCTGGGTGTTGGTGCGCTACAAGTTTCCCGGCAAAAAGATTCTGGATGCACTGGTGGATCTGCCGTTTGCACTGCCCACAGCCGTGGCCGGTATTTCACTGACCGCCTTGCTGGCAGGCAATGGCTGGGTGGGGCAGTACCTGGAGCCGCTGGGCATTCAGCTGGCCTTCAACCCGAACGGGATTGTGGTGGCGCTGATTTTTATCGGTCTGCCCTTTGTGGTGCGCACCGTTCAGCCGGTGCTGGAAGACTCGGAAAAAGAACTGGAAGAGGCGGCCACCAGCCTGGGGGCTTCGCGCTGGCAGATTTTCTACAAGGTGATTCTGCCCAGCATCACACCCGCCTTGATGACGGGTTTTGCCATGGCGTTTGCACGGGCGGTGGGCGAGTACGGCTCAGTCATCTTTATCGCCGGCAACATGCCCATGGTCTCTGAGATCACGCCGCTGATCATCATCAGCAAGCTCGAGCAGTATGACTACGCAGGCGCCACGGCCGTGGCGGTCGTGATGCTGCTGATTTCCTTTGTGCTGCTGCTGGTCATCAATGTGCTGCAGGCCTGGCAGCGTCGCCATTCGGGAGCTGCGGCATGAATCTGAATTTCACCGAACAGCATTACTTCCTGTTCAAAGTGCTGGGTGTCATCTTGGCCATCGTGTTGATGGCTTACAAGCTGACCGCCCCGAAAAAAGGTAGCAAGCCCGAGAAGCTGACCACCACCGAGCCGCGTGCCGTGCGCTGGGTGCTGATTGGCCTTGCTGTGTCGTTTATCGCGCTGTTTTTGCTGTTGCCGCTGGCGGCGGTGTTCACTGAAGCGCTGCGCAAAGGCTGGGATGCCTATGTGGCGGGCTTGCAAGAGCCCGATGCCTGGTCGGCCATCAAGCTGACGCTGCTGACGGCCTTGATTGCGGTGCCGCTGAACCTGGTGTTTGGCGTGGCTGCGGCCTGGTGCATTGCCAAGTACGAGTTCAAGGGCAAGGCCTTTTTGACCACCCTGATTGATCTGCCATTTTCCATCTCACCGGTGGTAGCGGGCTTGATGTACGTGCTGGTCTTTGGTGCCAATGGCTGGTTCGGCAGCTGGCTGTCTGCGCATGACATCAAGATCATTTTTGCCGTGCCCGGGATTGTGCTGGCTACTGTCTTTGTCACCTTCCCATTCATTGCCCGCGAGCTGATTCCGCTGATGCAGGCACAGGGCAATGACGAAGAGCAGGCCGCCATCGTGCTGGGCGCCAGCGGTTGGCAGACTTTCTGGTATGTGACGCTGCCCAACATCAAGTGGGGCCTGCTGTATGGCGTGATTCTGTGTAACGCACGTGCCATGGGTGAGTTTGGGGCTGTGTCTGTGGTGTCCGGCCACATCCGCGGCCAGACCAACACCATTCCGCTGCATGTTGAAATTCTCTACAACGAATACCAATCCGTTGCGGCGTTTGCGGCGGCCTCGCTGCTGGCGTTGCTGGCCCTGGTGACGCTGGTCATCAAGACCTATGCCGAATGGAAGCATGAACAACAAGTGCAGGCGGCGGCGAATATGCCACCTGAGCGTCACACCCCCCTCGAGCAATCTTGAGCGCGCGACGCATTTGAAAGAGACAGACCATGAGCATTGAAATTCGCAATGTCAGCAAGCAGTTTGGCGACTTCCAGGCCCTGCGTGACGTGAGTTTAGACATCAAGTCCGGAGAGTTGATTGCCCTGCTGGGCCCCTCGGGCTGCGGCAAGACCACGCTGCTGCGCATCATCGCTGGCCTGGAAACGGCCGACGTGGGCAGCATTCACTTCAGCGGTGAAGACACCACCGATGTGCACGTGCGTGAGCGCAACGTGGGCTTTGTGTTCCAGCACTACGCGCTGTTCCGCCATATGACCGTGTTTGAGAACGTGGCGTTTGGCCTGCGTGTGAAGCCGCGCAAGGAGCGCCCCAGCGAAGCGCAGATTAAAGAGAAGGTGATGAGCCTGCTCAAGCTGGTGCAACTGGACTGGGTGGCAGATCGCTTCCCGTCGCAGCTGTCTGGTGGCCAGCGCCAGCGCATTGCCTTGGCACGTGCCTTGGCGGTGGAGCCCAAGGTGCTGCTGCTGGACGAGCCTTTTGGCGCATTGGATGCCAAGGTGCGCAAGGAGCTGCGCCGCTGGCTGCGCCGTCTGCACGACGAGCTGCATGTGACCTCCATATTTGTGACGCACGATCAGGAAGAAGCGCTGGAAGTGGCGGACCGCGTGGTCGTGATCAACAAGGGCAAGATCGAGCAGGAAGGAACACCCCAAGAAGTGTGGGAAAACCCTGCCAGCCCCTTTGTTTATGGTTTCTTGGGCGATGTGAATTTGTTCAAGGGCCGGGCCAAGGATGGCCAGGTCTTTCTGGAAGAAGGCATGCAGCTGGAGAGCGACGAAGCCCAAGGTGCGGTGGACAAGAGCGCCTTTGCCTATGTACGCCCGCATGAGCTGGATGTGGCTCGCTATTCGCCCGGTCAAAATACCGATGGCAATGGCCGCACCACAGGTCTGGTGGTGCAGCTCAGCCGCGCGATTGTGGTGGGACCCATCGCGCGACTGGAACTTATTGCCGCAGATGACACCCAAGCAGCAGACAATGCGGCATCCGAGCACTTGATCGAGGCACAGATTCCCGCCGAGCAGTTCCGAGCGATGGGCCTGCGCGAAGGTGAGACTTTGGTGGTGACACCCCGCCGTGCCAAGGTATTCTTGGACGAAGCTGCAGGCATCTAACTGACGCTGTTTCTTGCATGGTGCAGGGGCGGCAGATGTCGCCCCTTATTTTTTGTGAGAAAAGCATGCAGGTTTTGAACTGGATCACCACCGCCCCGCGCCGTACCTTGGCGCTGATTGCGCTCGCTTGTGTGGCTTTGCTGGCCTTTGGCATGTATTTGCAGCATGTGCAGGGTCTGGAGCCATGCCCCATGTGCATTGTGCAGCGCTATGCTTTGATATTGGTAGCTGTATGCACAGGCTTGGCAAGCACTAGAGGCCAAAAAGGTTGGTGGAAATCTTTCGCGGTGCTGGGGCTGCTTGCCTGCGGCTTCGGGGCTTTTGTGGCGGCGCGTCAAAGCTGGCTGCAGTGGTATCCGCCTGAGTTCGCCAGCTGCGGCCGCGATTTCTACGGCATGATCGAAAACTACCCAGTCAGCCGCGCCATTCCCATGATCTTCCGTGGCTCGGGCGATTGCACGGCCATTGACTGGACGTTCCTGGGTGGCTCGATTGCCAACTGGTCGTTCCTGTGCTTTGTCGGCTTTGCCATCGTGCTGCTGGTGCTGCTGTGCAAAGGCCGCTCGCGCAGCTAAAGCCAACCGTCTGCAATCACCACTCCACAAGCCCCGCCATGCACTGCATGCCGGGGCGTTGGCTTTGATCGACAATCACAGCCTTTGCGAATTCTTGGTTTCGGCATGCCCCAGTACATCCTCTTTCACAAGCCCTACGGCGTTTTGTCCCAATTCACGCCCGAGGATGGTGCGCGCTCCCTGGCCGAATTCGACCTGCCCAAGGGCGTGTACCCAGCAGGGCGGCTGGACAAAGACTCCGAAGGCTTGCTGCTGCTGACCGATGATGGTCCGTTGATTGAGCAGCTGCTCAACCCCCGCAACCAAAAGCCCAAAACCTATTGGGTGCTGGTGGAGCGTGTGCCCGATGAAGCCAGCTTGCAGCGATTGCGCGAGGGGCTGCGCATTGAGGATTACACCACCCAGCCTTGTCAGGCGCAGGTACTTGATCCACAGCCTGAAGTTGCACCCCGTGACCCACCTGTGCGCGTGCGCAAGAGCGTGCAGGACGTGTGGGTGGCGATTACCTTGGTGGAGGGGAAAAACCGGCAGGTGCGCAAGATGACCGCCGCCATTGGCCACCCGACGCTGCGCTTGATTCGGCAAAGCATTGCCAATCTGGAACTGGGCGATCTGCCGCGGGGCCAGTGGCGTGCCATTGCGCGGGAAGACATCCAGTGGGGCAGTGGCGCTGCATTGCCTGCCACGGTGGTGGACGGTTCCGTGGCTGTGCGCTATGGCCGCAGCAGCGCAGGGCCAAGCCGTGCAGGGCGTAGCACCGTGGTGGGCGTGCGCCGCCCTGGTGCGTGGTTCAATAAAAAATCCTGACATGGTGCGCAGCAAATAGCGCATTCGCAGCGTGCGGTGGGCCTTGCAGGTGGCACGTGTGCCCGTGGATACCGCGCGCAAGGTGCCAGCCCAGGGCACGTGATATGAGCGACGTTAAGCCTCTGGACGGCGTGCAGGTGGGCGATGAAGCCGCTGTCAGCCAGACCATCACCGAAGCGGGCGGTGTGCGCTCCATCGCAGCGAGCGGTAATTTCGGTCCCGCCCATGTGGACGCACCGCTGTGTGCAGACGACACAGTTGGGTCGTCGCTTGGCACCATCCGCTGCTGTGACGTTACATGCATGCAGTGATTGGGTGGTGGTCAACCGCAGTGATGGCCAGACGCACGCTCTGCCAGCGTGCTGGCTGCAGATGCCTTACGAAATGCCTCTATTGGTGTGCGAAGCGGTGCTTGGGTGGCATGCCCCTAAAAAATAAAGCTCCCTGTAGGGAGCTTTATTTTTTGAAGCACCTAGCGCTTATGCAGCAAGGGCTAGAAGCTAAAAACACCTTCAAACATCAGGCGGATTGAATGCTGTCTGTGCTGAAAGTTGGGCCGGTTGTGCCGGGCATCCAGCCTGGGTAGGTTTCCATCACTTCCGCAAACAGCGCGGAATCAATCCAGCGCTGCAGCCAGTCTTGCAGGTGGGGCCAGGGTTGCTCGGCCCATTGCGCTTCATCGATGCGGGCGAACTGGCGCACAAAGGGGCGCAGCGCCATGTCGGCCAGGCTGGGGTTCAGGCCAAAAAGATAGCCGGTGTCGGCCAGTTGCTCATCCAGGGAGACCAGCCAGGTGATGGCATCGGTCTGCGCCTGGTTGACTTCTTCTGCGGTATAGCGCTCAGGGTATTTGCAGCGATCCAGCGCCTGTTTGAAACGGCTGTCGTTGCCGCGGATCAGTCCCAGCATGTCTTCCAGCGAGCCCTGTGTGGGCGCCAGCCAGCCATCAGGGTCGTTGCCTTGCAAGGCATGCAGCATGATGTCCAGGCTTTGTTCAATTACCTCGCCGTGGGGCAGCACCAGCACAGGCACAGTGCCTTTGGAGGATGCATCCAGCAATGCCTGGGGCTTGTTGCGCAAGTTGATTTCACGCAGCTCGCACGCCAACCCGGCATGGGCCAAAGCCAAACGTGCGCGCATGGCGTAAGGGCAGCGACGGAAAGAATACAAAACGGGCAAGGCTGGAGCGGTCATTCAATCAGAAGGCGGGTGAAAGGGGACGCATGGGCGCAGGATGCGCATCACGTGAAGTGGGGCACTGTACTCGCTTGTTTGAAGATGTGTTGTGATGGGGGTGAAGCCGTATGGCACACGCGCTGTGGGGCGTTGGTTGGCAGCGACACCTCTGCTGCCAACCCGTACCTGCAGGCGTGGGCAGAGGTTGGCAGAGATGTGGGTGGCGTTAGGCTGGGCCTGTGGCGCTCAATGCGGCGCGGCAGACCTGACCTGGGCTGCTTGCGGCGCAGTGACCGGGCTGGCCTGATTGCCCCAGGCAGAGCGTACAAAACTGGCAAGCGCGGCCACTTCCTCGTCGTTCAGGCGATCGGCATAGCCTTGCATGACCAGCTGCATGGGGCGACGGTCTGTGGTTATGGATGAAGAACCATTGAGGATGACCGAGAGCAGTGGTTGCGGCGCTTTGGCGAGCACCATGGCATTGCCTTGCAGTTCCGGGAAGATCTCCGCAGCCCCTTTGCCGCTGACGAAGTGACACGCCGCACAGTTGTCCAGGTACAGCCGGGCACCCAGCGGCATATCGAGCGAGGCTTTGGTGAGCATCTGCACCGTGGCCTGGCCTGCATCGTTGGCCGCTGCTGCGGGTGTGGCGCGTGGGCCTGGGGGAGCTATCGGTGCTGGTGCATCTGGTGAGGCCTGTCCGTTGATGCTCTTGAGAAATGCGGTCATGGCATGTATGTCCTGATCATTCAGGTACTGCAAAGAATGCTTGACGACCAGTGACATCTCCCCATTGGCCACAGCGTGGGCGTTGCGCCCCGTGGCCAGGTAAGCGGCCAGCTCGGCGCTAGACCACTGCGCAAGGCGAGAGCCTGCGCCACGCAGTGCAGCAACGTTCCAGCCATCCAGTGTTCCACCTGTTAGAAATGCGCTGTCATCAAGGCGTGTGCCGTCTTGGGCCATGAAGTTGGTGCGCGGGCTGTGGCAGGCTGCGCAATGCCCAGCACCTTCCACGAGGTATTGCCCACGGCGAATGACTTCATTGCTGCTTGTGGGCTGAGCGTCTGTGCTGCCCTTGAGAGCTAACCAGTTCCAAGCGCGGATGCCAAAGCGCAGATTGAACGGAAACCCCAGCTGTGTTGTTTGTACGGCATGGTTGACAGGCTTTACCTCGCGCATCAGGTAGTCATACAAAGCGCGCAGGTCACTTTCGCTCATGAAACGATAGTTTTCATACGGCATGGCAGGGTAGAGGTGCGTGCCATTGGCTGCGACACCATCCACCATGGCGGCACGAAATTGATCCAATGTCCAGTTGCCAATGCCCGTATTTTTGTCTGGCGTGATGTTGGAGGCCCAGATGGTGCCCATGGGGCTGTCGATGCCGCGTCCTCCTGCCAAAGGCGCACCGCCATCGCTGGTGTGGCAAGCCATGCAATCGCCCGCACGCATGACATATTCGCCGCGGCCTGGTTCCGGTTTCCAGTCGGCAGGCAGAGATTCGTTGGGTGGCGTCAGTTGCGGCGGGACATACCTCAACGCCAGCGCGGCGAGGATGCCGAGGATGACCAACACGCCGAGGATGCGCAGTGCAATTTTCATGGTCAGCTCCTCAAACCAGTGGGCCTGGGTTGCGCAGATATTTCGTACGGATGGCGTGCACCGTCCAATAGGCGAGGCCACCTACCAGGCCGGTAGGGTTGTATTGGGTGTTCTGTACAAAGTTGCCAGCACCCATGACAAAAACATTGTGCTTGTCCCAAGCCTGGCAGTAACGGTTGACGACACCTTCTTGCGGGTTGCTGGACATGATGTGGCCGCCGGTGTTGTGGGTAGTCTGGTAGGGGCGGACATCGTATTGCGCACCCGCACCTCTGAAGCCCAGCTGCATGAGATCGGGCTGCATGGCTTTGCCGACTTCTTCGGCTTTGAGCTTCATGTACTGGTTCATCTTCAGGTCGTTGTCCTGCCAGTTGAAGGTCATGCGCATCAGTGGGCGCCCGTGTGGGTCTTTGTAGGTAGGGTCCAGATCCAGGTGGTTGGCGCGGTAGGACATGTGCGAGCCGTGGGTGCCGATGGACATGGAGTGCCCATACCATTCGCCAATCGCTTGCTTCCAGCCAGCTCCCCAACTGGGTGTCCCGGAGGGCAGGCTCATGGAGCGGATGGGTTGGCCGTTGAAAGTGCCCGCGCGCCAGTAGGCGCCACCAATGAATCCCAGTGCCCCGAAGTCATTCTGGTTGATGCCAAAGTCATCGATGCAAATGCCGTTGGAGCCGTGCCCTATGAAGGGGTTGAAGCTATCGTTTTTGTAAAACATGGTCACGCCACCGTTCATCTGGTAGGCGTAGTTTTTGCCGGTGACGCCTGTATTGGTTGCTGGGTCGTAGGGTGCACCAATGCCAGAAACGAGCAGGAGATGCACGTTGTTCAACTGGTAGGCCGACAGGATGACCAAGTCGGCGGGCTGAAAGACTTCCTCTTTTTTGGCCGCATCGAAGTAGGTGACCCCTGTGGCGGTTTTGCCATCTGCTGAACTTTCAATGCGCAGGACTTCGGCGTGGGTGCGGTAGCTGAAGTTGGGTTTGCGCTTGAGGGCGTCAAGAATGGCTGTCTGTGGTGAGGCTTTGGAGTATTGGTAGCAGCCATAGCGCTCGCAAAATCCACAGAAGTTGCAGGGCGCCATTTGCATGCCATATGGGTTGACATAGGCTGTGGATGCAATCCCGGCGGGAGCAGGGAAAGGGTGGTAGCCCAGTGCTTTGGCAGTGGTTTCGAATTTGGAGGCGTCGTAGGTGGTGGGCAGTGGCGGCATAGGGTAGTCGCTTGAGCGCCAGCCCTCAAATGGATTGCCGCCCGCCTGGATTTGGCCTTTGAGGTTGCCAGCTTTGCCAGAGATGCCTGCGACCTCATCAAAACGCGTGAAATAGGGCTCCAGCTCGTCATAGGTGACCGGGTAGTCCATGAGGTTCATGCCAGCCGGAATGATGGACTCTCCCCATTTTTCTTTGACGTAGCTGCGCAGCTGCATCTCCTGGGGCTGCGGGCGCCACAGCAGACCATTCCAGTGGGTGCCTGCACCCCCAACACCGTTGGCAGGCAAGAAGGAGCCCATGGAGCGGTAGGGCAACGCGGTCTCCCCATCGTGGCGGCGGATGGTGACAGTCTGCTGGCTGGGGTGCTGCATGTTTTTGAGGCGCACACCGTAAGTCAGCTCATCAATCTGGTTGGGATACTTGAACTCAGGCACGGTGTTTTGGTCGCGGCCGCGCTCCAGAGCCACGATCTCAAGCCCTTCGGCTGCCAGTTCAATGCCAGCAATGGCACCAGTCCAGCCCAGGCCCACAATGACCACATCTTTCTTTTTTTCAGTGCGTGCCATGGCTTATGCCCTTTCGCCTTTGATAGATACGGGCCCCAATGGGTATTTCACATTGTGCTGACCCACCCATTCGGCATAGCTGGCCCGCGCGCCGGGAAAGCCGATGTAGCTCCAGGACTGCATGCGATAGTTCCCGCCGTGTACCGGGTCTGCGAAGTAGCCTTCTTTGGTGTTGGCAAGCAGGGTGCTGAAAAAGACGCTGAGTTCGGGCTTCAAAGCCGCCTCGCCTTTTTGTAAAGCAGTCAATGCCTCATCCTGCTGTGCCGGAGACAAGTTTTGAAAATTCTTGTCCCAGCGTGTTTTGCACCAAGCATCAATGGCTGGAATGGCCTCGCGGTACAGCTGGGCAGGATTGAGCGGTGTTTGCCAGCCACGTTCAGGTGCAGCAGCAGGGTCATGGGGGCCGGTCATATACCAATCACTGGCGCTGCCGTATTCGCCACTGAGCTGCCGGTCAATAAAAATTGGGACATGGGTTTCTAGCGCGCCCGGGCCTGCACCTTTGGAAGGGATCAACCGTGCAGTGGCAGCGAGTACAAAGGCCCACTCTTGCGGATTGAGGTAGGTGGGTTTGTATTGCTCAAGGGTAATGGGCGCATCTTTGGCACGCGCCTGAAACGTCACCGCAATACCTGTCAGTGCCATGCCGGCACCGGAAGCCAGCAAGAACTCTCTGCGGCTTGGTGGGGAAAAATCGGACATCGTGGGCTCTCCTGTTGTGCAGAGCATGCGCCCCTTGGATGGGAGCCCATGTCTTGTTTTTACCGAGTATCTGGAGTTCTTTTGTTTGGAAGGATGCGGCGGTATATGGTGGTCTGCGTAGGAGAAAAACGGTAGATGGGTGGCGCCAGAAGCGAGAGCTCCTACACGGACCTTTCGCGCTGGTTGCAGCAAGGCTTCGGCGCGGGAATGGCTATTTTTCAAAAAAAGGCCAATTTGTTGATGGCAACTCGAAAAGCAAGTTAGAATCTCAGCTTCTGGAGAGGTGGATGAGTGGTTTAAGTCGCACGCCTGGAAAGCGTGTGTGGGTTAATAGCCCACCGCGGGTTCGAATCCCGCCTTCTCCGCCAGATACAGCTTTTGATGCGCAAGCCCTCCACGCTTGATTGAGCACCACAAGCACACCAAAACGTAAAGCCTCGGTACAGCAATGTATCGAGGATTTTCTGTTTCTGGCGCTGGATTTCAAGCTCACCTGCTTGGGCTCTTCCGGCGCAGTCTCAGTGAGTGTGTGACGGTGGGCGCTGCACGGGGTAGCGCTTTCAGGCCTGGAGAGTGGGTGGGAACGATTAAGCCTGAGGCTTTTGGGACAGCGTGTGCTGCTTGGCGTCGGGAGAGAATGGGTGTGGCAACTGTACGCCAGACAGGTCTATCCGTTCCACACGGTTGCGCCCTGCGGCTTTTCCCCGGTAGAGCGCTCCATCTGCTTGCTGCATGGCCTGTTCAAGCCATGGTGTGCTGATAAAACCGTGCGAAACGCCAATGGTGACGGTGCATCGAATGGTGCCCTGTGCAGGCACTGTGGCTACTTCGCTTTGCGCGATGGCTGCACGGATGCGCTCTGCGAGTTGCATGGCACCTGGCTCATCCGTATCAAGGCAAACAATCACAAATTCTTCGCCGCCAAGGCGGCATACCAGGTCACCCTGGCGGGTGCTGTGTTGAAGGATTTTGGCAACGTGGCACAACACCTGGTCTCCCGTCTTGTGGCCGAAGGTGTCATTGATTTGTTTGAAATGATCAATGTCAACCATGAGCAACCGCGCTGCGCGGGCATTCCTGGTGCGAAAGTGCGTATCAAGTCCATTGGAGAGCCCGCGCCGATTCAGCAGCTGGGTGAGTGGGTCGCGTGCAGCCATGGTGCGCAGTTCATCGGTTAAGCGGCGAAACACCAGCCATACGATGGTCGGGGGGAGCACGGTGCCCAGGAACGACATGTAGATATAGAACACCATCTGGAACTGTGTACTCATCTCCAGGGCTTCCAGGCCACCTCTGAGGATGATGACAAACTTGGCCGCATTCAGGCCGCAGATGCCAGCAATCAAGAGGGCAATTACATACATCTCGACTTTCAGATCTTTGGCAAAAGTGCGTGTCCCATACAGTGCGCCTCCCGCTATGACGAGGAAAACGATGGCGCAGGCTGCGGATAGCAAGGCGTGTCGCACGACAGGCCCCAGGGTGTACTGCACGAGGATCTGCAAGACGGTGTAGGCAGCAGCTAGCCCCAGCAGGGGTTTCCATAGCAAGGTGCTGCGATTAAAAAAGCGAAAAGCCCCCAGCACATAAGCGATAGGGGCGCACAGGGTGAGCGTATGGTTAATGGCGCTGATGGCGCTCCAGCCCGATGGACCGCCAAATAGCTGCAGGATGTATGCGCAGCCCAGCAGCAGATTGCCCAGTGCAAAAACCTCCATTCCCATTCTTTTCTCGTGCAGACGCGTGCTGATGAGATAGAACATCACGCAAAAGCAGAATAAATGCACGCAGAGCATGCTGAGAATGACGGTGGCAACCATGAATTCGCGCAACAGGTGAGAGGGGCGTCGGTGGGTGGAAGTACCCAAGTAGGTAAGGGCTTTGGCGCATAGGCAGCCATTGACGCTTCCCTTGCCGTTTCAATGCCTTAGCGCAGAGCGTTTTGCTGCACAGTGCGTACTTCGTAAATGATTGTAAACATTGATGACCCAAAGTGCACGTGTGGAAGACCTGGGGCAGATGTTGCTGGTGGATTTGGGGCTTGTATTGGCTCGGTGAATGCCTCTCAAAAAAGAGAGCGAATGGACCTGTTGGGCCATTCGCTCTCTTTTTTTTGCCTTCCCAAACACGCAGCTGGAGAGGCATTGCTCACTTGGGCTTAACTGGATTTGCTGCCTTGCTGCACCACCCGCATGGCGGAGGCAATCAGGCCAGAGACTTCCGAGATATTGCTGGGCACGATAAGGGTCGTGTTGGCATCCTTGGCAACTTTGCTATAGGCATCGACGGCACTCTCTGCCACTTTCAGCTGGACAGCTTGCGCACCGCCCGGCTGCTGGATGGCCTGGGCCACACGCTCCAGCGCCTGGGCTGTGGCTTCAGCCACGGTGGTGATGGCGGCTGCCTCGCCCTGGGCCTTGTTGATGGCCGCCTGCTTTTCGCCTTCGGAGCGGGCAATAAAGGCTTCGCGTTCACCGGTCGCGATATTGATTTGTTCCTGGCGGCGGCCTTCGGAGGCTGCAATCAGCGCACGCTTTTCGCGCTCGGCCGTGATCTGGGCCTGCATGGCGCGCAGGATTTCAGCGGGAGGGGTCAAGTCCTTGATTTCGTAGCGCAAGACCTTCACGCCCCAGTTCAAAGCGGCTTCGTCAATCGCATTAACCACCTGCGCGTTGATCATGTCGCGTTCTTCAAAGGTTTTGTCCAGCTCCAGCTTACCGATCACGCTGCGCAGCGAGGTCTGCGCCAGTTGCGTGACGGCCATGATGTAGTTGGATGAGCCGTAGCTGGCGCGCATGGGGTCGGTCACCTGAAAGTACAGGATGCCGTCCACTTGCAACTGCGTGTTGTCACGCGTAATACAGACTTGGCTGGGTACATCCAGTGGAATTTCTTTCAGGCTGTGCTTGTAGGCCACCTTTTCAATAAAAGGAATGATGATGCGCAGGCCTGGGCTGAGCGTGTCTGCGTACTTGCCGAAGCGCTCCTTGATCCAGGCGTGCTGCTGGGGAACGATCTTGACGGACATACTGATGAAGATGGCCGCAATAACAAACGCGACGATGGCAATTTCCATGGTCTAAACCTTTAAGAGCTAGAGAAGAAAACGAAAGCGGGATTTAGGCCTTGTCCACGATCAGGCGGTTGGCTTGGACTTCAATCACGCGGTACAGGCCCGCAGCGGGCATGCTGCCGGGGCGCAATACCACCGTCCATTGGCTGCCGCGATAGGGGATGCGTGCAGTGCCGTCGGCATTCCATTCCGGCACATGCAGTGTCTCGCCAATATCCAGATTGAGATCAGGGTTGGCGCTGGCGGGCAGCTCAGGCATACGGCGACCGCGCAAGCGGCGGCACACCAGTACGGCCAGCACCCCCACTAAGGCCGAGGCGCCAATCTGCCAGGGGGTATCCAGACCCAAATGGGCGGCAATGGCGCCGCAAGCCAGTCCCAAGGCGATCATCAGCAGGTAAATGCCGCCCGTCAGTAATTCGGCTGCAATGGTGATTCCCGTCAGAATCCACCACCAGGTACTTGCCTCCATGTCTCAACTCCCTATGTTTTGTGTACTGCAGTGCTGTGAAACAGCCTGTAAATTGAGGAAAAGCGGCTGTAATTTGCAGGATAGCGCACGATATTACTTACACTGCGCGGCTATCTGACTTTTTTGATCCCGATTACAAAGGGTTGCGCATGAAATTCCGTTTTCCCATCGTCATCATCGACGAGGATTACCGTTCCGACAATACGTCGGGTTTGGGCATTCGTGCCTTGGCCCAGGCGATTGAGACTGAAGGTTTTGAGGTACTGGGCGTCACCAGCTATGGTGACCTCAGCCAGTTTGCGCAGCAGCAAAGTCGCGCCAGCGCCTTTATTTTGTCGATCGACGACGAAGAGCTGACGGGCGACAACGATGACCCTATCATTCACAGCTTGCGCAGCTTCATCGGTGAAGTGCGGCGCAAGAATGAAGAGGTGCCGATCTACATCTATGGTGAGACTAAAACCAGCCGTCACCTGCCCAACGACATTCTGCGCGAGCTGCACGGCTTCATTCACATGTTCGAGGACACCCCCGAATTTGTGGCCAAGCACATCATTCGCGAAGCCAAGGCGTATCTGGAAAGCGTGCAGCCCCCATTTTTCAAGGCGCTGCTGGACTATGCGGAAGACGGCTCATACAGCTGGCACTGCCCCGGTCACTCGGGTGGCGTGGCTTTCCTGAAGACGCCTGTGGGCCAGATGTACCACCAGTTCTATGGTGAAAACATGCTGCGCGCCGACGTGTGCAATGCGGTGGAAGAGCTGGGCCAGCTGCTGGACCACAACGGCGCCATCGGCGAGTCCGAGCGCAATGCCGCGCGCATCTTCAATGCCGACCATTGCTACTTTGTGACCAACGGCACGTCGACCTCCAACAAGATTGTCTGGCACCACACCGTGGCGCCGGGTGATGTGGTGGTAGTGGACCGCAACTGCCACAAGTCCATCCTGCACTCCATCATCATGACGGGTGCGATTCCGGTGTTCTTGAAGCCCACGCGCAATCACTTCGGCATCATTGGCCCGATTCCGCAAAGCGAATTCAGCGTGGAATCCATCCAGTCCAAGATTGCTGCCAACCCCTTGCTCAAGGGCGTGAATGCCAAGACCGTCAAGCCCCGCGTGCTGACGCTGACGCAGTCCACCTATGACGGCGTGCTCTACAACACCGAAACCATCAAGACCATGCTGGACGGCTACGTGGCCAACCTGCACTTTGATGAGGCATGGTTGCCGCACGCGGCCTTCCATCCCTTCTATGGCACCTACCACGCCATGGGCAAGAAGCGCATTCGTCCAAAAGAGTCGGTGGTGTACGCCACCCAGTCCATCCACAAGCTGCTGGCCGGTATCAGCCAGGCTTCGCATGTGCTGGTGCAGGACTCGCAAAACGAGAAGCTGGATCACCACCTGTTCAACGAGGCGTACCTGATGCACACCTCGACCAGCCCCCAGTACTCCATCATTGCCAGCTGCGACGTGGCGGCGGCCATGATGGAGCCGCCCGGAGGCACGGCGCTGGTGGAAGAGTCGATTCTGGAAGCGCTGAACTTCCGCCGCGCCATGCGCAAGGTGGACGATGAGTTTGGTGACGACGACTGGTGGTTCCAGGTCTGGGGCCCCGAAAAGCTGGCCGAAGAAGGCGTGGGCCGTGCAGATGACTGGGTCATCCGTGGCAAAGACGCTGCCCCCAAGGTCAAGTCCAAGAAGAAGAACGGCAAAGAGTTCGACAACTGGCACGGCTTTGGCGATCTGGCTGATGGCTTCAACATGCTGGACCCGATCAAGTCCACCATCGTGACACCGGGCTTGGATCTGGATGGCGACTTTGCCGATACCGGCATTCCCGCGTCTATCGTGACCAAGTACCTCGCCGAGCACGGCGTGGTGGTGGAGAAGACGGGCTTGTACTCGTTCTTCATCATGTTCACCATCGGCATCACCAAGGGCCGCTGGAACACCATGCTGACGGCGCTGCAGCAGTTCAAGGACGACTACGACCGCAACCAGCCGCTGACGCGCATCCTGCCCGAGTTTGTGCAGCAGCACCGCCGTTACGAGCGCATGGGCCTGAAGGACCTGTGCCAGCACGTGCACGAGCTGTACGCCAAGTACGACATCGCCCGTTTGACCACGGAGATGTACCTGTCGGACCTGCAGCCTGCCATGAAGCCTTCAGACGCCTACGCCCACATTGCCCAGCGCAAGACCGAGCGTGTGGAGATCGACCACTTGGTGGGCCGCACCACCGTGGGTCTGGTCACACCGTACCCACCAGGCATCCCGCTCTTGATTCCCGGCGAAGTCTTCAACAAGAAGATCGTGGACTATCTGCTGTTTGCGCGTGAATTTGCCAAGGAGTGCCCGGGCTTTGAGACCGATATCCATGGTCTGGTGGAGATCGAGGACGAGAGCGGCAAAGTTCGCTACTACGCAGACTGCGTAGTGGAAGCCAAGCCCAAGGCCGTGGTCCAGCCACGCGCTGCTGCTGCCAAGGCCAAGCCTGCGGCCAAACCCGCCGTGAAAAAGGCACCGGCCAAGGCCGCAGTCAAGAAGAAGGCGTAAACGGCGCCAAGACGGCAGCGCCTACCGTGGGTGGGTAATGCTGTATAAAAAGAGAGCGACTAGCGCTTGTCTTTATTGCATTTCAGGTGTGAAACCGTCTGAAATCAAGGAGATGAGAGCGCTGGAAGCTCTCTTTTTTTATGGCGCAGCGGGTTCGCGCACCCGCCAGTAACGTGCAAAGCGCGGCAGCCCGCTGGGGTGCGTGCCGTTGTAGCGGTAGGTGATGGTGCTGCCAATGGCAGGTGGATGGGCGCGGTCGACATCGCTCAGGCCGCTGCCAATCTTGAAGCGCTGGCCGCTGGGCATCTCCACCAGCAGCGCGCCGGTCATGCCCAGGTATTTGCCTTGACCGGGCAGGTGTTGGACCACCACGGCTTCGGCATCGTCGGCCAGTTTCAGCTTGATCAAATCATCACTGCGGCCTGCACGGTACGGGCTGTCTGCGCGGCGCAGCATCAGGCCTTCGGCGCCGTCCTGGCTGAGGCTGCGCAGCTGCCGCATCAAGGCCGCATGGTTGGCCACTTGCCACTGCGGCACGGCCTGCAGCCATGGCTGCTGCACGCGGGCAACCAGCGCTTGCAAGGCTTGCTGGCGCTGGGCAAACAGCCCAGGATGCTGTGGCGCATCAAACACCATGTAGCGCAGTCGGCGCCAACCTGCTTCATCCTTGGCACCTTGCGCCACCGTGGCCTGCACAGCGGCGAACTGGCCGCGTCCGGCCCACAGCTCGCCATCCAGCGCCTGCGCAGGCCAGGTCTGCGTAAACCAGGGTGGTGCATCAATGACCAGGCCCTGGCGGCTGCGCAACTGCTGCCCATCCCAGTGGGCGCGAATGCCGTCGTATTTTTCGCTCACCCAATAGGCGTGCAGGTCCAGGTCGGCGCGATAGGTGTTGGCCAGCGTTAAACCCGGGGCGGGTTCGGCGGCATGGAGGGCTGGGCTGACATTGAGAACCGCCGCCAGCAGCACGGCGAGCAGGCGGCAGCGCCTGCAGATGGTGGTGAACATGAAACCTCCCTCCTTGGGCTGCCAAAAAGCCCGCGTGTGGCAGCCATATTGCACCAAAGGGTAGCAGGGGAGCCAATGCCGCAGGTCTGAAGCCTGCTTGCTGTGGGCTACTCCAGCGTGCGCTGCGTCACCCGGTTGCGTCCTTCGGCTTTGGCTTGGTAGAGCAGCTGGTCGGTCTGGGACAGCAGTTGCGCGGTCTCTGGCACCTGGCTGGGGCTGTACACCATGACCCCGGCACTGACAGTCAGCTGCCCCGCAGGGACACAGGCGTGTTCCATACCGAGGTTTTCGATGGCTTGCCGAAAGTTTTCCACCAGCCGCGGCAAGGCATCTTTTTGGCCCAGGCTGATGAAGGCGAACTCTTCGCCGCCGTAGCGTGCAGCCAGATCCCCCGCGCGCTGGGCATGCAGCTGCATGGTCTGGGCCACCGTGCGCAGGGCGTCATCGCCTTGCATATGGCCGTAGTGGTCGTTGTAAGGCTTGAAATGGTCGATATCGATCAGGGCCAGTCCCAAGTATTCACCCGAGCGCTGGCTGCGGCGTATGGCCAGTTGCAAGGCATTGTCGAAATGCCTGCGGTTGGCCAGGCCGGTGAGTCCATCGGCCCAGGCCAGGCGCTGCAACTCGCGTTTTTGCAGAAACAGATCCACCTGGTTTTTGACGCGCGCCTGCAAAACGGCAGGGCGGATGGGTTTGGAGACGTAATCGGCGGCCCCCAGGCGCAGGCCGTATTCCTCCGCCGCTTCATCGCTTTGGCCAGTGATGAAGATGACCGGGATATGCGCGGTGTCGGGGTTGGCCCGCAGCTGTTGCAGCACTTCATAGCCATTGAGCCCGGGCATGCTCACATCCAGCAAGAGTAGGGCCAGGTGCTGGCTTTCATGGCGCGCGATCTCCAGGGCGGTGCTGCCGTTCTTGGCCAGAAGCACCTGGTAGTGCGGCTGAAGCAGCTCGGCTAGTGTGGCACGATTAAGACGCTCATCATCAACGATCAAGACGGAAACCGCATCCTGCGGGGCAGTGGTGTGTAGAGCGAGCATGTACAAGGGTCAAGAGTGCGGTCAGTTCAGGCGCCGTTGCTGCGCAGCGCTTGCTGCAGTTGTTGCAGGCAGTCGCAGGCAGCATCGGCTTCCAGGTCTTCAGTCAGCGCCAGGGCACGCGCAGCCAGGCTATGCAACAAAGAGCCACGCAGCGCGGTTTCCACTTGCTCGAGCTTACGTATGCCTGCGTACTCACCGCGTCGGATAGCGGGCAAAGTCTGTGCAATCAGATGGAGGAGTTGCTGCACATCCAGCGAGGCGGCAGAAGGCACGGGCGTGGTCTCTTGCGGCACCAGCGCGCGCTGCACTTCTTGCAGCACCTCCTGCAGCTCGGTGCTGGCGCGTTCTACCAGCGCGGCATCCGCTTGGGCTTGTTCGCTGGCCCATTCCAGGGTTTCCATGGTCTGCACGGCTTGCGCCTGATCCAGGTAGCCCAATGAGCCTTTGAGGGTGTGGGCCAGCATGCCCAGAGCTGCCCAGTTTTGCGCGCTGTACAGCGACTGCAGCTGTGCTGGGGCCTGGGCGAAGTCGCGGATGAAAGCTCGCAGCAGGCGCTGCATGCGCTCGGTATGGCCCTGAAAGTGGCGTGCAAACCCGCTGGCACGCACATCTTGCGGGGGGGCAGCAGGCACGGAGGCCACAGGCGGCAGTGGCGCCAGTGCTTGTTCGAGCGTCTGAAGCAGCGCCTGGGCGTTGATAGGCTTGGTCAGCTGCCCGTCCATGCCGCTGCGGAGGACAGCCTGGCGATCCTGCAAGCGTGTCTGGGCCGTCAGCGCCCACAGAGGCAGGGCGTCCCAGTGTGGGTTCTGGCGAATGCGGCGTGCCACTTCCAGCCCGTCCATCTCGGGCATTTGTACGTCCAGCAAGACA
Organism: Comamonas sp. 14P8.1.4; assembly: GCF_057799285.1. Taxonomy (NCBI): domain Bacteria; kingdom Pseudomonadati; phylum Pseudomonadota; class Betaproteobacteria; order Burkholderiales; family Comamonadaceae; genus Comamonas; species Comamonas sp. 14P8.1.4. Next base: position 190,362 of record NZ_JBYOKN010000004.1, read on the forward strand.
GCATCAAAGTGGTGCTCATGCAATAAATTCAAGGCTTGGGGGCCACTGTGGGCGGTGGTGACCTGTACGCCGGCCAGCTCCAGAATGTCTTGGGCCACTTCCCGGTTCAGGGCGTTGTCATCGACGACAAGTACGCGGCGGCCGTGGAGAGCGCTGGGGATCTGCAGCGTGCTCGGGTGTGTCAGGTCGTGCAGATTCAGGCCATGCAGCGCTTGGGGCTGCAGCGCTTCTTGCATGCTGTTGAACAGCATCGACTCGGTGATGGGCTTGATCAGCAAGCCCTGCAGTGCCAGCTGTGACACGCGTTCCATGACTTCATCGCGGCAGTAGGCCGTCACCATGAGCATGGCAGGGGTGTGTGACAGCTGTGTGCTCTGGCGGATGTGTTCAGCCACTTGCAAGCCGTCCATCTCGGGCATTTGCCAGTCCAGCAGCACGAGCTGGAAGGGGCGCTGGTGGTGGCTGGCAGCTTGCAGGTGCTCCAGCGCCTCGGCGCCGCTGGCGGCCACTTCGCACTCCAGCCCAAAGCCGCGCACCATGCTGGAGAGGGTGTCGCGGGCCATGAGGTTGTCGTCGACCACCAGCACGCGGTAGGAAGCGCCCGTAAAGCCGCGGTAGGGCAAGGCATCGGCCTGGCCCTGCAGCTGTACGTCAAAGCTAAAGCAGCTGCCTTGCCCAGGCTGGCTTTGTACTTGAATTTGCCCGCCCATCAGCTGCACCAGTTTGTGGCTGATGGCCAGACCCAGCCCGGTGCCCCCAAAGCGGCGGCTGGTGTGGGCCTCCGCCTGCGTGAAAGGCTCAAAGAGCTGTGCCATGTGCTCGGGACGGATGCCGATGCCGGTGTCCTGGACCGAGACATGCAAGATGCAGCGCTGCGCGTCGTGGGGCAAAGGCTGGGCATGCATGCGAATGACCACTTCACCGCGCTCCGTGAACTTGACGGCATTGCCCACCAAGTTGGTGAGCACCTGGCTCAAGCGCTGTACATCACCGACCATCTGCCGGGGCACAGAGGGCGCGATGTGGTAGACCATTTCCACCCCTTTTTGCTCGGCCTGCAGCCCTGTCACGCTGGAGATGGCATCCAGCAGATCGTCCAGCAGGAAGGGCTCGGGTGCCAGGTGCAGCATCTCGGCTTCGAGCTTGGAGAAGTCCAGAATTTCGTTGATGATTTTGAGCAGCGCGCTGGTGGACAGCGCAACTTTCTCCAGATAGTTGCGCTGCTTGGCGGTCACGGGCGTTTGCAGCAGCAACTGCGTCATGCCGATGACGGTATTCATGGGGGTGCGAATTTCGTGGCTCATCGTGGCCAGAAACTCGGACTTGGTGCGCTCTGCGGCCTCGGCCGCTTCTTTGGCCTGGCGAAGGCTCTCCTGCACTTCGTATTCCGCCGTGATGTCCAGCAAAATGCCTTCCCACAGCACGCCCTGGTGCGAGGCGCGGGGCACCGCACGGGCACGCATCCAGCGCAGCTGGTTCTGGCTGTTATAGACACGGCTAACCAGGTCAAACGGGGTGTGGTGCCGCAGGCTGTGCAGCACGGCATCCACAAAAGCGGGCTTGTCCTGCTCAAAAATGCGTGTGGTGAAGGTGGTTTGCTGGGCCACAAATGTGGTCGCTGAGATACCCAGCAAACGCTGTATGCCGGCACTGACATAGCGCAGATAGAGCTTGTGATCCGGCGTTTGCTCGCAGCGAAAAATGGCGCCATTGGGCAGGTTGTCGGCCAGATTTTGCAGGCGCTGCTCAGCCTCTACCGATTCGCTGAGGTCTTGCAGCGTGCCGTGCAGCATGGTGATATGGCCCGCGGCATCGCGGAAGGCCTGGCCCCGGATGCGTGCCGGGAAGTGCCCGCCGCCCGGGCGACGGTGCTGCACGTCCACCGTGTAGGGGGTGCCGTCCTGAATGCATTTGCCAATGGCGGCGCTGAGCGCGGCATGCTCCTCCGGCGGGATCATGGCTGCCAGCGACTGCGGGGTCAGCGGTGGATCGTCGGGCTGCAGGCCGTTCATCTCGGTGAGCATTTCCGAGGCGCTGAATGTGTTGCTCGCCAGGTCCAGCGTCCAGCTGCCGATTTTGGCCACACGCTCGGCCTGGCACAGCATGGCGTAGTTGTGGGCCATCTGCTCCTGGGCCAGGCGCATCTCGGTGATGTCGCGGGTCATGCCCAGCAGGCCTTGAATTTCCCCTTGTGCATCGCGGTAGGGCATTTTCATGACGTTGAATACCAGCGTGCTGGCGCCAACAGGCAAGCGCTCTTCATACAGCACGGGCTTGTCGGCCTGCATGACTTCGTGGTCGGCATCGGCATATTGCTGGGCGATGCTGTCCGGGAAAATTTCGGCATCGGTGCGGCCCAGGACCTCGCTCAGGGTGCGGCCGGAGCGCTGCAGCAGTGCTGGGTTGACGTACTGGTAACGACCCGCGCGGTCTTTGATGAACACCCCGTCCGGGGTCTGCTCCATGAATGCATCCAGCATGCGTGTGCTCTCGCGCCACTGGCGGGTGCGCTCTTGCACCAGCGCCTCGAGCTGGGCGTTGAGCTGCAGAATCTGAGCTTCCGTGGTGTGCCGCTGCTCGGCGCGTCGGCCTAGGCCCATGAAGTATTTGCTCCCGTCAATGGCCAGACAGGTGATGTGCACATCCAGCTGGTAGTAGCTGCCGTCCTTGCGGCGGTGCTGGTTGGCCGACATCACATTGCTGCCAGGCTCCTGGCGGGCCCAGATCTGCTCGAGCACCGCGCGGTCCAGCTCGGAGATCTGGTCCACGTGCATATCCAGCAACTCCTGCCGGGTGTAGCCTAGGTTGTCGCAGGCGGTCTGGTTGACGTCGACAAAGCGCCCCAGGTCATCGTGCACATACATTTCATCGACATAGGTTTCGAGAAATTGGCGGGTGATGCCGTGGCGAAAGGCTTCGGTCACACCGGTGTGCGTGTCATGGGGCATGGTTTCTCCAGGGACGGCAGAGCGTGCTGCAGCATAGCAACGGTTGGCGCTGGGCGGTGACACCTGTGTGCAACGGTAACAATCCAAGGCATGCGCTGCCCGCTTGGTGTGAATAAAACCATAGCTTCTAGCGCTTGTGTTGACTTGGTCTTAGCCGCTTTTGATTGAAATTGGCAGGCAGGATGCAGGAACCAGGGCCCCGCACCTGTGGCTATATCGCGGGGCCTTGGCGGGCTAAATCACGATCTGGCTGCCCAGTTCCACCACGTTGCGGTTGGGCAGGTGCAGAAAATCGGCTGCAGAGCTGGCGTTGCGGTACATCTGGGCAAACAGCTTTTCGCGCCACAGCGCCATGCCGTGGCCATGCTGCGCGACGATGATGTCGCGCGACAGGAAATAGCTGGTTTCCATGACCGAGGCGCTGGGCAATGCACCATCGAGTGACAGCACGGTGAGCGCGTTGGGCACATGGGGGTCGTCCTTGAAGCCAAAGTGCAGCACGACCTGCCAGCAGTCATGGCCTAAATCGTGCGCAGTGGCGCGGTGGGCTGGGGGAATGTGGGCCAGCTCATGGTTGCGCACCGTCACAAAAACATTGCGCGCGTGCAGCACCTTGTTGTGCTTGAGGTTGTGCAGCAGGGCGCTGGGTACCGTACCCACCTGAGAAGACAGGAACACGGCGGTGCCTTCCACGCGGGTGACGTGGTCGTGGCGCAGCATGTCCAGAAACTCGCCCAGCGGCAATGCGTGTGGCTGCATGGCGCTGAGCACCAACTCACGCCCTTTGTGCCAGGTGCGCATCAGCACAAACATGGCGCCCCCAATGGCCAGGGGGAACCAGCCACCGTCGGCCAGCTTCAGTACGTTGGAGGCAAAAAAGCTCACGTCAACGGCCAGAAAGAACAAGGTGGCGGCCGCCACGGGCAGCAAGGGGTACTTCCAGCCCCAGCGCACGACAAAGAAAGTCAGCACGGTGGTGATCAGCATGTCCAGCGTGACGGCAATCCCGTAGGCCGCGGCCAGTGCGCCCGACGACTGAAAGAAGATGACAGCCAGCGCAATGCCCGCGCACAGACCCCAGTTCACCAGGGGCAGGTAGATTTGCCCGGTGTCGGTTTCACTGGTGTGCAGCACCTGCAGCCGGGGCAGATAGCCCAGCTGAATCACCTGTTTGGTGACGCTGAATGCCCCGGTAATCAGCGCTTGCGAGGCGATGACCGTAGCAGCTGTGGCCAGTATCACCATGGGCAGCAGCATGGAACGCGGCGCCATGGCAAAGAAAGGGTTGCTGACTGCATCAGGCTGCTGCAGCAGCAAGGCACCCTGGCCCAGGTAGTTGATCAGCAGCGCTGGCATAGCCACCCCAAACCAGGCGTGGCGGATGGGCCGCTTGCCAAAGTGGCCCAGGTCGGCGTACAGCGCCTCGCCGCCGGTCACACACAGCACGACGGCGCCGAGCAGCAAAAAAGCCACACCGGGCTCTTGCGCGATGAAAAGGAGGGCGTAGTGGGGGCTGAGCGCCCACAAAATGCCAGGCTGCTGGGCAATGTGCCACATGCCCAGCGTTGCTAGGCTGATGAACCACAGCAGCATGATGGGGCCAAACCAGCGCCCAATGCCCGCCGTGCCGCGTTTTTGCACGGCAAACAGCACCAGCAAAATCCCCAGAGTCAGCGGCACCACCGCCGAGGACAGCTGGGGGGAGAGCACGGCCAGGCCTTCCACGGCAGAGAGCACGGAGATTGCGGGCGTAATCACCCCATCGCCGTAGAACAGGCAGGTACCAAAAATACCAATGGCCATCAGCCAGCGGCGCAGTTGCGGGTGGCCTTCGACCGCATGGGCCGCCAGGGCCAGCATGGCAACCAGCCCGCCTTCGCCGCGGTTGTCGGCGCGCAGCACCAGAGTGACGTACTTGATGGAGACAATGACGGTCACCGTCCACACGACCAGGGAGAGCACGCCGTAGATGTGTGGGGTGGTGAGTGTGACGTGGCCGGAGTTGAAGACTTCCTTGAGCGCATACAGCACGCTGGTGCCTATATCGCCATAGACCACACCCAGGGCGCCCAGCGTGAGGGCTGCCAACGATGATTTTTCAGATTGCACAAAAAACGCGGGAAGCTGGAATGCCACCGATTGTGCGAGCTTGCCTTTGGGCCGTCGATGGGGTTTCAAGCCGGGGTTGCAGACAGGGGATTGGGCTTGACGGCGGTAAAAGACAGAAAATAAATAAAAAACATAGCTTCCAGCCCTGATGTATCAAGCGCTGGAAGCCTTAAATACTCAAAGTTTATGGGCGCTGGAGCACTGCACAGGCCAGGCGCGCACCGGCGTTGCCGCTGGGCTGGCTTTGGTAATCATCGGGGTCGGCGTGCACGATCAGGCTGCGGCCCAGCACATTGTTGTTGCCGTTGCCCAGGCTGATGCTTGCCGTCTCGAAATGCACCACAGCCATGCCGTGGGCGTTGGCCCGCAGGGTGGGCAGGTCGCCTACGTGGTGTGGGCCCTTGTCATGCTGGCCGTGGGGCTGGCTGCCAGGGTTGTAGTGGCCGCCCGCGCTGCTGCCGTCGGCACTGCTGCAGTCGCCATTTTCATGGATGTGAAAACCGTGTTCAGAGTTGGGCTTGAGCCCACTGACCTGGCCCGAGACCTTCACCATGCCGTGCATGTGCTGGCTGAATAAGACTTTGCCGGTGACTGTGCTGCCGCTGGTCGGCTTTAACTCGGCCACGGCGTTGTTTTCGGCGTAGTAGCTGGCGCAGCCGGTCAGAACGGCGGCTCCCAGCAAGGTGGTCAGCAGGGTAAGACGGTGGCGCATGGCATCTCCTTACAGGTTGAAAGTTCCAAGAAACTATGACGGTGCAGGGGCTGGATGGTGCGTACGGAAAGTCTGAGTCTGGCGTCGTACCTCGCCTTACAAGGCGGTATCCATGATCATCATCAGCACAAAACCCAGCATCAGGCCGCCGGTCGCGAAGGTTTCGTGACCTTTGCGGTGCGATTCGGGAATGATTTCGTGGCTGATCACAAACAGCATCGCGCCTGCGGCAAAACCCAGACCCCAGGGCAGGATGGCTGCGGAAGTGCTGACAATGGCAGCGCCGATCACTGCGCCCACTGGCTCGACCAGACCGCTGAGCATGCCCAGCAGCACCGACAGCTTGCGGCTGTAGCCCGCACCCATCAAGGCCATGGAGACCACCAGCCCCTCCGGAACGTCTTGGATCGCAATGCCCGTGGCCAGTGCATTGCCGGCCATGCCACCACTGGCATAGCCCACGCCAATGGCCAGGCCCTCGGGCAGGTTGTGCAGGGTGATGGCAAACACAAACAGCCAGGTGCGCTGCAGGCGGCGTGCGGCATCGATGCCCATGCCTTCGCGGCCTTTGATGAAGTGTTCGTGGGGCAGCAAGCGGTCCATCAGCAGCATGGCCGCCGCTCCCAGCAAGATGGCAGAGCCCAGGATACCGGCTGCCGCGCCGTCGGAGCCGCCAAAGATACCTTGGACGCGCACAGCTTCCATACCCGGCAGGATGAGCGAAAAAGCGCAGGCCGCCAGCATCACCCCGGCGCCGAAGCCGAACAACGTGTCCTGCGTGCGCTCGCTCATGCTCTGCGAGAACATGACGGGCAATGTGCCCAGCGCGGTGGCAAAAGCCGCCACCATGCCCCCGCCCAAGGCTTGCAGCACCACAGGTTGCTGCTGGGCGTAGGTCCAGAACTGGCTGAACAGGGCCCAGATGCCCACCATCGAGATGGCGAATCCAATCCACAGGCGCAGGCTGTGCTTGGCGCCAGGGATTCCTAGCAGCGAAGGTGGGTGGACATCAGATGCAGCAGTTTTTTTCATGGATGCAGTCGAGAGGGTGAACACAGCGTGATGGCAGCAGCAATACTGTGGTGTCAGTCAATGGCTGAATGTTAATGAATAAGAATTATTCTCGTTTATTTGATGCAGATAAATATAGGAGAATCCAGGTTTTTTTGTGCGTGTGTTTGGCGTGAATGGCGTCGTTTCCATGCATGTCGACGCAAAAAGCCCTGCAGGCTGGTGTGCCTGCAGGGCTTTTGGGGTGTTGTTGTGCGGTGACTTAGACCTGATCGGCCGACAGACCTGCTGTCTGGCTGAAGCCGCCGTCCACATAGGTGATCTCGGCGGTCACACCCGACGCCAGATCGGACATCAGGAAGGCGGCGACATTGCCCACGTCTTCGATGGTCACGTTGCGGCGCAGGGGGGATGCATCAGCCACACGGCCCAGCAGTTTGCCGAAGTCCTTGATGCCGGAAGCGGCCAAGGTCTTGATGGGGCCAGCAGAAATGCCGTTGGCGCGGATGGCACGGCCATCTTCAGTGCGACCCACGGCTTCAGCCAGGTAGCGCACGGAAGCTTCCAGCGAGGCCTTGGCCAGACCCATGGTGTTGTAGTTTGGGATGGAGCGCAGCGCACCCAAGTACGACAGGGTCAGCAGCGAAGACTTGTCGTTCAGGTAGGGCAGTGCAGCCTTGGCCATGGCGGGGAAGCTGTAGGCGCTGATGTCGTGCGCGATCTTGAAGGATTCGCGGCTCAGGCCATCCAGGAAGTTGCCGGCAATCGCTTCGCGTGGCGCAAAACCGATGGAGTGCACAAAGCCGTCGAAAGTGCCCCAGGCGTCGCCCAGGCCCTTGAACATGGCTTCAATCTGCGCGTCATCAGCCACGTCGCAGTCAAAAATCATGGTGGAATTGAATTCCGCTGCAAATTCGGTGATGCGGTCCTTGAAGCGCTCACCCACATAGCTGAACGCCAGCTCGGCGCCTTGCTCGTGGCAGGCCTTGGCAATGCCGTAGGCGATGGAGCGATTGGACAGCACGCCCGTGATCAGCAGCTTCTTGCCGGTCAGAAAACCCATTGTTCTTCTCCTTGAGGAAATTCAGTGATGGCCGGCCGTCCGGTTTTGCATGCTGCAAAAAACCGCGGGGCGGCGGGCCGCTGTGGTGCAGAATTGTCGCATGCGCTTTTGGAAGTTTTGTTTCTTGCTCGCAGGAGCCACTACGGTTGCCCCGACTTGGGCTGACCATGCCTATGCTTTATGGGGCCAGCCGAAGTACGCGCAAGACTTTGCGCACTTTGGGTATGTGAACCCCCAGGCCCCCAAGGGCGGGGAGCTGCGCTTGGTCAGCAACCTGCGCAACTCGACGTTTGACAAATACAACCCATTCACGATCAAGGGCACGGCGCCTGCGTATCTGTCCAATCTGATGTTCGACACCTTGCTGACCGGCAGCATGGACGAAACCGCAACGGGTTATGGCTTGCTGGCGGAAGACGTCAGCGTGGCTGCCGATGGCCTGTCTGCCACCTTCCGGCTGCGCGGCAATGCCCGTTTCCATGATGGCAGCCCAGTGCGGGCCCAGGACGTCAAGCACAGTTTTGACACCCTGGTCGGTCCGCACACCTCACCGGGCTACAAGACCATGTTGGCCGAGGTGCAGGCCTGCGAAGTGCTGGATGCTCGCACGGTGCGCTTTCGCTTTAAGGCCGCCAACCGCGAGCTGCCGCTGACCGTGGGGGGGCTACCGATCTTCAGCCGCACCTGGGGGGCGGGCAAGCCGTTCAACGAGGTGGTCATGGACATCCCGGTGGGCAGCGGGCCCTACAAGATGGGCCCGGTGAGCTTTGGCAAAGACATCGTTTATGTGCGCGATGCGCATTACTGGGCGAAAGACTTGCCGGTGCGCCGTGGCACGGCCAATTTCGATCGCATCAGCGTCAAAATTTACAAGGACAACACCGCCAAGCTGGAAGCTTTGAAGGCGGGCGAGTTCGATCTGATGCGTTTTTTCAGCGCGGGAGACTGGGCGCGCCGCGTCGACGGGCGCAAGTTCCGCACGGGCGAGTTGGTCAAGGGCGAGTTTGCACACACCCTGCCCACGGGCTTTCAAAGCTATGTGCTCAACACCCGGCGGCCTTTCCTGCGCGATGTGCGGGTGCGCGAAGCGCTGGGCCTGGCGGTGGACTATGAATGGATGAACCGCCAGATGTTCTACAGCGCCTACCAGCGCGTGCAGGGCATTTTTGGCAACACGGCCTGCCAGACCACAGGCATGCCCAGCGCGGCAGAGCTGGCGCTGATGCAGCCTTGGGGCGATGTGCTGCCACCGGCGGCTTTGGGCCCCATGGCCATCCCGCCGCGCACCGATGGTGACAGCAGCCTGCGCGCCAATCTGCGCAAGGCCCAGGGCCTGCTGGCTGCTGCCGGTTGGACCGTGCAGGGCGGTGTGCTGCGCAACAGCGACGGCCAGGCCATGGTGCTGGAGTATTTGGACAGTGGCGATGGTGGTCAGCGCACTGTGGCCCCCTGGCAGCGCAACCTGCAAAAGCTGGGGGTGCAGCTGAACTTCCGGGCGGTGGACTTTGCGCTCTACCAGCAGCGCCTGCAGAAATTTGACTTTGACATCACTTCCATCGCCTACCAGGGCACGAACAACCCCGGTCAGGAGTTTGCCGATCTGTTTGGCAGTGCTGCGGCTGAGCAGGAAGACTCAGGCAACTTCCCCGGGGTGCAAAGCCCTGCGGTGGACGCCTTCATCAAGGCCATGGTGTCTGCCAAGTCCGAGGCGCAGCTGCTGCCCGCCTGCCATGCGCTGGAGCGCGCCATTGCCCACGGGCACTATCTGATTCCCCAGTGGTCGGCCAACACGCACCGCATGGCCTATAACCAGTGGCGCCTAGCGCACCCGGCGGTGATCCCGCCGTACTCCAGCGGTGAAGGTTGGGTGATGGACACCTGGTGGGCCCGCGTGCCGCCGCTGACGGCGGACACTGCGCCTGCCGTCCTTTCTGAGAAGGCGCCGTAAGCCATGCTGGCCTATATCCTCAAACGTGTTTTATTGATGGTTCCCACGCTGTTTGGCGTGCTGCTGCTCACTTTCTTGGTGATCCAGTTTGTGCCCGGTGGCCCGGTGGAGCAGTACCTGGCCGAGGCCAAGGCGGGCATGGGCACCGGCGCTGAAGGTGGCATGGCCTACCGCGGTGCGCAAGGGGTGGACCCGCAGCGCATTGAGCAGATCAAGGCGCTGTACGGCTTTGACAAGCCCGCCCCCGAGCGCTTTTGGCAGATGCTGGGCCAGTTTGCCCGGTTTGACCTGGGCACCAGCTTTTTCCAGAACAAGCCGGTGTGGACGCTGATTGCCGAAAAGCTGCCGGTCTCCATCAGCCTGGGGCTGTGGACGTTTTTCATCAGCTACCTAGTGGCCGTGCCGCTGGGTGTGGCCAAGGCCGTGCGCGCTGGCTCGCGCTTTGACCTGGTGAGCACCCTGTTGATTTTGATTGGCTACGCGATTCCCGGTTTTGTGCTGGGTGTGGCGCTGCTGGTGATTTTTGGCGGTCAGCTGCAGTGGTTTCCGCTGCGCGGGCTGACATCGGGCAACTGGGACGAGTTGACGCTGATGGGCAAGGTGGTGGACTACCTGTGGCACATCGCGCTGCCGGTGACGGCCATGGTCGCGGGCAGCTTTGCGGTGACGGCCATGCTGACCAAGAACGCCTTTCTGGAAGAAATCCGCAAGCAATATGTGCTGACGGCCCGCGCCAAGGGCTTGAGCGAAAAGCAGGTGCTGTACAAGCACGTGTTTCGCAATGCGCTGATCCCCATCATCACCGGCTTTCCGGCGGCATTCATCGGCGCGTTCTTTGCGGGTTCGCTGCTGATTGAAACCCTGTTTTCGCTCGACGGGCTGGGTCTGCTCAGCTATGAAAGCGTGATCCGGCGCGACTATCCGGTGGTGCTGGGTTCGCTCTACCTCTTCACCTTGATTGGGCTGGTCACCAAGCTCATCAGCGACCTGTGCTATGTCTGGGTCGATCCGCGTGTGAAATTTGATTGAAATATGGCTCTAACGCAAGCACAGTCTGCGCAAGCAGCTATATCTATTGAAGCGTCCACCACCTTGCTGCCGCGCTCGGTGTCGCCCAGCCGCCGCGCGTGGCAACGCTTCAAACGCAACAAGCTGGGCTTTGTCAGTCTGGTGCTGTTTGTGGTGCTGGTGGTGCTGAGCCTGTGCGCCGAGGTGGTCAGCAATGACAAACCGCTGATCGTGCGCTACGAAGGGCAAAGCTACTTTCCGCTGCTCAAGGACTACCCGGAAACCGTGTTTGGCGGTGACTTTGCCACGCCCACCGACTACCTGGACCCCTTTATCCAGCAGCAGTTGCAGCAAGGAAGCAACTGGGCGCTGTTTCCGCTCAATCGCTATGGGGCGAACACCATCAACTACTTTGCCGAGGCACCCAACCCCGCGCCACCTTCGGGTGCTAACTGGCTGGGTACCGATGATCGCGGGCGCGATCTGCTGGCACAGCTGCTCTACGGCTTTCGCGTGAGCGTGCTGTTTGCGCTGGCGCTGACGGTCATTGGTGTGGCGCTGGGTGTGCTGACAGGAGCTATTCAGGGCTTTTTTGGTGGCAAGACCGATCTGGCCTTTCAACGTTTCATTGAAATCTGGGGCTCCATGCCGGAGCTGTATCTGCTCATCATCTTCAGTGCGGTGCTGGCGCCCAGCATCAGCTTGCTGCTGGTGCTGCTGAGTCTCTTTGGTTGGATGGGCTTGTCCGACTATGTGCGTGCCGAGTTTTTGCGCAACCGCCAGCTGGACTATGTGAAAGCCGCGCGCGCTTTAGGGGTGCCCAATGGGCAGATCATCTGGCGCCACATCCTGCCCAACAGCCTGACGCCCGTGGTCACGTTTTTGCCGTTTCGCATGAGTGCAGCCATTCTGGCGCTGACCTCGCTGGACTTTCTGGGCCTGGGCGTGCCGCCGGGTACACCCAGCCTGGGGGAGTTGCTCAGCCAGGGCAAGAACAGCATCGATGCGTGGTGGATTTCGCTGGGCACTTTCGCGGTGCTGGTCACCACCTTGCTGCTGCTGACTTTTATGGGCGATGCGCTGCGCGATGCGCTCGATCCGCGCAAGGCCCAGATCAGTGACGTGAAGGAGGGCGCGTAATGTCGGTCACGCCACACAGCCAGTCGGCATCTGCGACAGCGCCGCTGCTCGAAGTCAGCGACCTGAAGGTACGTTTTGGCAACAAAAAAGTCGTGCAGGGGGTGAACCTGGTGCTGCACGCCGGGGAAAAACTGGCCCTGGTCGGTGAGTCGGGCTCGGGCAAGACGATCACGGCACTGAGTTTGCTGCGCCTGGCGGGTGATGCCCATATCAGCGGCAACGTCATGCTGGACGGGCGCAACCTGCTCTCCTTGTCAGAGCGTGATATGCGCACCGTGCGTGGCGGTGATGTCGCCATGATCTTCCAGGAACCCATGACCGCGCTGAACCCGCTGATGACGGTGGGCGCTCAGGTGGCCGAAGTGCTGCAGCTCAAAGAAGCATTGAGCCCGTCGCAGGCCTGGAAGCAGGCGGTGGCGCTGCTGGCCACCACCGGCATTCCAGAGCCTGAGCGCCGCGCGCGCAGCTATCCGCACCAGCTCAGCGGTGGCCAGCGCCAGCGCGCCATGATTGCCATGGCGCTGGCCTCCAAGCCCAAGCTGCTGCTGGCGGATGAGCCCACCACGGCGCTCGATGTCACGCTGCGCATGCAAATTCTGGAGCTGCTCAGCGATTTGCAGCGCCAGACGGGCATGGCCATTTTGCTCATCACCCACGATCTGCACCTGGTGCGCCGCTTTGCCGATCGCGCGGCGGTGATGGAGCATGGTGTGCTGGTAGAGCAGGGCCCGGTGGCTGAGCTGTTTGCGCACCCGCAGCACCCCTATACCCACAAGCTGCTGCACAGCCAGCCCGCACGCGAGGTGCTGCAGCCCTATGCCCAGGCCAAGCCCATGGTGCAGGCCAGCCAGCTGCGCGTGAGCTACCCCGTGCCTGTGCCGGGTGTGCGCGGCTGGTTCCGCAAAGGAGAGTTCGTGGCGGTGCAGGGCGCGGATGTGTGCCTGCGTGAAGGGCAGACGCTGGGCATTGTGGGCGAGTCGGGCTCGGGCAAGTCCACCTTGGCCCAGGCCCTGCTGGGGCTGTTGCCCAGCCAGGGTGCATTGACCATCACCGGCAAAAGCTGGCAGCAACCGGCCATGCGCAACACGCGTGCAAATCAGGCGTTGCGCCGCCAGGTGCAGGTGGTGTTTCAGGACCCGTTTTCTTCGCTGTCGCCGCGCATGACGGTGGAAGAAATCGTGGGCGAGGGGCTGCGGGTGCATGCGCCAGACATCAGCGAGGCCGGGCGCCGTGAGCAGGTGCTGTCGGTGCTGCTGAGCGTGGGGCTGAGCGAGCAGCAGTTCCCAGGCTTGCTGCAGCGCTATCCGCATGAGTTCTCGGGCGGTCAGCGCCAGCGCTTGGCCGTGGCACGTGCGCTGATTTTGCGGCCCAAGATTCTGGTGCTGGACGAACCGACCAGTGCGCTGGACGTGACCATCCAAAAGCAGGTGCTAGGCCTGTTGCAGCGCCTGCAGCGTGAATTGGGGCTGAGCTATGTGCTGATCACGCATGACATGGAAGTGATTCGTGCCATGGCCCATGAGGTGATGGTGATGAAGGCCGGTGAGGTGGTGGAACAAGGCCCGGTGGACGCTGTGCTGGGCCAGCCCCAGCATCCGTACACGCAGCAACTGGTGCGCGCGACCTTGTAGGCAGATACCAATTTTTGCGCCATCTTTACAAATGCTTGAATAGCGCTTTGCATCTCAGCCTTAGCATAGAACCCATGACAACCACCCACGAAAGGGCGTCTTTATGAACAAGAAATACATTGCGGCAGCCGTTGCTGCCATCGTGCTGGGTACTTCCTCACTGAGCGCTTTGGCGCAACCCGGCCCACGTGGCTCGCAGCAAGGACAGCAAGGACAGCAGGGCCACCAAGGTGACCAGGGCAATCGCGGCAAGGAATACCGCTCGGCCCCCAAGGGGCCTCAGGCGCACCAGCCGCAGCAGCATGCGCCGGCGTATCGCCCCGGCCCTGGTGCACAGCCACAGCACCCCGGTCATCCCCATGGTATGCCTCCCGGGCAAGCCAAGCGCATGGGCGCAGGCCCTGAGCACAACTGGGTGCAGGGCGGGCATGTACCCCGTCAGTACCGCTCAAACCAGTACGTGGTGAACGACTGGCGCGGTCATGGCCTCAAGAGCCCTCCACGGGGCTACCACTGGGTGCAGTACGGTGGCGACTACCTGCTGGTGGCCATTGCGACCGGTGTGATCTCGCAGCTGATCCTGGGCTATTGAGTCTCAGTGCCAGTCGGTGCAATTTGTCGTCCTTCGAAGGACGGCTTCACCATCAAAAAAAGCTCCCTTGGGAGCTTTTTTTGATGGCAGTCTGAGCTATTTTGATAGCGGGTAGCGCTGGTGATTCCTTGTTTTTATTGTGATTTTTTTTGGGATAGCAGAGATCAGCAGCGCATGCTGCTTCACTATTTGTAGCTGCCCGTGGGGTTGACGCCATCTTGGTGAACCCAGAGCACTTGCTGTGTATCCACGCCCAGCAACTGGGCCTGGCGCAGCAAACGCTCTTCCACGCCGTCTGGCAGCGAGGGGCTGCGCGAAAGAATCCAGAAGTAATTCAGGCTGGAGCCAATCACCATCGCCCATTGGTAGTCATCGTCCAGGGCCACCACGTTGTAGCCGCCGTAAAACGGGCCAAAAAATGAGACCTTCAGTGCCGCAATATCGGGCGCGATGGTGGGTAGGGCCTTGCCGTGCGAGATTTTCCATTCGCCGCGCTGGGGGTGGTAGCCACGGTTGGTGACGTGAATGCTGCCATTGGGGTTCAGGGTGTACTCAGCCTGGGTGCGCTGCAGGCCTTTTTCAAAGCGATGGTCAATGCGCGCCAGTTCATACCATTTACCCAGATAGCGCTCAAGGTCAAAGTGCTCAACCGGGTGCACGCCTTTAGGCACCCGTGGGTTGCGTGAGGCATACAGGGCGGCGCCAGCCAGCGCTGCCAGCCCGACCGTGCACACCGCCGCGCTGCTGAGCGCGCGCGTGCGGCTGCTGGATGGGGGCTCCGGGGGGGACTGCTGCAGGGTGGACTTCAGGCTTTGCAAGGTCTCGTGCAGGCTGTCCTGGGCGGCACAGCGCGGGCAGCTGGAGGTGATGTCGGTCTTGCAAGAGCGGTGAAAGAAAGACATGGGCAAGGTCCTGTGGCAAAAAAAGCGGGGCACCTGGGCGGTGCGCTGATCAAGCACACAGTATTTGTAGCAGAAGAGCCGCTGCGATGTAGGTCACGCACGTGAAAGCGTGTCCTGAAGCGTTGTGGCTGTGGTGCGCATGCCCAAAAAGGCGTGAAAAAGAGCGGAATGCCAAGATGTGAGACAATTTTTTGAATCCCGCCGTCACGTTGCCTTGCAGTGTGTGGAAAAATACCGGGTTTACTGAAACCTCAACTGGAGAGATTGCCATGGGCAATAAGATCGTTACTGAAGCTGATCGCAAGCGCACCCCCCGTCCTGTTGCTCCTAACGGCGTGACTCTGTTGGCCCAAGGCCGTGGCCAGCGCATCAGCCTGGAGCGTGGTTCGCACACTCGCAGCAAGAAGAACCCTGGCAAGCGCGCTCACGCGGGCTAATCCACGGTGCATATTTGGGTAACTTGTTGCTCAAATTTGCTGAAACAAGCCTCAGGCCTGGTCTGGGGCTTTTTTGTTTGTGGGTCAGTCATTGCTCGACGGTTCAGCTTTTGTATGCGTTGGTTGGCAAAGGCTTGCTACGGGTTGTGGTTACGATGCAAGGTTTTGATGTGGGAATGCGGGCAATGCGCGGTGTGAGAGAAGGTCAATCATGAGTCGGGAGACGCCATTGGCGGTGCAGGGCGCCGCGTGGAGTGTGGTGTGCCTGTGTGCGGCTTGGTGCGGTGTGTGTCGGCAGTACGCGCCAGAGTTTGAGGCGCTGCAGGCCAAGTTTCCCCAGGTGCGCTTTGCCTGGGTGGATGTGGAAGAGTGCGAAGACTTGGTGGGGGAGGTGGATGTGGAGACCTTTCCCACGCTGCTGATTGGTCATGATGCGCAAGCGATGTTCCTGGGGCCTTTGCTGCCGCAAATCAAGGTGCTGGAGCGTTTGCTGGCATCGTTGATGGAGGCGCCGAGCCCAACTGCCGCCTTGCCAGAAGAAGCGGCTGCACTTTGGCAGCGTGTGGCGGCCCAATGGCAATGAGCCCTGCAGGAAATCCTGTGGCTTGACATTGCGAATCAACGCTTTGCGGATACAATAGGACCTTCACGACCAAACGGGCGGATACCAACCGCCCTTTTTTTTTGGTCGCTTGCATTTGGAGCTCGAAGCCGCCAGCAAGCTAATTGCAGGATGGTTATCGGGTTTTTTGTACTTCCGGGATAGAACTTAGCACGTGGCACTACAGCAAATTGTTGAACAAACCGTAACGGGTCTGGGCTATGACCTGGTGGAGATTGAACGTACAGGCGGTGGCCTGCTGCGCATCACCATCGACTTGCCTTGGCAGGCGCCTGAAGAGGGTGTAGATCCTTTGCCAGAGGCTTTCGTGACGGTGGAAGACTGCGAAAAAGTGACGCGTCAACTGCAATTTGCGCTGGAAGTCGATGGTGTCGACTATGCCCGCCTGGAAGTGTCATCGCCTGGCATTGATCGCCCTTTGCGCCATGAGCAAGACTTTGTGCGTTTTGCGGGCGCTGAAATTGACATCACGCTCAAGGAAGCCATTGGCTCGGCAGGCGGTGGTGTGGTGAATGCAAATCGTAAGAAATTCCGTGGCACGCTCGAGCGTGCTGAATCGGGCGGCTGGCAGATCGTCTGGAGTGACGAGCCAGCGCGCAAGCCCGGTGCGAAAGTGAGCAAAAAGCGTGAACCGGCGCCGCTGCAGGCAATGGGTTTTGCGCTGGATGAGCTGCGAGAGGCACGTTTGGCTCCCGTGGTGAACTTCAAGGGGCGTGGCGCTAAGCCCGCCTGAGATCAACGCCATAGCTAAACAGGCGCCTGTGGCAGGTGCCACGCTTGAAAGAATTGAAATTAGGAGAGTCATCGCATGAACCGCGAACTGTTGATGTTGGTTGAGGCCATTTCGCGCGAAAAGAACGTAGAACGCGATGTGGTGTTTGGTGCCGTTGAGCTGGCTTTGGCACAAGCTACCAAGAAGCTGTACGAAGGCGAAGTGGACATTCGCGTTGCGATCGACCGCGAAAGCGGCGATTACGACACTTTCCGCCGCTGGGTGGTGGTGTCCGATGATGCCGGTCTGCAAAACCCTGAAGCCGAAGAAATGCTGATGGACGCAGAAGACCGCGTCCCCGGTATTCAGGTGGGTGAGTTCATCGAAGAGCAAATCGAATCGCTGCCGATTGGCCGTATCGGTGCGATGACTGCCAAGCAAGTGATCCTGCAAAAGATCCGTGACGCTGAGCGCGAAATGCTGCTCAACGAGTTCATGGCACGTGGTGAGAAGATTTTCACTGGCACCGTCAAGCGCATGGACAAGGGCGACATCATTGTCGAATCCGGTCGTGTGGAAGGCCGCCTGCGTCGCAGCGAGATGATCCCCAAGGAAAATCTGCGCAATGGTGACCGTGTGCGCGCCATGATCATGGAAGTGGACCTGACCCTGCGTGGCGCACCGATCGTGCTGTCGCGCTCGGCCCCTGAGTTCATGATTGAGCTGTTCCGCAACGAAGTGCCAGAAATCGAGCAAGGTCTACTGGAAATCAAGAGCTGCGCACGCGATCCTGGCAGCCGTGCCAAGATTGCAGTGATTTCGCATGACAAGCGTGTGGACCCCATCGGTACCTGCGTCGGTGTGCGTGGCACCCGCGTGAATGCCGTGACCACCGAGTTGGCCGGCGAACGAGTGGATATCGTGCTGTGGTCGGAAGACCCCGCACAATTCGTGATCGGTGCACTGGCGCCAGCGAATGTCTCCTCTATCGTTGTGGATGAAGAAAAGCACGCCATGGATGTGGTGGTGGACGAGGAGAATCTCGCCATCGCTATCGGCCGTGGCGGTCAGAACGTGCGTTTGGCATCGGATCTGACAGGTTGGAAGATCAACATCATGGATGCCGCAGAATCTGCGCAAAAGCAAGCGGAAGAGACAGACTCTGCACGCAAGCTGTTCATTGAAAAGCTGGATGTGGACGAAGAACTCGCCGGCATCCTGGTTGAAGAAGGCTTCAGCAGCCTGGAAGAAGTGGCTTATGTGCCGCTGTCCGAAATGCTGGAAATCGAAGCTTTCGATGAGGAAACCGTGACTGAGTTGCGTGCCCGTGCCAAGGATGCGCTGCTGACCATGGAAATCGCTCAGGAAGAAAGCGTAAGCGGTGTCTCGCAGGAATTGCGTGACCTGGAAGGTCTGACACCTGAGCTGGTCACCAAGTTGGCGGCCGGTGGTGTGTTGACTCGTGATGACTTGGCCGATTTGGCCATCGATGAACTGACCGAGTTGACCGGTCAAACCGAAGACGAAGCCAAGGCTTTGATCATGAAGGCGCGTGAACACTGGTTCACCGACGGTCAGGAATAAGGGTCAGGGAGGATCGAACGGAGTATGTCTTTGAACACTGTTGCCGAGTTCGCTAGCGAACTTAAAAAATCCCCTGAGACCTTGTTGGAACAACTCAAAGCCGCTGGTGTGGCCAAGAGTTCCAGCACTGATGCCTTGACCGAAACGGACAAGCAAAAACTGTTGTCGTACCTCAAAGCCAGCCATGGCTCTGAGGACGGCAAAAAGAAGATCACGCTGACGAAAAAGTCGACCAGCGAGATCAAGCAGGCCGATGCCACTGGCAAGGCCCGCACCATTCAAGTGGAAGTGCGCAAAAAGCGTACTTTCATCAAACGTGACGATGCCCCCGAGGTGGTTGCAGAGGCTGCAGCCCGTTCTGCGCAAGCTGCGCAAGCTTCTCAAGAGCTGGCACGCCGCGAGGAAGAAGCACGCAAGCAAGCAGAGATGATTAGCCAACAAGAAGTGGAACTGGCGCAGTCGCGCCAAGAACGAGAAGAGCGCGAAGAGCGCGCACGCAAAGAGCGTGAAGCGGAAGAGCGCGCTGCTGCTTATGCAGCTGCCGAAGCTGCCAAGGCACGTCAAGCCAAGGAAGCGCAAAAGGAAGCTGCCGCTGGCAATGCTGCTTTTGCTGAAGCACGTGCCAAGGCACAAGCTGACGCCCGCAACAAGGCGGAGGAAGAGTCCCGCCAGCGCCAGGCTGAAGAAGCTGCACGCGCCAAGGATCTGGACGACCGTCGTCGCAAGGCGTTGGCTGAGGCTGAAGCGATTCGCGCCATGATGTCTGCACCCAAGAAGGTGCTGGTCGCCAAGAAGCCTGAAGAGCCCAAGAAGCCTGCTGCACCTGCTGCTGCAGATGCCAAGAAGGCTGTGGGCGCCAAGGATGCCAAGGGTGCAACGACCACGACGGCAGCCAAGGATGGCAATGCTGCGGGCGCCAATCGCGGTGGCAAGGATAAGGAAGTCAAGTCTTCCAAGCTGTCTTCGAGCTGGGGCAATGACGCCAACGGCAAGAAGAAGGAAATCAAGACCCGTGGCGACAGCTCGGGTGGCGTTGGCCGCTCGAACTGGCGCGGTGGTCCTCGCGGCGGTCGCCGTGGTGATCGCAACGACAATCAACACCACCAACAGCAGCAAGAGTTCCGTGCACTGGAGATTTCCGTGCCCGAGACCATCACTGTGGCCGAACTGGCCCACAAGATGGCTGTGAAGGCGTCGGAGCTGATCAAGGTGCTGATGAAGATGGGCCAGATGGTCACCATCAACCAGCCTCTGGATCAGGACACCGCCATGATCGTGGTGGAAGAAATGGGCCACACCGCCAAGGTGGCGGCACTGGATTCCCCAGAAGCGTTCAGCGAAGAAGACGCATCCAAGTACACCGGCGAATTGCTGCCACGTGCGCCAGTCGTGACTGTGATGGGTCACGTGGACCACGGTAAGACATCGCTGCTGGACTACATCCGTCGCTCGCGTGTGGCCTCTGGCGAAGCCGGCGGCATTACACAGCACATCGGTGCGTACCACGTGGAAACACCGCGCGGTATCGTGACGTTCCTGGACACCCCTGGTCACGAGGCGTTTACTGCCATGCGTGCCCGTGGTGCACAGTCCACCGACATCGTGATTCTGGTGTGCGCGGCCGATGACGGCGTGATGCCTCAGACCAAGGAAGCGATCAAGCACGCCAAGGCGGCTGGCGTTCCTATCGTGGTGGCTATCACCAAGGCCGACAAGCCCGATGCCAATCCTGAAAAGGTCAAGCAAGAGCTGGTCGTTGAAGAAGTGGTGCCCGAAGAATACGGTGGCGATTCGCCATTCATCGCAGTGTCTTCCAAGACCGGCGTGGGTGTGGATGCGCTGCTGGAGCAGGTGCTGCTGCAGGCCGAAGTGATGGAACTCAAGGCACCGGTGGATGCATCCGCCAAGGGTCTGGTGATCGAAGCGCAACTGGACAAGGGTCGCGGTACCGTGGCTACGGTGCTGGTGCAGTCCGGTACTTTGAAGGTTGGCGACGTGGTGCTGGCTGGTCAGACTTATGGCCGCGTGCGTGCCATGGTCGACGAAGACGGCAAGAACGCCAAGGAAGCGGGTCCTTCGATTCCTGTGGAAATTCAAGGCCTCAACGAAGTGCCCCAAGCCGGTGACGACTTCATGGTCATGGCTGACGAGCGCCGTGCCCGTGAAATTGCGACCTACCGTGCCGGTAAGTTCCGCAACACCAAGCTGGCTAAGCAGCAAGCTGCGAAGCTGGAGAACATGTTCTCCGACATGACGGCTGGCAACGTGCAGACCCTGCCTTTGATCATCAAGGCCGACGTGCAAGGCTCGCAAGAAGCCCTGGCGACTTCCTTGCTCAAGCTGTCGACCGACGAAGTCAAGGTACAGATCGTGTACTCCGGCGTGGGTGGTATTTCCGAATCCGACGTCAATTTGGCGCTGGCTTCCAAGGCCATCATCATCGGCTTCAATGTGCGTGCTGACGCCCAAGCCCGTAAGACGGCCGAAGGCAACGACGTGGATCTGCGCTACTACAACATCATTTACGATGCGGTAGACGAAGTGAAGTCCGCCATGTCCGGCATGCTGGCCCCCGAAAAGCGTGAAGAAATCATCGGTATGGCCGAGATTCGCACCGTGTTCGTGGCCTCCAAGATCGGTACGGTGGCTGGTTCCTACATCACCCAGGGTCACGTTACCCGCAACGCACACTTCCGTTTGCTGCGCGACAACGTGGTTATCTACACGGGTGAGATCGAATCGCTGCGCCGCATGAAGGACGATGTCAAGGAAGTCAAGGAAGGCTTCGAGTGCGGTATCAAGCTGCGCAACTACAACGACATCCGCGAAAACGACATGCTGGAAGTGTTCGAAATCAAGGAAATCGCGCGTACGCTGTAAACCATAGCTGCCAGCGCTGATGAATAAAGGGTTTGAAGGTCGAAAGGCTTTCAAACCCTTCTCTGACTAGCGCTACAAGCTCCTAATTTTTAATGCCACCTAAACGTAAATCTGCTGCACCCAATCGCAGCTATAAAGTGAACGACCAGATCCAACGTGATCTGGCGGAGCTGATCGCCCGCGAGTTGAAGGACCCGCGGGTCGGCATGGTCACCTTGCAGGCTGTGGAAGTCACGCCCGACTATGCGCACGCCAAAGTGTTTTTCAGCCTGCTGATCGGGGATCCGGATGAGTCGCAAAAGGCGCTGAACCAAGCTGCAGGCTTCCTGCGCAACGGCTTGTTCAAGCGTTTGCACATCCACACCGTACCTACTTTGCACTTCATCTACGACCGCACCTCTGAGCGCGCATCGGACATGAACGCCTTGATCGCCAAGGCTGTGGCGTCGCGCGGACCGGAAGAGGCCCAATAAGCTATGAACGCCACGCGCACACGGGTGCAGCGGCGCCCTGTGCATGGGGTGGTGCTGCTCGATAAACCCATTGGTCTGTCCAGTAATGACGCTTTGCAAAAAGTGAAGTGGTTGCTGCGCGCAGAAAAAGCCGGGCATACCGGAACGCTGGACCCTCTGGCCACGGGTGTTTTGCCCTTGTGCTTTGGGGCTGCCACCAAGTTCAGCCAGCTGCAGCTGGAAGCGCCTAAAACCTATATCGCTGTGGCCCGCTTGGGCCAAGTCACCACCACGGCCGATGCCGAAGGTGAGGTGTTGCGCGAGCGCCCGGTTGATATGGCAGCTTACACCGCTGAGCGTTTGGCGCAGGTGCAGGCCCAGTTCACCGGCCCCATCCAGCAAGTGCCGCCCATGTACAGTGCCCTCAAGAAAGATGGCAAAGCCCTGTACGAGTACGCGCGCGCTGGCATAGAAATTGAACGCCCTGCACGGGACGTGACCATTCATGCACTGGACATCGTTTTGTGCAAGGATGCGGACGGAATGGATGCCCTGCAGCTGACGGTGACGTGCAGCAAGGGCACTTATATACGTACGTTGGCAGAGGATGTGGGGGAGGCGCTCGGTTGTGGCGCCCATCTGCGTTTGCTGCGCCGTACCGATACGGGCGGCATTGGTGTCGATCATTGCATCACTTTGGATGCTTTGATCGCCATGCCCGAGGAAGAGCGCATGCGCTATGTGCAGCCAGCAGACTGTCTGCTGCATGCCCATACGCGCGTGCTGCTGGATGCGCGTGAAAGCGGCCGGTTTCTGACCGGTCTGCGTCGCCGTGGTGATTGGCCCGATGCCGAGGCCGTTGCCGTATATGGAGATGAACCGCGCGCCTTGCTGGGTGTGGGGCACATCACAAGTGGGGAGCTGATACCCGATCGCCTGCTCAGCCCCCTAGAAATTCAACAAATTTTAGAAGGCACGCCGCGCGCATAAGTGTCGTGGCATTTTGGAAACAGTATGAGCAAAGAAATCCGCAACATCGCCATCATTGCGCACGTTGACCATGGTAAGACCACCATGGTGGACCAGTTGCTGCGCCAATCCGGTACTTTCGCCGAACACGAAAAAGTCGTGGACACGGTGATGGACAACCACGCCATCGAACGTGAGCGTGGCATTACCATCCTGGCCAAGAACTGCGCCGTGTCTTGGAAAGACACCCACATCAACATTCTCGACACACCCGGCCACGCGGACTTCGGTGGTGAAGTGGAACGCGCGCTGTCCATGGTGGACGGTGTGGTGTTGTTGATCGATGCGCAAGAAGGCCCTATGCCTCAGACCCGCTTCGTGACCAAGAAGGCACTGGCTCTGGGCCTGCGTCCTATCGTGGTGGTGAACAAGGTGGACAAGCCCGGTGCCAACCCCGACAAGGTGGTGAACGCTGCGTTTGACCTGTTCGACAAGCTGGGTGCTACGGACGAGCAGCTGGACTTCCCCGTGGTGTACGCATCCGGTATCAACGGCTGGTCTTCCAAGGAAGAGGGCGAGCCCGGCGCCAAGTGGGGCGAAGACATGTCGGCCCTGTTCGACACCATCCTGGAGCACGTGCCTTCCGTGAAGGGTGATGCTTCGGCGCCTTTGCAGCTGCAAATCTCTGCGCTGGACTACTCCACCTTCGTGGGCCGTATTGGCGTGGGCCGTATCACCCAAGGTACGATCAAGCCCGGTCAGCAAGTGACTGTGATGGCTGGCCTGGATGGCAAGCCTTACACCGGCAAGATCAACCAAGTGCACACCTTCCAAGGTATTGATCGCGTGCAAGCGACCGAAGCTGGTCCTTCCGAGATCGTGCTGGTCAGCGGTATCGAAAACATCGGTATCGGCGAAACCGTGACCGACACTGCCAATCCTCAGCCTATGCCTATGCTGAAGATTGACGAGCCTACCCTGACCATGAACTTCTGCGTGAACACCTCGCCCCTGGCAGGTCGTGAAGGCAAGTACGTGACCAGCCGTCAAATCTGGGACCGCCTGCAAAAGGAACTGCGCTCGAACGTGGCTCTGCGCGTCAAAGAAACCGACGAAGACGGTATCTTTGAAGTGTCTGGCCGTGGTGAACTGCACCTGACCATTCTGCTGGAAGAAATGCGCCGCGAAGGCTATGAGCTGGCCGTGTCCAAGCCCCGCGTGGTGATGCAGATGATCGACGGCGTGAAGTGCGAGCCTATCGAGCTGGTGACTGCCGACATCGAAGAAGGCCACCAAGGCGGCGTGATGCAAGCCCTGGGCGAGCGCAAGGGCGAGCTGGTGAACATGGAACCCGATGGACGCGGTCGCGTGCGTCTGGAATACCGTATTCCTGCCCGTGGTCTGATCGGTTTCACCAACGAGTTCTTGAACTTGACACGTGGTTCCGGCCTGATCGCCAACATTTTCGACAGCTACGAACCCCATAAGGGTGACATCGGTGGCCGCAAGAACGGCGTGCTGATCTCCATGGACGACGGTGAAATCTTCACTTACGCCCTGGGCAAGCTGGACGACCGTGGCCGTATGTTCGTCAAGCCTAACGACCCTGTGTACGAAGGCATGATTGTGGGTATCCACAGCCGTGACAACGACCTGATCGTGAATGCTACGCGTACCAAGCAGCTGACCAACTTCCGCGTATCCGGCAAGGAAGACGCGATCAAGATCACGCCTCCTATCGATCTGTCGCTGGAATACGGTGTGGAATTCATCGAAGACGACGAGCTGCTGGAAATCACGCCTACCAGCCTGCGCGTTCGCAAGCGCTTCCTGAAAGAGCACGACCGCAAGCGTGCTTCGCGCGAAAACGCATAAGCCAGTGGCTGCTTAGGCAGCGCTGTGCACCAAAGGCCGCCTTGTGCGGCCTTTTTTTATGCCTGCACGCACGGCGTGCGACCTATGGTTTGTCCTAGGAGTGCAGTTTGGGTGACAAAGTCACAGGCGTGTCTGCGCTATGGTGTGGGCTTCTTTGAAGACACGTGGAGCATCCTCAAAAATGTCCGAGACAACCGTAGACGTACTGGCCGAAGTCAAAGGCCGTGTGGGCTTTCTTACGCTGAACCGCCCCAAAGCCATCAATGCCCTGTCTCTGGGCATGGTGCGCACGCTGCTGGCGCAGCTGCTGGCCTGGAAGGACGATCCGCAGGTGCTGGCCGTGGCCATTCGCGGCAGCCACAAGGAAGGGGTGTTTGGGCACTTCTGCGCCGGTGGTGATATTCGCTTTTTGCACCAGGCGGGCAGCACGGGCAATCCGGAGCTGGAAGATTTCTTCACGGAAGAGTACGCACTCAATCACCTGATCTTCAGCTACCCCAAGCCCTATATCGCCTTCATGGATGGGATTGTGATGGGTGGCGGCATGGGCATCAGCCAGGGTGCCAGCGTGCGCATCGTGACCGAAAAAACCAAGATGGCGATGCCTGAGACCATCATCGGCCTGTTCCCCGATGTGGGCGGTGGCTACTTCCTCTCGCGCTGCCCCGGTGCCGTGGGTGAATGGCTGGCACTGACGGGGGACACCATCCTGGCTGCCGATGCCCTGGCATTCAACCTGGCAGACGCTTACCTGCCGGCGGCGCAGCAAGCCAGCTTGTGGGATGCGCTGGCGGCGCAGGCCTTTGCAGATGGTGCAGCGGTGCAGGCTTTTGTGCAGGCGCACACGCAGCCTGCTGCACCCCAGACCGCGCGCGATGTGGCGGAGATTGACCACGTGTTCAGCCAGCCGAGCGTGCCCGCCATCATGCAGGCGTTGCAGTCCAGTGGCAGTGAGTGGGCGCAAACCACAGCAGCGGCTTTGCGCAAGCGCTCTCCGCTGATGCTGTTTGTGGTGCTGGAGCAAATTCGCCGTGCGCGTGGCATGGATGTGGCCACCGACTTGCGCATGGAGCGCGACATGGTGCGCCACTGCTTTTATCTGCGCCCGGGCCAGAGTGAGACCGTGGAAGGTATCCGCGCGCTGGCGGTAGACAAGGACCACAGCCCGCAGTGGAACCCGGCCAGTATCGAAGAGGTGCCCGAGGCGCTGTGGCGTGCCTTCTTTGCCAGCCCATGGCCTGCGCATTCCCACCCCTTGGTGGCGTTGAAGGACTAGCACTAGGCCACCAGGCCGGGTGCTCCCTGTGCCTGTGTGCCCTTGGCGCTACCGTGATGGCGATGGGTGAGGGGGCAGGCGCTGCGAGTGCACCATGCAAAAAGCCACCGCGGTATGGGCGGCGGCTTTTTCTATAAAGAGAGCGGCTAGCGCTGATTTTGTTTGGTTTTCAAATAGAAAACTATCTGAAGACCAATCAAACCAAGCGCAAGCTACTCCTTTTATTTAAGCAATCAAGGCGCGTTGCGGCTTGCGCGTGAAACCCTGTGGCACGGCAGCATGGGACATGCTGGAGAGCTTGAACTTGCTCACGGTCTCACGCAGCTGCGAGGCCTGGGCATGCAGGTGGGCGGCAGCAGCGCTGGATTCTTCAACCAGTGCAGCGTTTTGCTGGGTCATCTGGTCGATGGTGGCAATGCTCTGGTTGAGTTGTGTGGCGCCCAGGCTTTGCTCGTTGGTGGAGGCGTTGACCTCCGAGACGATGTCTTGCACGCGGGTAACGTTGTCCAGAATGCTCTGCATGGACTGGCTGGATTGCTGCACCAGCTCGGTGCCCGCGCTGACGCTTTGCAAGTTGGAGTCGATCAGCTGGCGGATCTCCTTGGCGGCTTCGGCGCTGCGGCCCGCCAGGGTGCGCACTTCACCGGCCACCACCGCAAAGCCACGGCCTTGTTCACCGGCGCGGGCCGCTTCTACGGCGGCGTTCAGCGCCAGGATGTTGGTCTGGAAAGCGATGCCATCAATCACGCCAATGATGTCGCCAATCTTCTGGCTGCTTTGCTGAATCTCTTGCATGGTGCGCTGTACATGCTGCGATTGCTCAAAGCCTTGCTGCGTGGCCTGGGAAGAGCTGCGCGTGAGCAGCTCTGCCTGGCGCGTGGCTTCGGTGCATTGCTGGGCGTTGGTGCTCAGTTGCTCCACGGCGCTGGCGCTTTCTTCCAGATTGGCAGCGGTGCTCTCGGTGCGGCTGCTCAAATCGTTGCTGCCGCTGGCCACTTGCTCGCTGGCGGTCGAGATGCTTTGCGATGCCTGCAGCACCTGGGTCATGGTGGTGTGCAGCACCGTGCGCATTTCATCCATGGAGCGCAGCAGCTGGCCGGTCTCGTCTTGGTGATAGCGACCTTGGGCGCTGCCGCCGAGGTCCAGGCTGGCGATGGCGCTGGCCGTATGCATCACCGTGCGCAGTGGGCGGGTGATGCTGCGGCTGACCAAAATAGCCAGCGCAATGCCCACGACCAGTGCGACCAAGGTAAAGGCGGCAATCTTCCAGATGCTGTCTACACGGGCTTTTTCATTGGCCTGGTTGAGGCTGTCCAGCGTGGCGCGCTGCATGTAAAGCAGCTCATCGGCAGCGCCCATGTAGGCATTGATGCTGGGCAAAAACTTTTCTTCGTAGATGCGGTCAGCCCCGACGTGATCGCCTTGCGCGCGCAGGTCATACACGGCCTGGCGGGTGTTCATGTACTGGGGGCGAATTTCGTTTTGGATCTTCGCGTACAGCGCGGTCTGTGCCGGGGTTTTTTCACCGTCGGTGATGTACTTCAAAATTTTGCCGTTGATGGCCGCTTCGGCCTTGGCAAATTGCTCAAAGTGCTTGGCCAGATTGGGATCGTCCGAGCGGGCGAGGGCAGCGCTGCGCTGTGCACCGGCACGAATGTGTGCAGACCAGTCCTTGATGGCGCGCTCGACCACCAGCACTTCTTCCATCATGTGTGCCTGGGCTGCGCTTTGCTGCACAAATTGATAGATCGCCAAGCCACTGCTGGCGATGAACAAAACCAAAATGCTGACCACGACGGCAGCGAGCTTGCGGCCTATCGACCAATTTGCCAAAAACATCTGTGCATCCTTCAGTGATCGCGTAGCACCTGTGGCACGAGGTGGGTTGACGATCGTCAAAATAATGCATGAAGTCTAACTGTGAATTTATGTAACGCAACGGGTGATGAAAGCTTGTTTTTCTACTGAATTGCAAGTATCTAAAGGCTTTTGTGCTAGTTTTTATGCTGAATGCGTGGAAGAGATTGGCATGTAAATACGGGTTAACGCGCATATAAAAATACACAATATTCAGGAGAGAGCTTTGCCAGCGCTTGTCCGGCGTGGCTGGTCTGCGAAGTGGGTACGGACCGACGGTGCTGCTGTTTGCGCCAGGAGATAAAGGGCGTTGGTGCTGGTTGGGGTGTGGCATGTCGCGCACGGCAGGCGCATAAAAAAAGAGCTGCCCGCGCAGGCAGCTCTTGGGTTTGTGGCCAAAATGATGCACATGCCAGCGCTGTTGGTAGCGCTGGCAGGGTTAAGGGGTCAGCGGTTGCGGCTTTTCATGGCGCGCTCCACCTCGCGCTTGCCTTCGCGGTCGCGGATCACATCGCGCTTGTCGTGCTCGCCCTTGCCCTTGGCCAGGGCCACTTCGCACTTCACCAGACCATTCTTCCAGTGCAGATTGATGGGCACCAGGGTGTAGCCTTTTTGCTCGACCTTGCCAATCAGGCGCTTGATTTCGTCCTTCTTCATCAGCAGCTTCTTGATGCGCGCTGAATCAGGGCTGACGTGGGTGGAGGCCGTCTTGAGTGGCTGAATCTGGCAACCAATCAAATACAGCTCGCCTTCCTTGATGATGACGTAGCCTTCGCTGATCTGTGCCTTGCCGCTGCGCAGGGCTTTGACTTCCCAGCCATGCAGCACAATGCCAGCCTCGTGGCGTTCTTCAAAGAAATAGTTGAACGCCGCTTTCTTGTTGTCCGCAATGCGGGAGTTGGTTTCTGGTGTTTTTGCCATGGGTCTTTCTGGGCGGGTGACCCGCAGATGCCGGGCTCTACCTACAATGGGCGTTTCTCCCGCTTAAGCAGCAATTCTAGTTTCTCCAGCCCAGCGTGATCACCAAGGTGTGCAATGCCCCAAGGTTCGACTGCGTGGGTTTTGTGTTTGCATGAAAAACGTTAACAAGTCCGTCCTCATCTGGTATAGCCCCGAAGAAATGTTCGCCCTGGTGGCGGATGTGGCGCGCTATCCTGAGTTTTTGCCATGGTGTTCGCACACCAAGGTGCTGGAGCAGGACGCGCAGAGCATGACGGCAGAGGTCGGCATGTCCATGGGGGCGCTGCGCAAATCGTTTGTGACGCGCAATGTGCACGAAGGCCAGCGCAAGATCAGCATGCGCCTGGTCAAAGGGCCTTTTTCACGCCTGGAAGGCCACTGGATTTTCCACCCTGTGGGAGATGGATCGCAGCGCGCCTGCAAGGTGGAACTGCAGCTGGACTACGGTTTTGACAGCGTGGCGATTGCAGCCCTGATTGGCCCCATTTTTGACCGTATCGCCAACTCCATGGTGGATGCCTTCATCAAGCGCGCTGAAAAAGTGTATGGCTGAGGCGCAGGTACTGGCCGTTACCGTGACCTGGGTGGATGCCCAGGGCGCGGTGCAGGAGCAGGAAACGGTGTTGCAGGCCGGTGCATGCTTGCAAGAGGCGCTGGCTGCCTGCAGCCTGACGCTGGGTGTGGACCAGGCATGCGGCGTGTGGGGGCGGGCTCAATCGCTGGGTCATGTGCTGCAGGCCGGTGATCGCGTAGAGTTGTATCAGCCACTCAAGGTGGACCCCAAGGTGGCGCGCCGTGAGCGCTTTGCCAAGCAGGGGGCGCGCAGCGCAGGCTTGTTTGCCAGTCGCCGCGCACACAGCAAAGCCGGCTATTAAGCCGGCTTTTTTGCAAGTACAGATCCTGTGACCGCGGTCGCTGGCCGCACTTATTTGCAGCTGTCTTTGATGATTTTCTGGGTGCGCTGCAAATCAGACTGGCGCTGCTCTTCGGTCATGAGGCCACGCTCGCCTTTTTCATTGACATGGGCGACCAGCCCGCCCGATTGCAGGGTGGCTTGGGTGGCACGGGCGCGCTGACAATTTTCCTGCCGCGCTTTGGCCTGCTGGGCCTCTTGCTTTTTGCGCTCCGCTTCTTCGGCCTTTTGCTTGGTTTCTTCTGCCGCTTTGTCGCGCGCGGCCGCTTGCTCTTCTTCCTTGGTCGGTGCAGCGGCTGGTGCGGGAGGGGCTGCTGGTGCAGGTGCCGCCGCAGGGGCGGGTGCTACAGCGGCCGGTGCCGTGTTTTCCGTGGTGGGATAGAGGATCTTTTCTTTGGCAGAGTGGGTGCCATGGGGTTGCTTCAAAATCTGTTTCTGCGATATCTGTGCTGGTGGTGGACGATCGCTAAAGACCTTGCGACCTGTTTCATCCACCCATTGCCATTGGGCGAAAACACTGCAACTACAAGCGCTTAAAGCGGCGGCGATCAAGAGTTTCTGGGTGTTCATAGGTGCCAGTTTAGCGCCCACTTGCAAGGTTTCTTGTTGCGCGCACGGCACGTGCTTTATCTGGGAAAGCTACAATCTTTCTTTTGGAGCCTTCACAATGCGCCTTCTCGGAAAAGCACTGACCTTTGACGACGTTCTGCTCGTTCCCGCCTACTCCGAAGTCCTGCCCAAGGACGTATCTCTTTCCACTCAGTTCACACGCAACATCACGTTGAACCTGCCTTTGGTCTCTGCGGCCATGGATACGGTTACGGAAGCGCGTCTGGCGATTGCCATTGCCCAAGAAGGCGGCATTGGGGTGATCCACAAGAACATGACGGCCGAGCAACAAGCGGCCGAAGTGTCCAAGGTCAAGCGCCATGAGTCTGGTGTGGTGCACGATCCCATCGTGATCACACCTGAGCACACCGTACTCCAAGTGCTGCAGCTGTCGGAAGAGCGTGGTATTTCCGGCTTCCCCGTGTGCGATGGCGGCAAGGTGGTCGGTATCGTGACCAGCCGTGACGTGCGCTTTGAGACACGCTACGACGTCAAGGTGCGCGAGATCATGACGCCCCGCGAAAAGCTGATCACCGTCAACGAAAAAGACGGCACCACCCCCGCGCAAGCCAAGGTGCTGCTGAACAAGCACAAGCTTGAACGTATCTTGGTGGTGAACGATGCCTTTGAACTCAAGGGCCTGATTACCGTCAAGGACATCAACAAGCAAACCAATTTCCCCAATGCTGCACGTGACTCCGCAGGTCGTTTGCGCGTGGCTGCTGCCGTGGGTGTGGGTGCTGGTACCGAAGAGCGCGTGGAGCTGCTGGCCAAGGCAGGAGTGGACGCCATCGTGGTGGACACCGCGCACGGTCACTCCAAGGGCGTGATCGACCGCGTGCGTTGGGTCAAGAAAAACTACCCACAAATCGAAGTGATTGGCGGCAACATCGCCACGGGCGCTGCTGCGCTGGCGCTGGTGGAAGCGGGCGCAGATGCCGTGAAGGTTGGTATCGGCCCTGGCTCCATTTGCACCACACGTATCGTGGCCGGTGTGGGTGTGCCCCAGATCATGGCTATCTCGAACGTGGCGCAGGCCTTGAAGGGCACGGGCGTGCCTTTGATTGGTGACGGTGGTATTCGTTTCTCGGGTGATATCTCCAAGGCGCTGGCTGCTGGTGCATCCACCATCATGATGGGCGGCATGTTTGCCGGTACCGAAGAAGCGCCTGGCGAAGTGATTCTGTACCAAGGCCGCTCTTACAAGAGCTACCGCGGCATGGGCTCCATCGGTGCCATGCAACAAGGTTCTGCCGACCGTTATTTCCAAGAATCTTCGACCGGCAACCCCACTGCGGACAAGCTGGTGCCCGAAGGTATTGAAGGTCGCGTGCCTTACAAGGGCTCGATGGTTTCCATCGTGTACCAAATGGCTGGCGGTATCCGCGCTTCTATGGGCTATTGCGGTTGTGCCACCATCCAGGAAATGGGCGAGAAGGCTGAGTTTGTGGAAATCACGGCAGCTGGTATCCGTGAGTCGCACGTGCACGACGTGCAGATCACCAAGGAAGCGCCGAACTACCGCGCGGACTAATAGATCTCCCCCTGAGCCTTCTTTGGCGAAAGCTGGTGTGAAGGTCATAGGGGGGATTATTTAGACCAGAACTGCAAAGTTCTGGTCAGAATGCTAAAATCTGGTCAGAACTTCTGGTTTGGCCAGATTTTTTTATTTCTACCTCCATGCAATCTGTCGGTATCTACGAAGCCAAAACCCGCTTTTCCGCTTTGATTGAATTGGTCGAAGCGGGCGAGGAAGTGCGCATAACCCGCCACGGCAAAGAAGTGGTGCGTATGCTGCCCGTGCGCCGTCGCCCCGTGATTACCGATGAGCAGATTGCCAGAGAGTTAGAGCAAATTCAGGCCCTGCAGCAGACGGTGCAAGCGCCAGAAGCTATGAAAAGCGTAGTTGCTTTGCGCCAAGAAGGGCGGAGTAACGCATGACCGCTTTTGTGATGGACGCCTCAGTCACCGCCGCATGGTTGCTGCCCGATCAGGCCAGCAGCCACACCCAGCGCCTGTATGCTCGCATTCGCCGCCATGAGGTGGACCCGCAAGCCCCCAATGTCTGGCAGTGGGAATGCGGCAACCTGATAGCCTCGGGCGTCAACAACGGACGCATCCCGCACAGCTCTGTCGAAGGGCTGTGGGGCGTTTTGGAAGCCATTCGCCATCGTGTGGAACTGCACGACCTGGCACCTGCCCAGCACAAAGCTGTGCTGGATGTGGCGCTGGACACCGGCTTGCCGGTGTACGACGCAGCGTATTTGTGGCTGGCGCAGTCGTTAAAACTGCCGCTGGCTTCATTCGATCCTGCCCAAGTCGCTGCGGCGCAAAAGCGTGGAATCACGCTCTTGGCCGAAAGTGATTTTTGAAACGGATACCCCTTCCTCTTGCCTTTGGATCACACCATGCAACATGACAAGATTCTGATTCTTGACTTCGGATCGCAAGTCACCCAGCTGATCGCACGCCGCGTGCGCGAAGCCCATGTGTACTGCGAAGTTCACCCCTGCGACGTGAGCAGCGAATGGGTGCGCGAATTTGCCGCTGACGGCCGCCTCAAAGGCGTGATTCTGTCGGGCAGCCACGCTTCGGTCTACGAAGTGGACGACCGCGCCCCTGACGCCGTGTTTGAGCTGGGCATTCCCGTGCTGGGCATCTGCTACGGCATGCAGACCATGGCCACCCAATTGGGCGGCAAGGTCGAAGGCTCTGACAGCCGCGAATTCGGTTACGCCGAAGTGCGCGCCCACGGTCACACCAAGCTGTTCGAAGGCATCCAAGACTTCGTGACTGCTGAAGGCCACGGCATGCTCAAGGTCTGGATGAGCCACGGCGACAAGGTCACCCAGTTGCCCGAAGGCTTCAAGGTCATGGCATCGACCCCTTCGTGTCCTATCGCCGGTATGGCCGACGAAGTGCGTCGCTTCTATGCTGTGCAGTTCCACCCTGAAGTCACGCACACCGTGCAGGGCCAGGCCATGCTCAACCGCTTTGTGCTGGATATCTGCGGCACACAGGCGGACTGGATCATGGGCGACTACATCGAAGAAGCTGTTGCCAAGATTCGCGAACAAGTTGGTGACGAAGAAGTGATTCTGGGTCTGTCCGGCGGCGTGGATTCGTCCGTGGCGGCTGCCCTGATTCACCGTGCCATTGGTGACCAGCTGACCTGCGTGTTCGTCGATCACGGCCTGTTGCGCCTGAACGAAGGCGATATGGTCATGGACATGTTTGAAGGCAAGCTCAACGCGAAGGTCATTCGCGTGGACGCTTCCGACATGTTCTTGGGCGAGCTGGCAGGTGTGTCTGAGCCTGAGCAAAAGCGCAAGATCATTGGCCGTCTGTTTGTGGATGTGTTCAAGAGCGAAGCTTCCAAGCTCAAGGCTGCCAACGCAGGCTCCAAGGGTGCGACTTTCCTGGCCCAAGGCACGATCTACCCCGACGTGATCGAGTCGGGTGGTGCCAAGTCCAAGAAGGCTGTCACCATCAAGAGCCACCACAACGTGGGTGGCTTGCCTGAGCAACTGGGCCTGAAGCTGCTGGAGCCTCTGCGCGACCTGTTCAAGGATGAAGTGCGCGAACTGGGTGTGGCGCTGGGCTTGCCCCGCGGCATGGTCTATCGCCATCCATTCCCTGGCCCCGGTCTGGGTGTGCGCATCTTGGGTGAAGTGAAAAAGGAATACGCCGACCTGCTGCGCCGCGCCGATGCCATCTTCATCGAAGAGCTGAACAACTGGATCGACGAAGCGACTGGCAAGAGCTGGTACGACCTGACCAGCCAGGCCTTCACCGTGTTCTTGCCCGTCAAGAGCGTGGGCGTGATGGGCGACGGCCGCACTTACGACTACGTCGTGGCCCTGCGCGCCGTGGTGACGAGCGACTTCATGACTGCTGAATGGGCCGAGCTGCCTTACGGCCTACTCAAGAAGGTCTCTGGCCGCATCATCAACGAAGTGCGTGGTATCAACCGCGTGACTTATGACGTGAGCACCAAGCCACCAGCAACGATTGAGTGGGAATAATTTACAGTGATTCCGAGACGTCCAGCAGCGTCTTGGATTTCGCATACCTCTTTGAAATTCAACGAGTTAAGTGTTTTTTGCAATCCTATGCGGTGCAACGAGAACCACATATTTTTACGGCAAATTTGACGGTAAATCCGTGATTTCCTGAGGCGCTGCTTTTCTTTACCGACACGTGTTGTGACGGTAAAGTTTTTAAAGAAAGGCAGCTATGCTCACAGACACGGAACTGCGCAAACTGCGCCCTAAAGACAAGGCATTCAAAATTGCCGACCGAGACGGCATGTACGTCTCGGTCTCCCCTGCTGGAACCAAGTCGTTCCGATACGACTACCGTCTCAATGGCAGACGTGAAACGCTGACCATTGGCCGCTATGACGAGTCTCTCGGATCAAAGTCCTCCCGTGAGTCAAGCGAGCTTGAGTTCGGTCTATCCGTTTCCCTGGCAGAAGCACGGGCGCTACTTGCAATAGCTAGACGCAGCGTCGAAGCGGGTGAATCACCATCCAGAAGCAAGGTTGAAAAGCGACAAGAAGCAGCAGACGCGCTGACTTTCTCAAGCTGGGCTGAGCGCTATTTCGCTGACAAAGCGGACCCCAACAACAGTGCACGCTTGGCCGACTCGACCATCGCCATGCGGCGCTCTGTCTACAAGCGCTATCTGGAGGGCCCTTTTGGCAAGCTGAAGCTTGACGAAATCAAGCCAGCGCAGTTGATGAAGCACTGCGAAAGCATTCGTGAAAAAGGTGCTTCTGCACCA
>NZ_JBYOKN010000005.1:0-165096 GCF_057799285.1 Comamonas sp. 14P8.1.4
GTGGCGATGAATTTAAATAGATAGCGGCTAGCGCTGTGTAGCCTGCGTGTTGCTATCTTATGTGCGTGAATGCATTGATGGGTGCACGCTAAGTGCTCTGTTTTTTAAAGTCGCAGACTGCGGCAAGGTGATGAATATGCAGTTGCAAGACATTCTTTACTCCCAAGGTTTCGGGATTCGCCGCGTATGCTCGGGCCTGGTACAGCAGGGCTGGGTGGAGGTGTATGAGGGCGATGCTGCGGAGCCTGTGAAGGTGACGGATTCAACAGCGGATTACGAGCCCGAGGGCCTGCGCTTTCGTGTGCAAGGCGTGGAGTGGGTTTACCATGAAAAAGGCTATGTGCTGCTGTACAAGCCTGCGGGTACCGAGTGCTCGCAGAAGCCTTCTGCCTACCCCAGCATCTACACTTTGTTGCCAGCGCCGCTGCGCCAGCGGCCCAACAAGGCGGCCGTGCAAGGGCTGCAGGCGGTGGGCCGTCTGGACCAAGATACCACCGGTTTTTTGCTGCTCAGCGATGATGGTCAATTCATTCACCGCATGAGCTCGCCCAAGAAGCATGTGGCCAAGGTATACCGCGTGACGGCCAAGCATGCGGTGACCCAAGCCATGGTCGACAAGCTGCTTGCTGGTGTAGTTCTGGATGATGATCCCAAGCCTGTGAAGGCAGCGGCTTGCGAAATCATTGCAGAGAATGTGTTGGACCTGACGCTGACAGAAGGCAAGTACCACCAAGTCAAGCGCATGCTGGCGGCGGTTGGAAACCGTGTGGAAGGGTTGCACCGCTGGAAGATCGGCAGCATGGCCTTGCCTGCAGACATGCAGCCTGGCGAATGGCGCTGGCTCAGTGCGCAGGACTTGGAACAGCTGCGTTGATGGGGTGAAGATGCATATAAAAAAAGCCAAGTTCAAAAAAGCTTGGCTTTTTTTATGCCGGTAGTGGCTGTGCTGCTCTGCGTGGCGTTAGGTGTGCTGGAGGGTTTGCTGCATGTCGAACATCACGCCATGACGCAGCGCTCCTTGTGCGATGCGCATGTGGTTGAGCCCCAGCACATCGAAGACAGAGCACATGATGCTGACCCCGCCACCAATGACTGGGCGCAGCTCTTCACGCAAGCCCTGCAATGGCAGGCGATCGATATGCCCCGCGTGGATGAGCTGCTGCTTGAGCTGGAACAGGGTGGGTCGGGTGATTTCCCCCGCAGGGTAGCCTGCCTGATGCAGGGCTTTGCTGATGGCTCCTGCCGTGCCGGATGAGCCAAACACCTGCTCCCAGCGCCCTTGTTTGAGTGGTGCCAGGTGTTGCTGCAACAGTGCTTGGGCTTGGGCATCGGCTGCAGCAAAACGCTCGGCGCTCAGGCATCCATCGCCAAAAAAACGCTGTGCCCACGCCACACTGCCAATCGGGCAGGACGTGGCAATGTGCAGCTGGCGGCCTTGGCCGATACATACCTCGCTGGAGCGGCCGCCGATGTCGATGACAAGTCTGCGCTCGGCAGTGGCGGGCAACAGGCTGGTGACACCCTGGTAGATGAGGGCGGCTTCGCGTTCGCCGGAAATCAGCTCCACCGGGCAGCTCAAAATACTTTGCGCCTGGGTCAGAAAGACTTCGCGGTTGTGCGCTTCACGCAGGGTTTGTGTGGCCACCGCGCGGCGGTGCTCCGGTGCTACGTGGGACATGAGCCCCGCGTAGCGGCGCAGACATTCCAGGCCCCGCTCTAGCGCGGCAGGCACAAGGTTGCCTTCGCTATCTAAGGCGCCGCCCAGGCGCACGGTCTCTTTGCGCTGCAGCTCTACTTGTAACTGGCCATCCTCAATACGGCCGACAAGCAGCAAGATGCTATTGGATCCGATATCGATGCTGGCGAGCAGAGGAGCTTTCATGGTGCAAAAGAAAATACGCAGCCCGCCAGATTACCATTACAAGCCGGTCATTCCAGTGGTTCGCTGCGGAAAGCATGTCACAGCGCTGTCATGCTTTCGTCATATCGCTTGGAGATACTGATACAGCAACGTCAAAGAGCTTTCATGTATTCAAAGACCGAACCATTCATCGCGCTGTATCAGGTCATGGCAGGTGGGCAGGTGTGCCATGCCTGACAGACTGCCTAGTGGCCTGCTGCATTCCCCTTCGGTGGCACTGCATGTGCCGCCACTGGCACTGCTCCCTCGTGACCATTGCATCCTGGCGTTCAATGAACGGGTGATGGCGTGGGCACGCCGCGTGGATGTGCCTTTGCTGGAGCGGCTGCGTTATTTGTGCATCGTCTCCTCCAACCTGGACGAATTTTTTGAAGTGCGCGCCGCACCCCATATTGCGGCAGTGAATGCGCAGGCGCAAGGTATCTACAACATGGCGGACGGTCTGGCCTTGCTGGACAAGGCCCAAGAGCTGGTGGCACGCCAATATGCGCTGTACAACGAAGCGCTGCTGCCGGCTTTTGAGACGGCAGGCTTGCGCATGGTGACGAACCAAGAGCGCACCGCCACACAGCGGCGCTGGGTGCACCGGCATTTCCAGCAGGCGGTCAAGCCTTTGCTGGTGCCCGTAGCGCTGGACCCTGCCCACCCCTTCCCGCAGGTGGCCAACAAGTCACTGAATATGGTGGTGCGCTTGAAGGGCTGCGATGCGTTTGGCCGCGCCAATGAGGTGGCGATTGTGAAGCTGCCGCGCGCGTTGCCCCGGCTGATGGAGTTGCCGCCCAGTATTTCCGGGCACCAGCGGGTGTTTGTGAGCCTGTCGAGCATGGTGCGCGCACACATCTCGGAGCTGTTTGATGGCCGTGAGGTGGTAGAGGCTGTGCAGTTCCGCGTGACGCGCAACACCGAGTTGCTGGTGGAAGAGGACGAGGTTGATGACTTGCGCACCGCGTTGCGCGAGGAGCTGGCCTATCGCCAGTTTGGGCAGGCGGTGCGGCTGGAGGTCAGCAGCCATTGCTCGGACTTCTTGGCCAGCACCTTGCTGCAGGAGTTCGATTTGCCACGGCAGGCACTGTTCCGTGTGCCGGGGCCGGTGAACTTGGTGCGGTTGACCGAGCTGATTGACCTGGTCAATGCGCCAGACATGCTGTTTCAGCCCTGGCAGGGCAGCTGGCCGCGCCAGCTCAAGCCTGCAGCCAAGGTGATGGCGCAGATGCGCAAGCAAGATGTGCTGATCCACCAGCCGTTTGAGCAGTTTGATGCGGTGCTGGAGTTGCTGCGGGAGGCGGTGCACGATCCAGCCGTGGTGGCGATCAAGCAGACCATCTACCGCACCGGTGCCAAGTCTGAATTGATGGACTTGCTGGCCAAAGCCGTGCGCATGGGCAAGGAAGTGATGGCCGTGGTGGAGCTGAAAGCGCGTTTTGACGAAGAGGCCAACATCAACTGGGCCGATGCGCTGGAAGCGGTGGGTGCGCAAGTGGTGTATGGCGTGGTGGGGCTCAAGACCCACGGCAAGATGCTGCTGATCACCCGCAGAGAAGGCCGGGGGCTGCGCCGCTACGGCCACTTGTCGACCGGTAACTACAACCCCAAGACCGCACGCATGTACACGGATTTGAGCTATCTGACCTGTGATGCCGTGCTGACCGCCGATATGGATGCGGTGTTCCGCCACTTGGCCAGCCCGAATGTGAAGCCCCAACTGGACAAGCTGGTCATGGCCCCTTTTGCGCTGCAGCAGACCATGCTGGCGCATCTGCAGGCCTGCAAGC
This sequence comes from Comamonas sp. 14P8.1.4, assembly GCF_057799285.1. NCBI lineage: Bacteria > Pseudomonadati > Pseudomonadota > Betaproteobacteria > Burkholderiales > Comamonadaceae > Comamonas > Comamonas sp. 14P8.1.4. Next base: position 3,694 of record NZ_JBYOKN010000005.1, read on the forward strand.
ATGCCGCGCTGCAAGGTGACGAGGCGCGGGTGGTGATCAAGACCAATGCGATGACGGATGAGGTGCTGATGCAAGCGCTGGTCGAGGCTGGCCAGGCCGGTGTGCAGATTGACCTGATCGTGCGTGGTGCGTGCATGCTGGCGCCGCAGGTGCCGGGCGTGACGGACAACATTCGGGTGCGCTCCATCATTGGGCGCCTGCTGGAGCATTCGCGGGTGTTTTACTTTGCCTGGGGTTCGCAGCACGAGCATGTCTACCTGTCCAGCGCCGACTGGATGCGCCGCAACATGACGCGCCGTGTGGAGCTGGCGTGGCCGGTGCATGACGCCAAGTTGCGCCAGCGCGTGATTGATGAATGCTTGGTGGCCTATCTGCACGATGACCGTGATGCCTGGCTGCAGCAAGCCGATGGGCGTTATCTGCCACCAGCGCACCCGCAGGATGGGCGTGGTGCGCAAAACGCCTTGATGCAGTTGTACGGGGCCTGAGTCTGCTGTTGAGGGGGCTTGCAGCAAGGTGCTGATTTGCCCGCTTGCATCTAGCGAATGCCTAGGACAGATCAGATGCGAGGTGCCTTGGTGGGATGGTGCGGAGCAGTCTGTATCAGCGGTTGTTTCTTGAAAAAAGGAGCATTAAGCGCTGGTGAATCCATGGCTTCAATGCATAAAGCATCGGAAGACAAGTGTGGATCAGCGCTAGACGCTCTGTTTTTTACATATCCAACTGCAGTTGCCAGTCGGTTTTGGCCACAGCTTCGGCTTCTTCGTGCAGCAGTTGTGCACTTAGGGGAAAGCGCGTTGCCCAGTCGGGCGGTGTGTGCAGCTGCATGTGCAGGCCCTGGCGCTGCAGCTGGACACCGGTCATATCGGGGGCACGGCGGCTGTTGCACAGCACCACGGCCAAACGCAGGCACAGCAGCTGCTCGGCGTGGGCGGGCAGGTGCATCAGCGATTCGACTTTTTTCAGCTTGCCGCGGTGGCCCAACACCAGCTCGCCCAGGTGGGCCAGCTCTGCCGGGGTAAAGCCGGGGGCGTTGCAGTGCTCCAGAATGTAGGCGCTGTGGCGGTGGTAGTTGCTGCGCGCGATGCGGCAACCCACTTCATGCAGCAAACCGGCCCATGCCAGCACGGCAGGGGCGGCTGTTTCTTGGGGGTGCAGCTGCAGCCACAGTTGCTGCGCGGTGTCGGCCACGTGGTGGGCATGCATGGTGTGTACGCCAAAGCGTTGCATCAGCCCCAAGACGCTGGCGGTATGGATGTCGCCTTCGCCCACTTGTGCGGCATCGTTGTCCACCAAACCGTAGAGCACCCCCATGCGCAGCGCACCTTGGGCCACTTCCATGCGCTCCAGACCCAGCAGGTCAAACACGGCGCGCAGCACACTCAGGCCGCCGGCAACGACAGGGCGGCGGTCTTCCTTGAGGCCGTCAAGTTTGATTTTGTCGATGTGCTTGGCGTGCAGCAGCTGCTGGTGCAGCCAGTCCAGGCCCGCGCGGGTGATGACGCCTTGGCCCTGGCCATTGGCCGCCAGGGTATCGCCCACGGCATTGGCTGTGCCTGCCGATGCGTAGGCCACATCCCAGCTGCCCGGGCTGAAGGTGTCCAGGGCTTCATCAAGGACAGCGCGCGCGGCAATTTCGGCGGTGCGAAAAGCTTCGGGCGTGAGTTCGCCCTGGGGGAAGTAGCGCGAGGTCCAGGCCACACTGCCAATGCGGTAGGAAGCCACGGCGTGGGTCACGCTGTTTTGGCCCAGCACAAATTCGGTGGAGCGCCCTCCAATATCAATGACCAGGCGGTGTTCATCGGAGGCAGGCAGCTGGCTGATAACGCCGCGGTAAATCAGCGCGGCTTCTTCTTCGCCAGAGATGACTTCGATGGGAAAGCCCAGGAGTTCGCTAGCGCGGTCAATAAAGACATCGCGGTTGCGGGCTTCGCGCAGGGTTTGCGTAGCGACTGCACGGACATGCTCCGCTTGAAATCCGCGCAGGCGTTCACCAAAGCGCGCCAGGCAATCCCAGCCGCGCTCCATCGATTCCTGGGTGAGGTTGCGCTGGCTGTCGAGGCCATTGCCCTGGCGCACGGTTTCTTTGAGGTATTCCACCCGATGCATCTGGTGGTGCTCATAGCTACCAATTTCAAGGCGGAAACTGTTGGAGCCGAGGTCTACGGCTGCCAGGGCAAGCGCATTGTTCATGGGAAAGTTCAGCGAACGGCAGAAAAAGCGCAGCTTATCAGCCACCGCTGCCTGGTGCTGCGAAAAACCTGTAAGACAAGGTGCGAGGGCGCGATGCTAGAGATGCCATGTGACGGCGTCATGACAATTTTTTGAAAGATGCACACTGTGGTTTTTGGAGGGTTCAACCTTTTATTTCAGAGTGTCATAGGTGTGTCACAAACGCTTTTTACATTCACGTCATCGAGTTTTCTTCGATCTTGTTCTTAACCGAAAGAGGTGCTTGCATGAAGATGTCCATGATGCGTATTTGGGTAACCGGTGCCTTGGTATCGGGTGGTTTGCTGAATGTGGCGATGGCCCAAGAGGCCACCGGTGCAGGCGCCAGCTTCCCAGCGCCGCTGTACTCCAAGTGGGCGGCGGATTACAACAAGGCGACAGGCGTCAAGATCAATTACCAGTCGGTGGGCTCCAGCGCTGGCCTCAAGCAGATTGAAGCCAAGACGGTGGACTTTGGCGCATCGGATGAGCCTTTGAAAGATGCAGATCTGGAAGCCAAGGGCCTGGTGCAGTTCCCGACGGTGATTGGCGGCATCGTGCCTGTGGTGAACATCAAGGGCGTGCAACCCGGCCAGCTGAAGCTGACGGGTCAGGTGCTGGGCGATATTTACTTGGGCAAGATCACCAAGTGGAATGACCCCGCGATCACTGCGCTGAACCCCGGGGTGGCGCTGCCTGATGGCAAGATCACGCCGGTGCGCCGTGCGGACGGCTCGGGAACCACCTTTGGCTTTACCAATTACCTCAGCCAGGTGAACCCCGAGTGGAAAGACAAAGTTGGCGAAGGCAAGGCCGTGAACTGGCCCACCGGTGCGGGTGGCAAGGGCAATGAAGGTGTGGCAGCCTTTGTGGGGCGCCTGGCCAACTCCATTGGCTATGTGGAATATGCCTACGTGAAGCAAAACAAGCTGACCTATGCGGTGCTGAAAAACAGCGAAGGCCAGTTTGTCTCGCCCAACGAAGGCAGCTTCAAGGCAGCCGCTGCGGGTGCCGACTGGAGCAAGAGCTTCTATCAAATCTTGAACAACAAGCCTGGCAAGGAAGCATGGCCCATCACCAGCGCCACGTTCATCTTGATGCACAAAGTGCAGGACAAGCCTGAGCAAGCTGCGACTACGCTGAAGTTCTTTGACTGGGCGTATAAGGGTGGCGATGCGACAGCGAACGGCCTGGACTATGTGCCCATGCCTGAGGCGGTGAAGGCGCAAGTGTTCAAGGCCTGGGCTGAGATCAAGGACGGCGCTGGCAAGCCCGTGTCCTGGAAGTAATCGGCGGATCTGACCGTGACATCCTGCCTGGTGCATGTGTGCTGGGCAGACCTAGTTTTTGTAAAGAGGTGGCATCAGTGTCCTCATCCATGTCTTCTGCCAATGCGGCGGCTACGCGGCAACAGCCTGTAGCCAATCGCAGACAGCCCCCGCAGCGCAAACGCTGGGCGGCGTCTGGCTGGACAGACCATTTGTTCGCATGGCTGGCCAAGGGCGCTGCTTTCGTGACATTGGGTCTGTTGCTGGCCATCATGGGTTCCTTGTTTGTCGGTGCATGGCCTGCGATTCATGAATATGGACTGGGCTTTTTCACCCGAACCGAATGGGATCCCGTGCAGGACCAGTACGGTGGCCTGGTGATGATTTACGGCACGCTGATGACCTCGCTGATTGCCCTGGTCATTGCCGTGCCGGTGAGCTTCGGGATTGCCCTCTTTTTGACCGAACTGGCACCCAGCTGGCTCAAGCGCCCGCTGGGTACTGCTATTGAATTGCTGGCTGCGGTGCCCTCCATCGTTTACGGTATGTGGGGCCTGATGGTTTTCGGTCCTGTGCTGGCAACGTATGTACAGCAACCGCTGCAGAGTCTGCTGGATGGCGTGCCCTATCTGGGGGCGCTGGTATCTGGCCCTCCGGTGGGGATCGGCATTTTGTCGGCCGGTATTATTTTGGCCATCATGATCATCCCCTTCATCGCTTCGGTGATGCGGGATGTGTTTGAAGTGACGCCTGCACTGCTCAAAGAGTCGGCCTACGGACTTGGTGCGACGACCTGGGAAGTGGTGTGGAAAGTGGTGCTGCCTTATACCAAGGCGGGTGTGCTGGGCGGCATCATGCTGGGCCTGGGCCGCGCGCTGGGAGAGACCATGGCGGTGACCTTTGTGATCGGCAATATGAACCAGCTCAATTCGCTGTCGATGTTTGAAGCGGCCAATAGCATCACTTCGGCACTGGCCAATGAGTTTGCCGAAGCCGGTGAGGGCTTGCACCAGGCATCGTTGATCTATCTGGGCCTGGCACTGTTCTTCATCACCTTTGTGGTGCTGGCATTCTCTAAGCTCTTGCTCAATCGCTTGCAAAAGAATGAGGGCGCACGCACATGAGTACCTCCAGCGAAAAACTGATTTCAGCGGAAAAACTCCATGCCGAGCGCCAAGCACGTTTTGCCAAGCGCAAACGGCTGAACCAAATTGCCCTGACCTTGTCTCTGGCAGCCATGGCCTTTGGTGTGTTCTGGCTGATCTGGATTTTGTGGGAAACCATTCGCTTGGGCCTGGGTGGGCTCAGCTTTGCGCTGTTCAGCGATATGACGCCGCCGCCCAATGAGGAGGGCGGCCTGGCCAATGCGATCTTTGGCTCCTTTGTTATGGTGGCGCTGGCCACCTGTGTGGGAACCCCCATTGGGGTGATGGCCGGTGTGTATCTGGCCGAATATGACAAGCGCAGCTGGCTGGCTGGCACCACACGGTTTGTGAACGACATCTTGTTGTCGGCGCCCTCCATCGTGATCGGCTTGTTTGTGTATGCCGTGGTGGTGGCACGTTTCAAGAGCTTCTCGGCCTACGCTGGCATCGTGGCGCTGGCGCTGATTGTGATTCCCGTGGTCATTCGCACCACAGAGAACATGCTCACCCTGGTGCCCGCCGCCCTGCGGGAAGCGGCCTATGCCCTGGGTACCCCCAAATGGAAGGTGATCCTGTCCATCACGCTGCGCGCGGCGCGGGCGGGGGTGATTACTGGCGTGCTGCTGGCAGTGGCCCGCATTGCCGGGGAGACGGCACCGCTGCTGTTTACGGCGCTGAACAACCAGTTCTGGAATGGCGATCTGTCCAAACCCATGGCTAGCTTGCCGGTGACCATCTTCAAGTTCGCCATGAGCCCGTATGAAAACTGGCAGCAACTGGCATGGGCCGGAGTCTTCCTGATTACCGTGGCCGTACTGGGCCTGAATATCTTGGCGCGCGTACTCACGCGCCAGAAGTAACGATTGCAAGGATTCGATATGTCAACTGCCAACATGACGGCACCTGCCGCTGTAGCGCCTATTTCTGGCAATGCCAAGTTGTCGGTGCGGGACTTGAACTTCTACTACGGCAAGTTCCACGCACTCAAAAATATCAATCTGGAAATTCCAGAAAACAAGGTCACGGCCTTTATCGGCCCTTCGGGCTGCGGCAAATCAACCCTGCTGCGCACTTTCAACCGTATGTTTGAGCTGTACCCCGAACAGCGTGCTGAAGGCCAGATTTTGCTAGACGGTGAAAACCTGCTGACCAGCAAGCAAGATGTGGCGCTGATCCGCGCCAAAGTGGGGATGGTGTTTCAAAAACCGACACCGTTTCCCATGTCGATTTACGACAACATCGCTTTTGGCGTGAAGTTGTTCGAAAGCCTGGATGGCGCGGACATGGATGAGCGTGTGGAGTGGGCCCTGCGCAAGGCTGCGCTGTGGACCGAGGTGAAAGACAAGTTGCAGCAAAGTGGCTCCAGTTTGTCCGGTGGCCAGCAGCAACGACTGTGCATTGCACGCGGCATTGCCATCAAGCCGGAGGTGTTGTTGCTCGACGAGCCATGCTCGGCGCTGGACCCGATCTCCACGGCCAAGGTGGAAGAGCTGATTGCCGAACTCAAGAACGACTACACCGTGGTCATCGTGACCCACAACATGCAGCAGGCGGCACGTTGCAGCGATTACACCGCCTATATGTACCTGGGAGACCTGGTGGAGTTTGGTGAGACTGAGCAGCTGTTCTTCAAACCCCAGCGCCGCGAGACCGAAGACTACATCACCGGCCGGTTCGGTTAATTTTCAGGAGACAGTTCTATGCCCGATAAGCATTTGTCGACCCAATTTGACAGTGAACTCAACCGCGTTTCGTCACGGGTGATGGAGCTGGGTGGTTTGGTGGAGCGCCAGATCAGCCAGGCTATTTATGCGCTGACACAGTTCAACCTGGAGGCCGTACAGCAAGTGGCCGCGCTGGAAGAGCGTGTGAATGCAATGGAGGTGGAGATTGACTACGAGCTGGCCTCCATCATTGGCCGGCGCCAGCCCACTGCGCGCGATTTGCGCATGTTGATGGCTTTTTCCAAGGTTACGGCCAACCTGGAGCGCATGGGCGACGAGGCGCACAAAATGGCGCGCATGGTCAAATCCATCATCGAAAGTGGTGCTGCACGAGCCTTGCCTTCGAGTGAGCTGCGTGTGGCTGCTGAGATGGCATCTGCCTTGCTGCGCAAGGCCTTGGATGCGCTGGCACGGCTGGATACCAAGGCTGCCTTGGGCATCCTCAAGGAAGATGACCTGATTGATGAAGAGTTTGACGGTTTTGTGCGCAAACTCATCACCTACATGATGGAAGATCCCCGCACCATTTCGTCCAGCCTGGACCTGCTCTTTCTGGCCAAGGCGATCGAGCGCATTGGCGATCATTCCAAGAACGTGGCAGAACTCATCATCTACTTGGTGGAGGGCAAAGACATTCGCCACCAATCCATGGATGTGATCGAGTCCACCGTGCGTTAAACATCGGGTAAGAAGCATGAAGAAATTGCCGCAAGTACTGATCGTGGAAGACGAGCCAGCGATTGCCGAGCTGATTGCTGTGAATTTGCGCCACAACGGGTTTACGCCGCTGTGGGCCGAAGATGGAGTGAGCGCGCAGCGCGAGTTGGATGCGGCTTTGCCGGATGTGATTTTGCTGGACTGGATGCTGCCCGGCGGCGCCAGTGGGCTGAATCTGGCACGCAAGTGGCGCGCAGATGCCCGCACCAAGCAAGTTCCGATCTTGATGCTGACGGCGCGCGGGGATGAGCCGGACAAGATCGCGGGCCTGGATGCCGGAGCGGATGACTACATCACCAAGCCTTTTTCGACCCAGGAGCTGCTGGCACGCATTCGTGCGGTGCTGCGCCGCCGCACGCCTGAACAAGCGGGTGAGCGTGTGCAGGTTGGGGCGCTGGTGCTCGACAGTGAAACCCACCGGGTGACTTACCAGGAGCAATTGCTCAAACTGGGGCCAACCGAGTTCAAGCTGCTCAGCCACCTCATGCACAACCCCGAGCGTGTGCACAGCCGTGCGCAACTGCTGGACAAGGTGTGGGGCGACCATGTCTACATTGAAGAGCGCACGGTCGACGTACACATCAAGCGCTTGCGTGAGGCGTTGGGTGATGCAGGCAGCCTGGTTGAAACCGTGCGCGGCGCAGGCTATCGCCTGTGCGCGACAGCGTAAGGACGGGTGATGGTGGCCTGGCGCTGGATAGAGTTGCTGCTGTGGCAGACGGTGCTGGGCGGCCTGGCTGCGTGGCTATGGGGGCTGTGGGCAGCGCCGGCTGGCATGGTGCTGGCGGTGTGGCTGTGGCTGGTGTGGGATCACTGGCAGGCACGGCGCCTGCGCCATTGGCTGATGCAGGAAGACCTGGCGACGGCGCCCCGGCTGAAAGGCATGTGGGGCATGCTGGCCACGTATATGCGCCGCGCAGTCCGTACCCGCGAGCAGGCCATGCTGGCTGCCGAGCAGCGCGTGCAAGACATCCTGGCTGCTTTGCAGGCTAGCCCGAATGGTTTGGTGCTGCTGGATGCCACAGGGCACATCGAATGGTGCAACCACATGGCAGAGCGCCATTTTGGCTTTGATGCCCAGCGTGACATTCAGCAAACCATTGGCAACCTGGTGCGTGACCCGGCCTTCAGCAGCTACTGGGCCAGCCAGGATTTTTCTCATTCGGTGCTGATGGGGGGGCGGGAAAGCTCTTCCTCACGGCCGGTGATGCTGTCCGTGCATATCTACCCTTACGGAGATGGGCGCCACCTGCTGCTGGCGCGTGACATCACGGCGCTGGAGCAGGCGGAGGCGATGCGCCGAGATTTTGTGGCCAATGTCTCGCATGAAATCCGTACGCCGCTGACGGTGCTGGTGGGCTTTGTCGAGACATTGCAGACCCTGGAGCTGTCCCCCGAGGAAAACAAGCACTATCTGGCGCTGATGGCCCAGCAGGCCGGGCGCATGCAAAACCTGGTGCAGGATTTGCTGACGCTCTCGCGCCTGGAAGGCAGTCCGCCCCCGGGCTTCAATGACTGGCTGTCCGTGTCGGCCATGCTGCGCCAGTGCGCGGTGGAGGCGCAGGCCTTGTCCAAGCTGCTCTCCAAGGGCAGCGGCACGGTACATGCCATCAGTTTTCCAGCGGCCGACGCACCGGGCATGGATTGGGAAATTGCCGGCACGCAGGCCGAGCTGATCAGCGCGTTCTCTAACCTCATCAGCAATGCACTGCGTTACACCCCGGCCGGTGGCAGTGTGCAAGTGCGCTGGGAGGTGCAAGCCGATGGCAGTGCTTGTTTCTCGGTCAAAGATTCCGGTCCTGGCATTGATGCGGCCCACATCGGCCGTTTGACCGAGCGCTTTTACCGCGTGGACCGCAGCCGCTCTCGCGATACCGGCGGCACAGGTTTGGGCTTGGCGATTGTCAAGCATGCGCTGCAGCGCCATGGTGCCAAGCTCGACATCCAAAGTCAGCTGGGCGCAGGGGCCACGTTCAGCGCCGTATTTCCTGCTAGCCGCTTGCGCAGCGCTCGAACAGTGGTGAATACGCCAGGCATTGCACCGCCCCCGTAATGCTAGGAATGGATAAAAAAACGGCCTGCGCGGGCCGTTTTTTTTATTGGTGTGCTTGCAATACCTTGCGCAGCAGGAGTGCAAAAATAATAGCTACTAGCGCTAGTGCTACAGCACTTCCAATCCAAAAAGGTGTTGGAACCGTTGCCCAGTAAGCGCTGGTAGCTTCATTTTTATAAGCCAACCAGTAGCCGCCGCCCAGCGCGCCGCCCCATAGGGTGCCGCAATACACGATGAGGGGGGCGACCGTCACACGCCAGCAGCGCAGCAGGAAAATGCAGACACACTGGATGCTGTCGGACGCGTGGTAGAGCGCCACCCACAGCAGCAGCGCGCCAGCCAGCGCTCGCACGTCGGGATCTTTGGTGTACAGGCGAGGCAGATGGTTGTGTGCCAGTAGCAAGACAGCGCACAGCACAATGCCGCTGACCATAGAGATCTTGACCCCCAGCCATGCCAGCTGCTGGGCCTGTGCTTCATTGCCCTGGCCGCGCCACCAGCTCACCCGTGCGCTGATGGCAATGCCCAGTGACAGTGGCACCATGTAGCACACAGCGGCCAGATTGGCGGCAATCTGGTGGCTGGCAGAAGCCAGAGCCCCTTGCCGTGCGACGAACAGGGCAATCAGGGTAAAGGAGGTGACTTCCACCAAAATTGACAACCCGGCAGGAACCCCCAGGCGCAAGAAAGCCCCCAGGCGCTGCCAGTCGGGCGGCTCTATGCGTTGCCACAGCTGCAGGGGGGCATACAACTGCTGGCGGCGCATGAGCACCACCGCCAAGATGGCAATGGCGTAGTCCACCAGCAACGTGGCCCAGGCACAACCGGCCGCACCTTGGGCGGCAAGGCCCCAGCCACCAAACGTGAACCAGATCGACAGCGGCACCTTCAGCGCCAGGGCGCCGACCTGCAGCCATGTCACCAGCTGTGGGTGTCCCAGCGCCTGATTGAGCGTGGTGTAGAGACGAAAGAACATGGCCGAGGGCAGTGCCAGGCCCACAATCAGCAGGTAGGCACGGACATCAGCTTGCATGGCCTGTGGCACTTCCGTCCACGCCAAAATCGGATCGGGAAAGACCAGAATCAGCATGCCCAGCAGCGAAAGCCCGGCTGCCAGATAGAGCGCTTGGCGAAAAGAGGCGCCAATGCCCGTGGTTTCCTGCTTGCCGTGCTGCTCGGCCCAGATGGGGAGCAGGGCCTGCAAAATGCCCATGAGTGAGACAAAAACGCTCACAAAAACGGCAGAAGCCACAGACAGCGCGGCCAAGGCTTCGGAGGAAAAACGGCCCGCCACAATGGTGTCGGTGATACCGAAGGCCATGACCGCCAGTTGCCCGGCCAGCACGGTGCCCGCATGCCGCGCAATGGTGGCAAGTTCACGCATCGATCACTCCTGCATCGCTTGTGCTTCAGGGCTTGCGCTGCAAGACCAGCAGGTGATCGCGGCGGTCGGTGGGGCGGCTGACCTGTTCTTTCAGCTGCCATTGGGCCGCGGTGTCGGCGTCCACGGCAGACCAGGCTGCGGGCGTGGCGATCAACCAGTTGCACGTTGTGCCACTGCTGGATTGCGGCAAGCCGCGTTGCAGCTGCCAAGACGTGTGAAAGCGGAAGGCGGTGGTCAAGGTCGGGCTGAATCCGAGGGTGTGCACACATTGCACCCGTGGCGGCATGGCTCGGGCGACGGCATTTACGTGGGGGGCATAGCTGCGGCCATAGTCCAGCATGGGTAGCCACAGCGTCATCAGCAGCACCCAGCCGAGGACCGTACCACCGGCAGGTACGGCCAGGCTCTTCCAAATGGCTGCACGGTGGCGCCGGGTGCGCCATGCGACCAGCAAGAACCAGCCCAGGGTTGCTGCCACGGCCACCAAGAACGGAAACAATGCAAACGAAGGCTCAAAACCGACGGCCAGGCGCTGCACGTTCTCTGCCGGTTTGGCAGGGAAGCCGGTTTGTATCGAAATCCAGACCACCCAGATCGTGATGGCCGAGATGGAGAAGAAGAACAGTGTCAGCCAATCAATCAAAGCGCCCAGGCTGCGCTTGAAGGTGGGCAGTGCAAAGGCCGCCAAGGCAGCGATGGCCGGCAGAGACAGAATCAGGGCGCGGTCACCTTCGAGGGTGAAGATGGTGCAGAACAAGGCAATCGCCCACAGCCACAGTGGCCAGACCACGTGCGGGTTGCGGGTGGGGCGCTGGAGCTGCCAGCGCCAGCGCCAGAGCGCCCACACGGCCAGCGGCCAGGCAGGCCAGCTGAACCACGTGAGCAAGCGGGCCATGCTTTGCCAGTCTTTGCCTTGCTCCCATGGGTTGATCAGGCGGTATTCCCACAGTCCCAGGGCCCAGGCCGCCGCCGCAGCGACCGCCATGGACAGTGCCCACCACGCAGCCCAGCTGTAGCGCTGAGGCGGCTTGGGGGCCTGGGTGTAGAGCGTCATCGCCATAGCGCCCAACCCCAGCAGCATGGCCATGGAGGGGGCGCCAGCCAGCGCCAGCGCCAGCAAGCCGAGTAAAGCGGTGATCGCTGACAGTTTGGGCTGCCACCACATGGCAGCCGCCGCAAAGAAAACGGCGCAGACCGCAGTCAGCTGAACCAAGGTGTGGCTGGTCTCGTGCGAGATCTGCGCCAGCCCCAGGCAGGCCATGACAGCGAGCAAGCCACCGTCAGCCATGGCGCGCGCATAGTCGATGGGCGAGGCCTCGCCGCCGAAGGCGAAGGCCACGGGCTGAGCCCCCGGTGTCCGTGCCAGACTGAAGACGGCACGCCATGTGCACAGCAATGCCAGTGCCAGCAGCAGCACGAAAGGCAGGCGCACGACCAAATCAGCTGGCATGGCTGCCGGCAGGAGCTTGAGCGCCCAGGCGCCCAGCCAGTATTGGAGCAACCCGGGTGCGCTGGCGCTCATGCCGTCCAGTTGCGGCTGGAACCATGAACTGTGCCCTTGGGCCATTGCTTGCATATAGCCAAACGTCGTAATGTCCACTTCGCGCCAGGGACCCCGACCGACAAAGCCAGCGAGGGTATAGGTAGCGCACAGCAGCAGCATGATCCAGCGTGGGAGGCTGCGGACGGCATTCTGAGCAACGATGGCGGGTGAGGGCGGGTTCATGAAAGCAATGGCAGCTGCGCGGTGCAGGGCAGGAGTAAAGCGAAGATGGGGGTCAAGCATGCCACGAGTGCACGCGTTGTGCAGCGGTGCTGACGTCGCGTAGAGGTGTCAGGGACCCAAAAAGAAAAGGCAGCCCGGTTGCCCTGGCTGCCTTTTTTGCGGAGAAGTAAAAAATTACTTCTTGCCGAAACGGTTGCGGAACTTTTCCACGCGGCCGCCCATGTTGTCCACCGACTTTTGAGTGCCGGTGTAGAAGGGGTGCGATTCAGAAGAAGTATCCAGCTTGAACAGAGGATATTCCTTGCCTTCGAAAGTTTCTGTTTCCTTGGTAGGAACGCAAGAACGTGTCACGAACTTGAAGTCGTTGGACATGTCTACGAACAGAACTTCACGGTAATCGGGGTGAATGCCTTCTTTCATGATCTTCCTTTAGTCAAGTGCGGCAGCCGTGTCGAACCCGAAGCAACCTTTGCTTCGAAAATGCATTCCACATACTTTCCGCAATAAAAGCCCCCCATTATAGCGTGAGGGGTGAAATTTCTGCAAAGCGAGCGGGTTATCAGCCGCCGCGGCGCATCATGTCGAAGAATTCGACATTGGTCTTGGTCTGCTTCATGTTCTTGATCATGAGTTCCATCGATTCGATTTCGTCCATGTTGTACATGAATTGACGCAGGATGCGCGTCTTTTGCAAGATCTCTGGCGGCAGCAGCAGCTCTTCACGGCGGGTGCCACTCTTGGAGAGTTCGATCGCAGGGAACACGCGCTTTTCGTACAGACGGCGGCTCAGGTGCACTTCGCTGTTGCCGGTGCCCTTGAATTCTTCAAAGATCACTTCGTCCATGCGCGAGCCGGTGTCGACTAGGGCTGTGGCGATGATGGTCAGCGAGCCGCCTTCTTCCACATTGCGCGCCGCGCCAAAGAAGCGCTTGGGGCGGTGCAGGGCGTTGGAGTCCACGCCGCCCGACAGCACCTTGCCCGAAGAAGGCACGACGTTGTTGTAGGCACGAGCCAGACGGGTGATGGAGTCCAGCAGGATCACCACGTCCTTCTTCAGCTCGACCAGGCGCTTGGCGCGCTCAATCACCATCTCGGCCACGTGCACGTGGCGCGATGCAGGCTCGTCGAAGGTAGAGGCAATGATTTCGCCCTTCACAGAGCGCTGCATTTCCGTCACTTCTTCAGGGCGCTCATCCACCAGCAACACCATCAGGTGCACATCGGGGTTGTTAGCTGTGATGGCGTGGGCGATGTGCTGCATCATCATGGTCTTGCCGCTCTTGGGCGGTGCCACGATCAGTGCACGCTGGCCACGGCCGATGGGCGCAATGATGTCGATGATGCGGCCGGTGATGTTTTCTTCGGCCTTGATGTCGCGCTCGAGCTTCATCTGTTCCTTGGGGAACAGAGGCGTCAAGTTTTCGAACATCACCTTGTGCTTGTTCGATTCGGGCGAGTTACCGTTGACCTTGTCCAGCTTGGTCAGTGCAAAGTAACGCTCACCATCCTTGGGTGTGCGCACTTCGCCTTCGATCATGTCGCCGGTGTGCAAATTGAAGCGGCGGACCTGGCTGGGCGAGATATAGATGTCGTCCGTGCTGGCTGTGAAGCTGGTGTCAGGGCTGCGCAGAAAGCCGAAGCCGTCAGGCAAGATTTCCAGCACGCCGTCGGCAAACACTTGTTCACCCGCTTTGGCACGCTTTTTAATGATGGCAAACATCAGCTCTTGCTTGCGCATGCGGCCTGTGTTTTCAATCTCAAGCGCTTCGGCCTGCTTCAACACTTCAGACACGTGCAGTGCCTTGAGTTCGTTAAGGTGCATCTGGAGTTACTCCTTGCAAGGAGTTCAAAGAAATCTGGGGATGTGGCGAATGCCAGAGTAATCGGCGAGGAGCGCAGTACGTCGATGGCTTGCCAAGATGATCAGAAGCGGCCGCCAATGCTTTGGGGCGTGATCGGGAATTGATTATGACAGGAAAAGAAAGCAAATTGCACACTAGTTTGTGTCTGGCAATTTGCAAAGATGTGGCGTCAGGTGGACACAGGCCTGAGCGTACGGGCCAGAGCGCGCGTGATGCAGGCTCTGGCCGGAGGGGCGATTAGCCGATTTGCTGGTCGATGAAAGCGGTCAGCTGAGGCTTGGCCATGGCGCCGACCTTGGTGGCAACCAGTTCACCATTTTTGAAGACCATCAGTGTGGGGATGCCGCGGATGCCGAACTTGGCAGGGATGGCGCGGTTTTCGTCCACATTCATCTTGGCGATGGTGATCTTGCCTTCGTAGGTCTTGGCCACGTCGTCCAAAATAGGTGCAATCATCTTGCAGGGGCCACACCATTCGGCCCAGTAGTCCACCAGCACCGTGCTGCCAGGCTGTAGCACATCGGCTTCAAAGCTGGCGTCTGTGACATGCTTGATGAGTTCGCTTGCCATGGAATTGTTCCTTGTTGTGTATGTTGGGGCGAGTGCGCTCCACTGCGCACAGAAAAACGTTCGAATAATTGTGACAGAAACGAATGTCCGGACGTGCGTTATGGCTGGGCAAAAACACCTATGACGCTTATAGCTGCGCGCAATGGTGCTTATTTGGGCGCGCAAGAGGCTGGGTCTTCGTGGGCGCGTTATGCTGCCTGCCCTTTGGCGTTTGCACGCCATGTATTTGTGAAAGATTGGGTTGTCTATGTCTGCTGCCGCGCTGCTGCCAGCTTTGAAGTGTGATGTTGCCATTGTGGGCGCAGGGCCTGCCGGCTTGATGGCGGCGCAGGTGCTTTCGGCCCAGGGCATGCAGGTGCATGTGTTTGATGGCAAGGCATCGGTGGGGCGCAAGTTCTTGCTGGCAGGCAAGGGGGGCTTGAACCTCACGCATTCGGAGGCGTTCGAGCGTTTTGTGGAGCGCTACGGCGACAGCCAGTCGATGTTGCAGCCACTGCTGCAAGATTTTTGCGCAGAGCAATTGCGTGCCTGGGCGGAAGGCTTGGGGATTGGGACGTTCGTCGGGACTTCAGGGCGCGTGTTTCCCACAGACATGAAGGCGGCGCCTTTGCTGCGCGCCTGGCTGGCACGTTTGCGCGCGCAAGGGGTGGTGTTTCATATGCGCCATCTGTGGAAAGGCTGGGGCGCAGAGCAAGCGCTGCTGATGGAGACGGCCGAAGGCGTGCTGCCTGTGCAAGCCAAGGCCACGCTGCTGGCGCTGGGCGGTGGCAGTTGGGCACGCCTGGGCTCGGATGGCGCCTGGGTGCCGCTGTTGCAGGCCCAAGGCGTGGATGTGGCGGCGTTGCAGTCGTCCAATTGCGGTTTTGATGTGGGCCAGGCTGCGGCTGCCACGCCGCAGACAGAAACCCGCCGTGCTTTCTTCCAAGAGCTGGTTGGTATGAAGCCGCAACAGCCCCAGGGCTGGAGCGCGGTGTTCACCGAGCGTTTTGCGGGTGCGCCGCTGAAGTCGGTGGCGATTCGTTTTGCCGACAGCCTGGGGCGCAGCTTTGAGCGTCGTGGCGAATTTGTAGCCACGGCCACGGGGGTGGAAGGCAGTCTGGTATATGCCGTCTCTAGCCTGCTGCGCGATGAAATCAGTCGCAGTGGCAGTGCCACGTTCGAGCTGGATTTGCTGCCCGCATTTTCGGCCGAGAAGGTGTTGCAAGAGGTGCGTCACCCACGTGGCTCGCGCAGTCTGTCCAGCCACTTGAAGGGCCGCTTGGGCCTGGATGGGGTGAAGGCCGGTTTGCTGTATGAAGTGCTGAGCAAAGAAACCATGCAAGACCCCATCAAGCTGGCACAGGCCATCAAGTGCCTGCCCATCACCGTGGTGGCGGCGCGCCCCATGGATGAAGCTATCAGCACTGCGGGTGGTGTGACCTGGTCGACCATGGATGAGCATCTGATGTGCAAAGCACTGCCTGGCGTGTTCTGTGCAGGCGAGATGCTGGATTGGGAGGCGCCCACAGGGGGTTACTTGCTTACCGCCTGTTTTGCCACCGGGATGCGTGCTGCGCGTGGCATGCAGGCATATGTAAAAGAATAAAAAATATAGCTGCTAGCGCTAGATAAATATGGGTTTTCTGTGGATTTAAAACTGAAACCTAGGAATGGTCGGCGCAAGCAGCTATATTTTTAGAATGTTTGCCGAGAATGCACAGGGTGTAATCGCCCGCGTAGGCGGCATGGCTGCCAGGCAGCGACAATGCGCGCATGTCGATTGTTCGTGATGCCCTGGAGCGTTTCCAAGCCCCCATTTACATAGCCGCCGTGGCCGTGGCTGTGTGTGCCGCGCTGCTGGTGAGCGGCACGCAGGCGCTGGAGCGTGCGATCAACCCTGCGCTGGCGTTGATGCTCTATGTCACCTTCTTGCAAGTGCCGCTGTCTGCACTGCGCGCTGCTGCGGCGCACCGGCGTTTTCTGTGTGCGCTGCTGGTCACCAATTTTGTGGCGATACCACTGCTGGTCTGGTGTTTGAGCCATGCGCTGCCCGCAGACCCCTTGCTGCGTTTTGGTGTTTTGCTCGTGCTGCTGGCCCCGTGCGTGGATTACGTCGTCACTTTTGCCCACATGGGCAAGGCCGATGCGCGCTTGCTGCTGGCTGCCACCCCGGTGCTGCTGCTGGTGCAAATGCTGCTTTTGCCCCTCTATCTGGGTGGCATGCTGGGCACTGATGCGGCTGCCTGGGTGCAGGCGGGGCCTTTTGTCGATACCTTTGTTGAATTGATTGTGCTGCCGCTGATGCTGGCGGCCTGCACGCAGTGGTGGGCTGCCCGCTCCACATGGGGGCAGCGTGCCAGCGTGGTCTTGGGGTGCTTGCCTGTGCCTGCGACAGCCTGGGTGCTTTTTGTGGTGGTGGCTGCCGTCGTTCCGCAGCTGGAGGCGGCGGGCCAAGCTGCATGGCAGGTGCTGCCGGTCTACCTGGCTTTTGCCGTACTGGCCCCGGGCGTGGCATGGGGCGTGGCCCAATGCTTTCAGTTGGCGGCGCCCGCAGCGCGTGCAGTCACTTTCAGTGGCAGCACGCGCAATGCCTTGGTGGTGCTGCCTTTGGCATTGGCTGTGCCAGGCGCCATTCCTGTGCTGCCCGCCGTGATTGTTTTGCAAACGCTGGTGGAACTGCTGAGCGAGCTGGTTTACATCAAGTGGATTGCCAAACTGCGCTGAACGTCGAGCACACGCAGTAGTGCCGGCAAGCAGTCTTGCTGGTCACGATCTTGGTGTGGGTGGGGTGCGGGATGTGTACTCTTTGATGGCCAAAGAAATCCCTGAATGAAGTTGACAACCCTTACCTCGGCACTGGTTTCACAGTTAGGGCTGCTTGGTTCCCCACCTGACCCGGTTGGCTGCTTCCCCATGCGAGGGGGGCTGTCAGGGATGGATTATAGAGGGGTTTGTGTCACACAGAAGTGACACGTGCAGATAAACCACCCATGTCGAGGATGCCAAGCCTACAGCCCGTAGAATTCGCCCTTATGTCTTATCTCGTGCTCGCCCGTAAATACCGTCCTCGCAACTTTGCCGAAATGGTGGGGCAGGAGCACGTCGTGCAAGCGCTGGGCAACGCGCTCACGCAGCAGCGTTTGCACCATGCGTATTTGTTCACAGGCACGCGCGGCGTGGGCAAGACCACGGTGTCGCGTATTTTTGCCAAGTCGGTCAATTGCACGGGGCCCGATGGGCAAGGTGGAATTACCGCAACCCCTTGTGGCGTATGCCCAGCGTGTACTGAAATTGATAGCGGGCGTTTTCCAGACTATATCGAGCTGGATGCCGCATCGAACCGCGGGGTGGATGAGGTGCAAAGCCTGCTGGAGCAGGCGGTGTACAAGCCGGTGCAGGGGCGCTTTAAAGTCTTCATGATTGACGAGGTGCACATGCTCACCAACACGGCTTTCAATGCAATGTTGAAGACGCTGGAAGAGCCGCCCGAGTACCTCAAGTTTGTGCTGGCAACCACCGATCCCCAAAAAGTGCCAGTGACGGTGCTCTCGCGCTGCCTGCAGTTCAACCTGCGTCCCATGGCGCCGGAGACGGTGTTCGAGCACCTGACCCAGGTGCTGGCCAAAGAAAACATACCGGCAGAGCCACAGGCATTGAAACTGCTCGCGCGTGGCGCGCGCGGCTCCATGCGCGATGCGCTGTCGCTGACCGATCAGGCCATTGCGTTTGGCAGTGGCCAGCTGCAAGAGGTATCGGTGCGCCAGATGCTGGGCAGTGTTGATCGCAGCTATGTGTTCCGCCTGATTGCGGCCTTGGCCCAAGGCGATGGACGTACGGTGGTGGAGATGGTGGATGCCTTGCGCCACAACGGGGTGGCTGCTGCATCCACGTTGGAAGAGATGACCACCGTGCTGCAGCGCATGGCGGTGCTGCAAGCCGTGCCTGATATGGCGGCAGCCGTGGATGCCGCAGACCCAGATGCGGCCACCATGGCAGATCTGGCGCAAACATTGCCCGCCGATGAAACCCAGCTGCTCTACAGCATCTGCTTGCATGGTCGCCAAGAGCTGGGCCTGGCGCCGGATGAGTACGCGGCGCTGACCATGGCGCTGCTGCGTTTGCTGGCGTTCAAGCCGAAAGGCGCTGTCTCAACAGGTGCTGCGGCACCTGCGGCTGAAAAAAAAACACTGAATCTTCCTGAGCTGCCTGCGGCCAAGCCCCACGCTGCACCACAGTCACAGTCACAGTCACAGTCACAGTCACAGTCACAGTCACAGTCACAGTCACAGTCACAGTCACAGTCACAGTCACAGCCACAGCCACAGCCACAGCCACAGCCACAGCCACAGCCACAGCCACAGCCACAGCCCGTAGTGGAGGCTGTTCCTGCCGCACGTTCTGTGCAGCCGGTTGTGGAGGCGGCGCTAGAGTCAGAGGTTGTGAGTACAGCCGAGGCAGAGCCAGAGCAAGACGGCATGCCCCCACCTTGGGAGGATCTGCCGCCCGAGGCCATGGAGGCTCCAGCTGCCTATGGCCACGATGAGCCTCCGGTGTGGGACGATGTGCCTGCAGAGCCTCTGCAAGAAGCAGCCCCTGCCGCGCCGGTGGTGCAACGCAAGACGGTGGCGCAGGACGATGGTCAAGCGTTGGTGCAAACGCCGCTGGGAGACACATGGCATGCCATCGTCACGCAGCTTGATGAAGCGCAGGCCATTGCCGCACTCGTGCGGGAGCTGGCCATGCAGTCCCAACTGATGGGGCAAGATGGCGGCACCTGGTCATTGCGCGTGCAGCGCACGTCCCTCAATCAAACCATGCCACGTGAGCGGCTGCTCAAAGCCTTGGCGGCTATCACGGCGTGTACCAGCTTGCATGTGGAAAACGGTGCCGTGTCAGACACGCCAGCTCTGCGCAACAAAGCCCACGCCGAGGCCCGCCAAAAACAGGCCGAGGCGATTGTGATACATGACCCGCAGGTGCAGCACTTGCAGCAGACATTGGGCGCTACCATCGTGCCCGGAAGCATTCGCCCGGTATAAGCTAAACAAAGACTGGGGCATGCCAAGTCGTGGCACCATTGGCCCCAACTGATTTTTAAGTGACAAACAAAGGAAACCAACCATGTTCAACAAAGGACAACTCGCCGGCTTGATGAAGCAAGCTCAAACCATGCAGGACAACCTGAAGAAGGCGCAAGAAGAGCTGGGTAACGTCGAGGTGGAAGGCGAGTCGGGTGCCGGTCTGGTCAAGGTGGTGATGACGTGCAAGCACGATGTCAAGCGCATCACCATTGATCCCAGCTTGCTGAGCGAAGACAAAGACATGCTGGAAGACCTGGTGGCTGCGGCCTTCAATGCGGCGGTGCGCAAGGCTGAAGAGACATCGAATGAAAAAATGTCCAAGCTGACTGCAGGCATGCCGGGTCTGCCCGGTGGTATGAAGTTCCCCTTCTGATTGCCGCGCGTTATGTTGACCAAGGGAAAGCCGCTGCGCTTTCCCTTTTTCTTTGGGCTTGATACATGTCTGACCTGCAACCACTTGATCCCTTGATTCAGGCTTTGCGTCGCCTCCCCGGTGTGGGGGTGAAGTCCGCGCAGCGCATGGCTTTTCACCTGATGCAGCGCGATCAAGACGGCGCGCGGGTGCTTGCGCGGGCATTGGTGGAGGCTGTGGATGCGGTGCAGCATTGCACGCGCTGCAACACGTTCACGCACGATGCGGTGTGTCCTATTTGCCAGGATGTCGCGCGAGATGCGGCGCGCTTGTGTGTGGTGGAGACGCCTGCTGACCTGGCAGCCATGGAGCGTACCGGGGCCTACAGTGGGTACTACTTCGTGCTGATGGGGCGCATCTCTCCCATGGATGGTGTGGGCGCCAAAGACATTGGCTTGCCGCAGTTGCTGCAGCGGGCACTCGACGGGGTGGTGCAAGAGGTGATTTTGGCCACCAGCTTTACCACCGAAGGGGAGGCCACGGCCCACGCCGTCACGGAGTTGATGCAGGGGCGCAATATCCAGGTTACCCGTTTGGCGCGGGGCGTGCCGGTGGGTAGCGAGCTGGAGTATGTGGACCTGGGAACGATTGCCCATGCGCTGGTAGAGCGCCGATAAAAAAAGCCCTGCAATGCAGGGCTTTTTTGTGGGTGCGCCGCTTTAGCGCTTTTTCTTGGTGGCGCTGCCGCCCTTGCTGTTTTGGGCAATCTTGGGTGCTGCTGGCTTTTTGCTGGCAGTACTGCCCCGGGATTGCTTGGTGACCACGGTCTTGCTGTTTTTACCGGCCGTCTTTTTGTTATTGGCTCCAGAGGCCACAATTTTGACGGTTTTATAGACATCCAGAGACTGGCCCGCGCTGAGCTTGGCGGTGGTCTTGATGTCATTCCAGCGGGCCAGATTGGCTACCGTCACCCCATTGCGATTGGCCACTTTGGCCATGGTGTCGCCCTTGCGCACCTTGACGGGCGTGCGGCGTGTCACTTCGGTAATTTCCGGTGCAAATGCGAGGGTGCCGTGGTCTGCAATGTGGGAAGACACATCGTTGAGGTGCTCGGAGGTGCGTGGCACCATCAAGGCAGAGCCCGACTTGATCATCATGCGCGGGGGAATGCGGTTCACGCTGCGCAAGTCGGCCTCGCTCATGCCTACGCGCTGGGCCGCATTGGCCACCGTCATGGTGCTGGGGGCGACCCAGACCGTCCAGCTGGCGTACTGGCCATCGTTGTGCGCCGACAGGTTGCGCTGGAACACTTTGGCGTTGTCCCAGGGCAGCAAGACCTGGGTGGTGCCTCCCGCAAAAATGGTGGGGCGGTGGAAAGACGGGTTGAGGGCCTTGAAGTCTTCCAAGCGCACGTCTGCCAAGCGTGCCAGCAGTTCTACGTCCATATCGCGCTTGATGTCCACGGCCTGAAAGTAGGGGTGGTTTTCAATATTGGGCAGCTCGATGTTGAACTTCTCGGGGTGCGCAATGATGTTTTTGACAGCCTGGAGCTTGGGGACGTAATTGCGCGTCTCATTGGGCATGTTCAGCTCGACATAGCTGCTGCCCTGGCCCTGGCGCTCATTGCGCTTGATGGCGCGGCCCACGCTGCCTTCGCCCCAGTTGTAGGCGGCCAAGGCCAAGTGCCAGTCGCCAAACATGCGGTGCAGCTTTTCCAGATAGTCCAGCGCTGCCTTGGTGGAGGCCAGCACATCGCGGCGGTCATCACGGAACGCATTTTGTGTCAGGTCGAAGTACGAACCTGTGGCGGGCATGAACT
Source organism: Comamonas sp. 14P8.1.4 (assembly GCF_057799285.1). Classification (NCBI taxonomy): domain Bacteria; kingdom Pseudomonadati; phylum Pseudomonadota; class Betaproteobacteria; order Burkholderiales; family Comamonadaceae; genus Comamonas; species Comamonas sp. 14P8.1.4. Next base: position 25,585 of record NZ_JBYOKN010000005.1, read on the forward strand.
GCCACATGCCGGCTGCTTTGGCACTGGAGACTGCCTGCGGGTTGAACGCGCTTTCAATGTAGGGCAGCAAGGCCAGCTCGGTGGGCATGTTGCGCTGCTCCAGCTCTTCCACAATGTGATAGAGGTACTTGCTGGAGCGCGTGGTCATGCGGTCGATGTAGTCGGGGCGGCTGCCATACCATTGCTCTTGGGCATCGACCAGTTCGTGCTCCAGATCGGGAATGGCGAAACCCTTGCGAATGCGTTCCCACAAATCGCTGTTGGACTCCAGCGAGGCGACTTTAGAGGTGCCGGTGCGGGTCTGGGTGATGGGCTTGAGGGGGCCGTCGTACTGGGCCGATGGCGAGGTCGCACAGCCAGCAAGCCAGGCAACGCTGAAGGCAACGAGAAGATGGCGCAAGTTCATCAGAATGCGTTTTTCCATTCACGCAGCGCGGCGAGCACGCTTGCGGGTTGGTGAATTGGGGTGTCGGGGCGAAAGCTTTGTGCACTTTGCACAACCTGCTTAACGTCGCAACGCAGAAAAGGGTTGATTGCCAGTTCTTGCTCCAGCGTAGAAGGCAGCGTTGGTTGCTGCTGCGCGCGCAGTGCTTCGCAATGTGCGCGGTATTGGAGCAGTGCGGTATTACTTGGTTCCACCGCACAGGCAAATTTCAAGTTACTGAGAGTGTATTCATGCGCACAAGCCACACGGGTAGCGTGTGGTAACTGCGCCAGTAGCTGCAGCGAGGCATACATCTGCTGCGGCGTGCCTTCAAACAAACGGCCACAGCCACCGGAAAACAACGTGTCGCCGCAAAACAAAATAGGGGCTTGGTCAGCAGGTTCGCAATACCATGCGATGTGGCCTGCGGTGTGGCCGGGTACTTCCAGGATGCGCCAGTCCAGGCCCAGCAGTTGCAGCTCGGTGGTGGCATCCACACGGATCACGGGCTCTGGCAGCACTTCAAAGGCGGGGCCGTAAACCAGTGCGCCCGTGGCGCTGCGCAGGGTGTCGACGCCACCCACATGGTCGGCATGGTGGTGGGTCACTAGAATGGCTTGCAACTGCAGGTTCAACGCTTGCAGCGCAGCTTGAACGGGCGCAGCGTCGCCGGGGTCGACCACCAGGGCTTGCTTGCCGTTGTGCAGCAGCCAGATGTAATTGTCAGAAAACGCAGGCAACGGCAACAGGTTCATGAACGAGGTCAGTCAAAAAGACCATCCTTGGATGGCACAGGCTTTTGGCCGCTACCTGCTCGACTGGGAGCAGCAGCGGTGTGATGAGGCAGTGGCTGATATTTTCGGCTATCACAGCCTGCAGCTGGGCTGGCCCATGTTGCAGGCCTTGCGGCACAACCGCATGCCCCACCAGTGGGTGGCGGCGCCAGCACCCCCATCCATCCTTGATTTAAACCCCGATCGTACGGCTTGCCAAGCACCGCAGGCGGCACAGCTGTTTTGCGCGCCCGAGGCGCTGCCCTTTGCAGAGGCCAGTTTGGACCTGGTGGTCATGCCGCACACCCTGGAATGGTGCGAAAACCCGCATGCAGCCTTGCGTGAGGCGGTGCGTGTGCTGGTGCCGGAAGGGCGGTTGCTGCTGTTTGGGCTCAACCCCTTCAGTTTATGGGGGCTTCAGCAGGGCTTGGAGCGTGCACAGGCCCCGCATTTGAATGCCAGCAAGGGGCTGCCGTACTGGCGTGTGCGCGATTGGCTGCAGGTGCTGGCCATGGATGTGGTGGCGGCAGATTTTGGCTGCCATGCCCCGGCTGTGGAAAGCCAGGCATGGTTGGAGCGCTGGCGTTGGCTGGATCGCTTGGGCCACAAGGCGTGGCCCGTGCTGGGCGGTGCATACTGTGTGCTGGCCGTTAAAAAAGTGCACGGCATGCGGTTGATGGAACCTGCATGGCGCACACGCAAAACGGCAGGGCAAACCGCGCCTGCGGCCGCGTGCCGGCAAGCGCCGCAAAGGAAAGAAATTTGAACCAGGTTGTGATTTATACGGACGGTGCCTGCAAGGGCAACCCCGGCCCCGGTGGCTGGGGGGTGTTGCTGCAGGCAGGCCCCCACATCAAGGAGTTGTTTGGTGGCGAACGCGAGACCACCAACAACCGCATGGAACTGACGGCCGTCATCGAGGCGTTGCGCGCCCTCAAGCGCCCCTGCGATGTGACGCTGTTCTTGGACAGTGAGTACGTACGCAAGGGCATCACCGAGTGGGTGCACGGCTGGAAGGCCAAGGGCTGGAAGACGGCCTCCAAGCAGCCCGTCAAGAATGCCGAGCTGTGGCAGGAGCTGGATGCGCTGGTGGCCACGACGGGGCACCGTATCGAGTGGCGCTGGGTGAAGGGCCACGCCGGTGACCCCGGCAATGAAAAGGCCGATGAGCTGGCGAACAAGGGCGTGGACAAAGCCCTGGGGCGACTGTAATAACTAAAACAGTAGCGGCTAGCGCTGATGTAAAAAGGACTTCAGATACTTATCGATCTAAAGTCCTTTGTTGTTGGGTGCTGCGTGCTTTGAATGCGATAGCAGCCAAGGGGCGGCGCTGCTGCGCTCGCCACGGGCCTGCACGGCGTCAGATGCCGACAGGCAGCTGCTCTTCCACTGTCTGGGCCGATGCCGGGCGGGTGATGCGGCCAATTTCCTCGCCCTTGCGCAGCACCACCAGGGTGGGCCAGAGTTTGACCTTGAAGTGGCGCCCCAGCTTGCGGCCTGGGCCATCCTCGATCTTGATGTGCGTGATGTCCCGGCGCTCTTGCAGTGCCTCGCGCAAGAAGGGTTGTGCGCCCTGGCAATGCGGGCACCAGTCCACGCCAAATTCCACCGCCACTGTGCCGGGCAGATCGGCCAGGTCTTCAGGGCTGGGTGCGGGGTCGGTAAAAGCGGTGGCAAAAGCCATGGTCTCTCCTTGGGGTGTACACGTCGCAGCACCGCATGGTGCGGCCAGAGGGCGCTGCCGTCAATCCGCAGTGTTATGTATTTTGTAGCGCCTGCAGCTCATCCAGCGTATTGGCGTTGGCAAAAGCTTGTGGGGCGTCGCTGGGGCGGTCAAAGCGGCACAGTGCCTGGGGGTGTTGCTGCGTCCAGGCGTCAATCTTGCGGCCTCCGCCTGCGACAAAAGCTTGCAGGCTGGCCAGCAAACTGTGGTGCAGCAGCGCAAAAACGGGTTGCGGGCGTATCTGCTGCGTGCCACCGCGGCCAACTTCGGGGCCTGCGGCCAGCACGATGGTGGCGCGCTCCTGCTCGGCTGTGGCGGCCATGCGCTGGGCCAGATCTTCGGGAAAGCAGGGGCTGTCGCACGGCACGGTCAGCAGCCAGTCGGTGGTGCAATGGCTCAGACCCGTAAGAAAGCCCGCCAGCGGGCCGGCATAGTCTGGCAGCACATCTTCGTGTACGGGCACGCCAAAGCGCTGGTAGCTGTCCAGGCTGCGGTTGGCATTGAGCATGCAAGGGCCCACCTGTGGCGCCAGGCGCTGCAGCGCGTGCAGCGCCAGGGGCTGGCCGTTGAAGGCTTGCAGGCCTTTGTCGACGCCGCCCATGCGGCTGCCACGGCCACCCGCCAGAACCAGGCCGGTGATGTCTTGTGAAGGAATCATGCTGCGATGCGCCCCATGCTGTGAATCAGCCCCGCAGTATGGCGCTTGTGCAAAGGCTTAGCCGCCGATGTAGCTCATCTCTACCCGTTTGCGGCCCTGTGCGGCTTCGGGGGGCAGGCTGGCACGCAGCTCGGAATAACGGTCGCTGCGCTGGCCCCAGATGTGGGCCATGGCATTGCTGATGGTGGCATCGTCGGCCTCGCTGCGCAGCAGCGAGCGCAGATCCCAGCCCTGATCGGCAAACAGGCACAGGTACAGCCGCCCTTCGGTGGACAGGCGTGCGCGGTTGCAGTCACCACAGAACGCCTGGGTGACGCTGCTGATGACGCCGATTTCGCCCAGCGATGGGTCGTGCTGGCCGTTGGCACCGACATAGCCCCAGCGCTTGGCGGTCTCGCCCACGGCGGTGGGGTCGAGCGCGATCAGCGGCATCTCGGCGTTGAGCAGCTGCACCACCTCGGCGGAGGGCAGTACTTCATCCATGCACCAGCCGTTGGTGGCGCCCACATCCATGTATTCAATAAAGCGCAGCGTCACGCCCGTGCCGCGAAAGTGCCGGGCCATGGGCAGGATCTGGTCCACATTGGTGCTGCGCTTGACGACCATGTTGACCTTGATGTCGCGCAGGCCCGCCTCGCGTGCGGCTTCAATGCCGTCCAGCACATCGGCCACCGGGAAGTCCACGTCGTTCATGTGGCGAAAGATCGCATCGTCCAGGCCGTCGAGGCTCACGGTCACGCGCTGCAGACCGGCGGCCTTCAGCAGGTGGGCCTTGCGGCGCAGCAGCGAGCCGTTGGTGGTCAGGGTGATGTCCAGTGCATCGCCCGCGGGCGTGCGCAGGGCGGCCAGCTGGGCGATGAGCTGGTCCAGGTCTTTGCGCAGCAGCGGCTCCCCGCCGGTCAGGCGGAATTTACGCACGCCGTGTGCCGCGAACAGGCGCGCCAGGCGCGTGATCTCTTCGAAGCTCAGCAGTGCTTTGTGCGGCAGGTAAGGGTAGTCCTTGTCAAAGACATCCTTGGGCATGCAATAGGCGCAGCGGAAGTTGCAGCGGTCGGTCACGCTGATGCGCAGGTCACGCAAAGGGCGCGCGCGCAGATCCCGCAATTGCCCCTGAGGGGGCATGTGCGGGGTGTGGGGCGGCACTTGCAGAACGCCGTACCGTTGTTCCACCAAGGGAATGACGCGATCAACCATAGGGGCAAGATTGTGCCTCAAGGCCGCTGCCAGTATGGTCTGCAGGGTTAGCGGCGCGGGGCCGCATGGGTGGTGCGTGCGTGGGGGATCAGGGTGCCGTGGGTGGCTGGGGCTGGCCTTTGCTCTCGGGGATAACCCAGCCGATAAAGCGGGGGTGGTACTGGGCCACGGCGGGGCCGTTGAAGTTCCAGCCGGTGCAGCGGCCCAGGTAGGCGGGGGGCATCTCGGGGTTGCTGATGAAGGCGGACACAATGCTCTGGAAGGCGGCCGTGGCCATGTTTTGCAGCAGCTCGCGCATGTGGGTGCAGCCGGCGACACCGGCCAAGTTGCTGTCAATGGATTTGCGCCAGCCACGGGCCATGCAGCTGCCCACCATGCGCTGCATGGCATCCAGCGCGCCAGGGCAGCCCTGAATGGGGTGCGCTTCCATCACGGCTTCAATGGCCTGCACGATCAGATCCGTGTTGACGGTGACACGAATGCGCATGTGGTGGATGGGGTCGCCCGCCTTGCGCAGGCCCTGGCCGTTGGGGCGTGGCAGGTCAATGGCCTTGGTGTCGAGCAGCTCTCCCTCAATGTCCCACAAGCCATCTTCGCGCTCATAGCAGCGGTAGTTGACTTGGCGGATGTGCTGCGGGGTGCGTGCCACGGTTGGCGTAGAAAGAGGCATGTGCGTTATTTGTATAGCTGTCAGCGCTTGACCAGCAAGCGCTAGATGGCAATTTGATCGTGAAAGCGCAGGCCTGGGGCCGCGATGTCGGCATTGTGGGCAGGGCACGGTGCAGTGTCAGTCACGCAGGCAACGCCAATTGGCATGAAATTAGCCAAATACCAAGGTGCAGGCTGCGCTTTTAGCTATCTATTTTTTATGGGGCTTGCCCTATAGACAGGGTGCTTGGCGCGGCAGACCATGTGCGGATATTGACTGTGCCTGGAGGCCGCGATGAAAACCCTGGTGGACCAACTCTCTCAGTATGCCGACTACCACCGTGACGGGCGCAACATCCTCACGCACTTTGTGGGCGTGCCCATGATCTTGTTTGCCGTGGTGATTCTGCTCTCGCGCCCTGCCTGGGTGCTGGGGGGCAGTGGCTTTGTCTTCAGCCCAGCGGTGGCCGCGACACTGGCCGCTTCCGTGTATTACCTGCTGCTGGACATGCGCTATGGCGTGACCTTGGCCCTGGTGCTGGGGGCCATGCTAGCTGTGGGCGCATGGCTGGCGCAGCAGCCATTGGCCATGTGGCTGGGCTGGGGTGTGGGGCTGTTTGTGGTGGGCTGGGTCATTCAGTTCGTCGGCCACTACTGGGAGGGGCGCAAGCCTGCGTTCATGGACGATATCGTGGGGCTGCTGATTGGCCCGCTGTTCGTGCTGGCCGAAATGGGTTTTGCCCTGGGGTTGCGCAAAGAGGTGCAGCAGGCCATTGAGGCGCGCTCAGGGCCAGTGCGTCATCAGGCACAGGCGGCTTTGTAACCGAGCGCTGCGCGGATATTCCAGGGGGTTGCAAGAAGCACGCAAGGGCATGCCTCTAAAATCGCCAGGTTCTCCCCGTAAGGGGATATCTATTTCATAACCTGAGCAACCATCATGTCCTTTGAAAAACTGACTCCCGGCAAGAACGCCCCCGAAACTTTCAACGTGGTGATCGAGATTGCTGCCAATTCCGATCCCGTGAAGTACGAAGTGGACAAGGAAACTGGCTGCGTGTTCGTGGACCGTTTCATGGGTACAGCCATGCACTACCCCGTGAACTACGGCTACGTGCCCCAGACCCTGGCCGGTGATGGCGACCCAGTGGACGTGCTGGTGATGACACCCTTCCCACTGCCTACCGGCGTGGTGGTGCCTTGCCGTGCAATCGGTATCTTGCACATGGAAGACGAAGGCGGCGTGGATGGCAAGGTGCTGGCAGTTCCTACCAAGAAAATTCTGCCAGCCTACGAGAAGATCGAAATCCTGGACGATGTGCATGAGCTGACCCTGCAACAAATCTCCCACTTCTTTGAACACTACAAGGATCTGGAAAAGGGCAAGTGGGTGAAGGTGCTGGGCTGGAAGGGCATCGACGAAGCCAAGAAGGAAATCACCGACGGCATCGCCAGCTACAACAAGGCGTGAGTCGGGCCGTGAAACTCGGTTTTCACGCGATTCCCTTTTAAAGACTGTAAATGTTTGTTAATGTGCAGGCCCCAGAGCGGGGTCTGCACTTTTTTTTGTGCTGCCAGCCCCGCCAGACTTTTCTTGGAGACGAAATGGTTTTGGCGAATATGCGCATGGCGGCCAAATTGGGCCTGGGCTTTGCGTTGGTCAGCTTTTTGACGCTGGCCTTGGGCAGTATTTCTTTGTGGCAGATGCGCCAGATGCATGTGAGCACGCAGGCCGTGACGCAGCACGCCATGCCCAGCATGCTGGATGTGGGTGGTTTGCGCACGCTGTGGAGCAGCTTGCGCCGCTCGGAAGCAGGCATTTTGAATGTGAACAGCGTGGCGGAAGCCGAGGGCTACATCACCAAAATTCAGAGCACCTTGCAAGCCATCCAAGGCCATGAAAGCAGCTTTGCCTCGCTGCCGCGCAGCGCCAAAGAGCAGGAGCTGATGGCGGGCTATCTGCAATTGCACAAACAATATTTGCAAGAGCAGCAAAGCTTTTTCAAGCTGGCCCGAGACAAGGATTACAACCAGCTCGACGGTGACGTCTTGCTGGGGGATGCGGTCACCAATTTCTATGTGGGCTCTGCGGAGCCGGTGTACGTTCAGCTGGTAGGCAGTCTGGAGCGCCTGGCGGCAGTGAGCCGTGAATTGGCGGATGCAGCAGAAAAAGATGCAGCGCACAGCTTTGAATTTGCCAAGATCTGGGTCTTGGCGGGTATGGCCCTCAGTGCATTCAGTGCGGCCATTCTGGGCTGGCTGATCACGCGGGCCGTGACGGTGCCTGTGGAGCAGGCCGTGCGTGCTGCGCGCAGCATTGCACAAGGCGATCTGACGCAAGACATTCCCCAGGGGGGCAACGATGAAATGGGCAAGCTGCTGCAAGAGCTGGCCGTCATGCGCAAGAGCCTGGAAGACGTGGTGAGCCATGTGCGCACCAATGCCGACGGTGTTTCGACATCCAGCGAGCAAATCGCTTTGGGCAATTCCGATCTGTCGAGCCGTACCGAAGAACAAGCCAGCGCGCTGCAGCAAACAGCGGCATCGATGGAGCAAATGGCATCGACCGTGCGCCACAACGCAGACAGCGCTGCACAGGCCAATCAACTGGCACTCAATGCTTCTCAGGTGGCCGCGCGTGGGGGTTCCGTGGTGGGCCAGGTCGTGAGCACGATGAAGGAGATCGATACCAGCGGTCAAAAAATTGCCGACATCATTGGCGTGATTGACGGTATTGCCTTCCAGACCAACATTCTGGCGTTGAATGCAGCCGTGGAAGCGGCGCGTGCGGGTGAGCAGGGCCGCGGTTTTGCTGTGGTGGCTGGTGAGGTGCGTGCGCTGGCAGGGCGCAGTGCCGAGGCCGCCAAGGAGATTAAGCACCTGATCGGCGAGAACGTGGCGCGTGTGGGTCAAGGCAGCCATTTGGTGGCCCAGGCCGGTGCCACGATGGATGAAGTGGTCGCCGCCATTCGCCATGTTTCTGACCTGGTGGGAGAGATCAGTGCTGCGAGCAAGGAGCAAAGCCAGGGTGTGGGGCAGGTGAGCGAAGCCATTGCCCAAATGGATCAGACAACGCAGCAAAACGCTGCCTTGGTCGAGGAGAGTGCGGCAGCGGCAGAAGGTTTGCAGCGCCAGTCCAAAGATCTGGTGCAGGCGGTTTCAAGCTTCAAGCTGAAATTCATGGCAGCGCAGGCACAGATTGCCCACACGCCACCCAAGGTAGAGAAGGTGCCAGCCGTGAGTCAGCGTGTGGCACATACGGCGCCTCCTGTAACGGTGCCAGCTCCTGCTGTTAGTAAAAAAATAGCGGTAAAAAATGAGGTGGCAGAAGATCAAGAGTGGGAAACTTTTTGATGCATTGATGTAGAAAATCATTTTTTGAAAGCCCCTTGCACTGTCGGTGCAAGGGGCTTTTTTTTGTAGTCCTTGCAATGACACGCTGCGTATTTACTGGGGTTTTCTTATTACTGCAGATGAGTGGTAATTTTTTGTAAGTTGCAAAGCCATTAACCTGCATTGCAAGATTATTTGGAGCTTTGCGCGGCGACGCAAGAAAGGCAGGCAGTGAGGACTATGAAAATTTCAACGCGTTTGTCGGCGACTTTTGCGGTCCTTGTGGCGACACTGTTGCTGGTGGCCGGTGTGGCCGCCATGCAGCTTTCTTCCATGCACCAGACACAGGTGCGGATTACAGAAAATATCTTGGTCAGTGTTCAGCTGATTAATCGTCTCAATACGGACTTGGTGAAGGCTCGCTTGCTGGAGCTGCGCCATGTTTTTAATGACAGCGCCAGCTACAAAGAAAATATTGAACGGGAAATGAGTAATTTGCAGGAGGAGATGAATGGCATCAAAAAAGAATATATACCGTTGATTAAGTCCGAAAAAGAAAATAAAACCTATGAGCTTTTGCTGGAGGAGCGCAAAGAATATGTGCAGCTGATGCAAACGCTGTTTGCTGTTTCGCGCTCTGGTGATGGAGAAAAAGCACGTGAAGTATTGGGTGGGCGTTCGTTGGAGTTGTTCAACATCTCCGCCAAAACGCTGTCTGAGATTATTGCCATCAAGAATCAGCAGGCCGCCGCAGAAGTGAGCGCTGCCAAGCGGGTTTATGACCAAGCCTTGATGGTGTTGGTGGGCTCTGGCGTGGCAGCGGTGCTGATTGCCATAGCGGCAGCCGTCTGGATCATTCGCTCCATTCAGCGACCTTTGCGCAATGCAGTCGATGTGGCCGATCGGGTGGCAGAGGGCGATTTGACGGCACACATTGAAACGCGAAGCAAGGACGAGTTGGGCATGCTGCTTGCAGCACTCGAGCGCATGCAGTCCAGCTTGATTCAAACGGTGCAGACAGTGCGGGTGGGGGCGGATGGCGTGGCGACGGCCAGTTCGCAAATTGCCATGGGCAATGCAGATTTGTCGAGCCGCACCGAAGAACAAGCCAGTGCGCTGGAGCAGACGGCAGCTTCTATGGAAGAGTTGGGTTCGACCGTTCGCCAGAATGCCGACAACGCACGCCAAGCGAATCAGCTAGCGTTGAATGCATCAACTGTGGCGCAGCAGGGCGGAGAGGTAGTGGGGCAGGTGGTGGATACCATGCGCGGCATCAATGACAGTAGTCGCAAAATTGCCGACATCATCGGTGTGATTGATTCCATTGCATTTCAGACCAATATCTTGGCATTGAATGCCGCTGTGGAAGCAGCGCGTGCAGGGGAGCAGGGCCGAGGCTTCGCCGTGGTCGCTGGCGAAGTGCGTAACCTGGCACAGCGCAGCTCAGAAGCAGCCAAGGAAATCAAAACGCTGATTACCGACAGTGTGGAGCGCGTTGAACAAGGCAGTCTGCTGGTGGACAAGGCTGGTTCTACGATGAGCGAGGTGGTGGCATCGATCCGCAGAGTGACCGACATCGTGGGTGAGATCAGCGCAGCCAGCAGTGAACAAAGTCAAGGCGTGGCGCAAGTGGGCGAGGCCGTTACGCAGATGGATCAAACCACGCAGCAAAACGCCGCCTTGGTCGAAGAGAGTGCCGCGGCTGCAGATAGCTTGAGCAAACAGGCCCAGGAATTGGTGGATGCGGTGTCTGTATTCAAGCTCAATACGCAGGCTGCAGCACCCGTTCGAGGGCCAGCGAAAACGGTAGAGCTGCGCGCCAAGCCAGGTGTTCAGTGGCGCCAGGAAGGGGCTATGTCCGCGCGGACTTTGACGCCAGTAGTGAAAGCTGAACGCAAAAATGCATCGCTTGCCCCGAGTGCGGCATTCCCCGCAGCGCGGACAGCGCCGGTTGCGCAAGCGGATGATTGGGAGAGTTTTTAGCGGGTGATGGGTGTGTGGATGGCGCTTGAGCCGCGTTGCATTGGCAATGCGGCTTTTTTTCTGCAAAGCGGCGCTGCAAAACCCATACAGGTAGAGGGCGCCGCAGCGGGTGATAATCGATGCTTTGAACGTGCCGCTGGGGTGGACCCATGTGGCATGGATTGTTAGCGCTCAGGCCCCGCGGCCTCACTTTTCATGACCACTTCTATCTGCATTGCTCAACTCAACTTGGTGGTTGGGGATTTGGGCGGCAACGCAAAAAAGATCATTGAAGCTGCAAGGCAAGCGCATGCTCAAGGCGCCTCGCTTTTGGTGACGCCTGAATTGGCGCTCTGTGGGTATGCCGCAGAGGATCTGCTGTTGCGTCCATCTTTCCAGCAAGCCAGTGATGAGGCATTGCAGCAAGTGATGGAGGCCACCGCAGATTTGGAAGGACTGACACTGTTGCTGGGCCATACCCAGGCTGTCTCAGGCACATCGCACCGGTACAACACCGCCAGCTGGATTGGTCAAGGACAGGTATTGGCCAGCTACGTCAAGCAAGCGCTACCCAATTACGGTGTGTTCGATGAGTTGCGTTACTTCACGCCGCAGCATCAGCCATGCCTGATCGATGTCGGTGGTGTTCAAGCAGGCGTTTTGATTTGTGAGGATGCATGGGTCACGGAGCCAGCACAGGCCGCCAAAAATGCAGGTGCCCAAATGCTGATTGTGCTGAACGCTTCGCCTTACCACCTGGGTAAGCAGGCCGAGCGTGAGGCTGTTTTGGCACAGCGGGTGGCCGAGACAGGACTGCCCGTCATATACGCCCATATGGTGGGCGGGCAGGACGAGCTGGTGTTTGATGGCAGCAGCTTTGCTTTGAATGCCGATGGCGCAGTGGCAGCGCGTGCTCCCTCTTTTGCTACAGATTTGCTCACGGTGAATCTGCAGCCGCAAGCCCAGCCAGTGTGCTTGTCGGGCAGTATTGCTGCGGCTCAGGAAGACAACGCCTACCTTTGGCAAGCACTGGTGTTGGCAGTACGTGACTACGTGACCAAGAATGGTTTTCCTGAAGCGCTGCTAGGCCTTTCAGGGGGTATCGATTCCGCTTTGGTGCTGGCCATTGCGGTGGATGCCTTGGGGCGCGACAAGGTGCGTACGGTGATGATGTCTTCGCCGTACACGGCCGACATCAGCTGGAAAGATGCGCAAGAGATGGCGGATCGCGTGGGTGTACGTCACAATGTGATTGACATTGCGCCGCAATTCGAAGCGTTCAAAGCCGCACTGGCCGGGCAATTCCAAGGCTTGGCAGAGGATACAACGGAAGAGAATCTGCAGGCCCGCATCCGTGGCACGCTGTTGATGGCACTGTCCAACAAGTTTGGCTCCATCGTGCTGACCACCGGTAACAAGAGTGAGCTGGCCACGGGCTATTGCACGCTGTATGGGGACATGGCCGGAGGCTTTGCCGTCATCAAGGATGTGCTGAAAACGCGGGTTTTTGACCTGGCGCGCTGGCGCAATGCCAACGACCCCTTTGGAACGGGGCTGAATCCCATTCCCGAGCGGATCATCACGCGTCCACCAAGTGCAGAACTGCGCCCTGATCAAAAAGACGAAGACAGTTTGCCGCCTTACCCGGTGCTCGACGACATCATTGCGCGTTATGTCGAGAATGACGAGCCCATCGAAATCATTGTGGCGGCAGGCCATGATCGCGACAATGTCGAGCGTGTCGCTCGTCTGATTCGCATCAATGAATACAAGCGCAGGCAGGCCCCTGTTGGTCCTCGCCTGTCGCATCGCAGCTTTGGCAAGGACTGGCGCAATCCCATTACCAATGGATTTCGGCGCTAAGTTCGTGTCACTGCGCAATTGACCAAGTTTTATATTCCACTGGAGCCCAACCATGAAAATGATTACAGCCATCATCAAGCCCTTCAAACTTGAGGAGGTGCGTGAAGCCTTGGCGGAATGTGGTGTGACCGGTTTGACCGTGACCGAGGTGAAGGGTTTTGGGCGCCAAAAGGGTCACACAGAGTTGTACCGTGGCGCTGAGTACGTGGTGGACTTTCTGCCCAAGGTGAAGATCGAAGTCGTGGTTGCCACCGACGATACCGATCGATGTGTGGATGCCATCGTGGCCGCAGCGCGCACCGGCAAGATTGGTGATGGCAAGATTTTTGTCACCGCTGTGGAAAAGGTCGTACGCATTCGTACGGGCGATTTGGATGACGCGGCAGTTTGATGCGGTTTGAGTCCATGAAAAAAGCGATCTCAAGAGATCGCTTTTTTTTGTGGCTTTTTGCCAATCTGGGTTACAGCACTTCGCGCAGGTTTTTGCTCTCTGGTGCGGTGCCGGAGGCTTCCACCAGAAACTCCAGCAAATCAGTGGTGTTGTCACTGGCGCGTATCAAATCCATTTGCCAAGCGCCCATGAAGCCGCTGCTGACGCTGGACTCTAGGAAAGTGAGCATGCTGCTGTAGTAATGCTCCACATTGAGCAGGCCAATCGGCTTGTCGTGATAGCCCAGCTGGCGCCAGGTCCAGACTTCAAAGAGCTCTTCAAAAGTACCGATACCACCGGGTAGGGCCAGAAAAGCATTGCTGCGCTCCGCCATCATGGCTTTGCGTTCGTGCATATTGCCCACGATATGCAGCTCGTCGCAGGCGGGGTTGGCCAGCTCTTTGTCGACCAGTGCCTGAGGGATGACGCCCACCACGCGACCTCCGGCCGCTTTAGTGGCATCTGCAACGATGCCCATCAGTCCAGTGCGTCCGCCGCCATAGACCAGTTGACCGCCGTGTTGGCCGATCCAGGTTCCAACAGCGCGTGCGGCTTGCGCATAGGCAGGCAGCTCACCAGGGCGTGAGCCGCAATACACGCAGATAGAGAAATGGGGTTTCAAGGACATAACGGTATTTGGAAAATGCAGAGAGCGTGCTTACGTCGCTGTGTGAGGCGCAGGCACTTGTATTAGGCGTGTACCTGCAAGCACATCATGCAGGAACTGGCGTTGTGGGTGAAAGCGACTCAGGAGTGCCCATACGGCCACCCAGCCCAGTGTCAGGACCGTAACTTCTGCCATGGGCAGGTGGTAGGGCTGGACGAGCGCCAGCGGCGGCAGCACCCACAACCAAGCGAAGGTATAGCGCGCCAGTGCACGCACGCGCGTTAAGGGTTGGCCGTGCTTGTCAACCACTTGGATGCGCCAAGTCTTCATGGCCAAGGTCTGTCCCTTGCTCCAGAACCACGCAAAGTAAACACCGAGCACCAAGAACAACAGTGCCTGCAAGGTGGTGGGCGACAGAGGTTTGCCAAACAGCACGCCTGCAGCGCCGAGCACCAAGCCCCCCACGAAGACTACGCCAAACAGCAGCAGGCTTTCATACAGCCAGCTGGCCATGCGATGCCAGAGCTTGGGGGCAGCAAGGGTTGAGGGTGAGAGGGTGGGGGCAGCAGAGGTGGTCATGCGAGCGAATCGTATAGAGCAATCTTCCCTGAATGGGCGCTGCCTATTGTGCCTGTGCTGCGGTGCATGGCGGCTGTTGTTTGGCAGTCGCGCATTGCCATGGAGGCAGTTATTGAGCTGGCGCAGGCAGCGGTGGAAGTTCTACGCGTGGCATCGATTGGGGCACCGTCACGGGCTGGCTAGAAGCAGCAGGTGGATGGCTCAATGGCGGTAAATGCAGGGATGGCGCAGCTTTGGGGGTTTCCACCGGCAACGCTTCTGTCGCGGCAGGCGCCAGCACAGCTGGAGCTGGCAGGGGCTCGGTTTTCGGTGCTTGCACTTTGGGCGCAGGTACGGCCAGCTTGCGCTTGGCTTTCTTGATGGCTGCGGCCTTGGCCTTGCGTGCTTGTTCAGCCAAGCGGTTTTTCTCGGCCTCGCTGAGTGCTTGATATGCATCCCATTTCGCCTGCAACTCCTGATTAGACAAGCGCTTGGTGCTCTCAAAGTTGAGGCGTGCCTGGTTGCGTTGCTGGGCGCTCAGGCTGGCCCAGGTGTTCATGCGGCTGAGCAGCTTGTTGCGCTCGGACTCATCCATTTGAGGGTAGCGATCCGCCAGCACCAGCCAGCGGCGCTTGGCCAGCGCACCCATGCTGTCCCAGCGGTCGCGCAGCGGCATCAGCACTAGGCGCTGTGCTTCGGTAATTTCACGCCAGATGGGGCCGGAAGAGCTCAGGCGCAGCTGAGGCGCATGGGTGCTGCTGCTCAGTGAAGGATGGGTGTGGCCTTCTTCGACGGCCATATAGGCAGGCACGGCGCTGGGCACCATGGCAACCTGGTTCATGCTCCAGATTCCGCCAACTGCAAAGCCCAACAACAATACGCTCGCCACGGTAATGGCGAAAAAGGGTGTGCGCGAAGTTGTTGGGTGATCAGCTGTCAGGGGCATGTATTGCCAAGTGTAAATTTGCAAACCCATCCTCAGGCAGAGATGGGTGCAGCCGTAGTTTAAGGGGTGTCGGAGACCGTGGCTTGCAGATATTGCTGGAAGCCGGGGTCTGTGTAGGCGGCAGGAGGCAGATCGCTGGTCAGCAGCGCAGCGTCAACTTCGGCCACATCCAGTGTGGCACGGCTGTCTTGCTCCACACCGATGAAAGTCAGTGCGCCCGCCAAGGCGATCAACGGTAACGCAGTCAACAAACGGCGTACCCAGATAGGGGTATTGTCGTTGCCGGGGTTGCCTAGCGACAGTGTTCCGCTTGCCGCATTACCCAAAATGGAGGTGGCTGATTCAGCTTGGCGGATGTGCAGCGGGGTGCTGCCGCGCTTGCGCATCGACAGGGCCTGGACACGTGCTGCACGCAGGCGTTCGGTGACCACATAGGGTAAGTCCGCATGCGTCATGGACAAGCGTGCAGTCAGCTTTCGGGCAAATTGCTCGGCCGCAAGTTCATCGTGGTGCGAAGGTGTGGTCATAACTCGATTCCTTTAGCTTTGAGCGCTTTGCTCAGCGACTGGATGGCTCTAAAGCAGTGTGTCTTCACGCTGCCTTCCGAGCAACCCATTGCTGCAGCGGTCTCTGCAACATCCATGTCCTCCCAGTAACGCAGCAGGAAAGCTTCCCGTTGACGTGCTGGCAAAGATTGAATTTCATTTTCAATGCTTTGTAACAATTGGGTGCGTTGGGTGAGTGTTTCCGCACTTTGTGCGGTTTCATGCGATGCATCGGCTGCGTAAGTCTGCATCCAATCGAATTCGCCATCTTCACCGTCATCGCCATGTGCGAGGTCTGACATGCTCGTAAACACGGCGTTGCGTGTTTTCTGGCGGCGAAACCAATCCAGTGTGCAGTTGGACAGAATGCGGTGAAACAGCATGGGCAGCTCTGCGGCAGGCTTGTCGCCGTAGTGCTGCGCCAGCTTGAGCATGCTGTCTTGAACGATGTCTAAAGCGGCTTCTTCATCACGGACGTGATAAACCGAGCGCTTGAACGCACGTTTTTCCACGCCTTTGAGGAAGTCGGATAGCTCTTGTTCAGTGGCCAAGACAGGGGTGCTCGGTAAGTCGAAATCTCGCGCAGCCGCTGGCATCAAACGGTGCAAGCAGTGCGCGGCAAAGGCGTTCATTATCGCATTGCGTTGGCAAACCGCCTAAAAAGCGTTAGCCAAACCGTATGTTGCAGTGCCATAATCATTTCTTGCAATTAATCAAGGCAAACGGGTCAAGGTCCGGCGTACACCATCTCGCTCATGTCCTTTGGCCTTAAGTCCCAAGACAGTCCCACAAGGACTCGAGCGAGGGGCACCCAAGGTTTTTCGTTAGAGAAATTCGCAAAGGTTGATCATGGAAATCTCCAAAGCAGAGCAAGCCAATGCAGCGGCTGCTTCTTCGCACACTGCCACCCAAGATTTGATGGGGGCAGAAATTCTCGTCAAGGCGCTTCAAGCAGAAGGTGTGAAACACCTGTGGGGCTACCCTGGCGGCGCAGTGCTCTATATCTACGACGCACTGTACAAACAAGACAGCATTGAACACGTTCTGGTGCGCCACGAGCAGGCTGCCGTGCACGCCGCCGACGGCTTTGCGCGCGCGACCGGTGAAGTGGGCGTGGCGCTGGTGACATCAGGCCCTGGCCTGACCAATGCGGTGACCGGCATTGCTACGGCATACACAGACTCCATCCCGCTGGTGGTGATCAGCGGTCAAACCTCGGTGGCGGCGATCGGCACCGATGCGTTCCAGGAGTGCGATACCGTCGGTATTACCCGCCCCATCGTCAAGCACAACTTCCTGGTTAAGGATGTGCGTGATCTGGCGGCCGTCATGAAAAAAGCTTTTCATGTGGCGCGCACAGGCCGTCCCGGCCCTGTGGTGGTGGACATTCCGAAGGATGTGTCCTTCAAAAAGGCGCCGTACAGCGGTTACCCCAGCTCGGTGGAGATGCGCTCGTACAACCCGGTGAAGAAGGGCCACTCTGGCCAGATTCGCAAGGCGCTGCAATTGCTGCTGGCGGCCAAGCGCCCCTATATCTATACCGGTGGTGGCGTGTTGCTGGGCAACGCCAGCCCAGAGCTGCGTACCCTGGTCGACATGCTGGGTTACCCCGTCACGCACACTTTGATGGGGCTGGGTGCTTACCCCGCCAGTGATCGCAAGTACCTGGGCATGCTGGGCATGCATGGCACGATCGAGGCCAACAACACCATGCAGAACTGCGATGTGCTGTTGGCCGTGGGTGCCCGTTTTGACGACCGCGTGATTGGCAACCCCAAGCACTTCATGTCGGCCGAGCGCAAGATCATTCACATCGACATCGACCCATCGTCGATTTCCAAGCGTGTGAAGGTGGATGTGCCAATCGTCGGCGACGTCAAGGACGTGCTGACCGAGTTGATCGCCATGATCAAAGAAACCACGACCCGCCCTGACGAAGGTGCGCTGGCGCAGTGGTGGAAGCAGATTGAAGCTTGGCGCAGCCGCGATTGCCTGCAGTTTGATCGCACCAACAAGGAAGTGATCAAGCCCCAGGCGGTGGTGGACACCTTGTTCAACATGACCCAGGGTGAAGACGTGTACATCACGTCTGACGTGGGTCAGCACCAGATGTGGGCGGCGCAGTACTACCGCTTTGATGAGCCACGTCGCTGGATCAACTCCGGCGGTCTGGGCACCATGGGTGTGGGCCTACCGTATGCCATGGGTATCAAGCTGGCCAAGCCGCAAGCGGAAGTATTCTGTATCACGGGCGAAGGCTCGATTCAGATGAACATCCAAGAGCTGGCCACTTGCCGCCAGTACAACACGCCGGTCATCATCTGCGCGCTGAACAACCGCTTCCTGGGCATGGTGCGCCAGTGGCAGCAGATTGAATACTCGGGACGCTACTCCAGCAGCTACATGGATTCGTTGCCCGACTTCGTGAAGCTGGCCGAAGCCTTTGGCCACGCAGGTATCTTGGTGGAAGATCCTTCGCAGGTGGAGGCCGCTTTGATCGAAGCGCGCCGCATTGCCCGCGAAGAGAACAAGTGCGTGTTCATCGACTTCCGCACCGACCCCACCGAGAACGTGTTCCCGATGGTGCAAGCGGGCAAGGGCATCACCGAGATGCTGCTGGGCCCTGACGACCTGTAAAAACAAGAGCTGCTAGCGCAAGCTGGCAGCGGTTTTTCAAGTCATTCAGTGCGCAAAAGCAGATTGAATCTGCGCTAAGCGCTCTCATTTTGACGAATCTATTGTGTGCCAAGCCTGTGACTTACCGGTCACAGGGGAGGGCAGCGAAAAGAGGGATCTGGATATGAAACACATCATTGCCGTGCTGCTCGAAAACGAGCCTGGAGCCTTGTCACGCGTGGTTGGCCTGTTTTCGGCCCGCGGCTACAACATTGAATCGCTCACCGTGGCGCCGACGGAAGACCCGTCGCTGTCGCGCATGACCATCCAGACCACGGGCTCGGATGACATCATTGAGCAAATCACCAAGCACCTGAATCGCCTGATTGAAGTCGTGAAAGTGGTGGACCTGACCGAAGGTGCCTACACCGAGCGCGAGCTGATGATGGTGAAAGTGCGCGCGGTGGGCAAGGAGCGCGAAGAGATGAAGCGCATGGCGGATATTTTCCGCGGCCGCATCATCGACGTGACGGAAAAAAGCTACACGATTGAGCTGACGGGCGACCAGTCCAAGAACGATGCTTTCTTGCAAGGCATTGACCGCACAGCGATTTTGGAGACCGTGCGCACCGGTGCATCAGGCATTGGTCGCGGCGAGCGCATCTTGCGTGTCTGAGGCAGTTTGCCGCTTACACTGATTTTTGAACAACGTTTTACACCCCCCATAACAACACTGGGAACAACTGGAGCCAAGCATGAAAGTTTTCTACGACAAAGACTGTGACCTGAGCCTGATCAAGGGTAAGACCGTGGCCATCATCGGTTACGGCAGCCAGGGCCATGCCCACGCGCAAAACCTGAACGAAAGTGGCGTGAAGGTCATCGTGGGTCTGCGCAAGGGTGGCGCTTCCTGGGACAAGGTTGGCAAGGCTGGCCTGACCGTGATGGAAGTGAACGACGCGGTGAAGGCTGCCGACGTGGTCATGATCTTGCTGCCCGACGAAAACATCCCTGAGGTGTACAAGAACAACGTGGAGCCCAACATCAAGCCTGGCGCAACGCTGGCTTTCGCCCACGGCTTTAACGTGCACTACAACCAAGTCGTGCCCCGCGCTGACCTGGACGTGATCATGGTTGCCCCCAAGGGCCCAGGCCACACTGTGCGCTCCGAGTACCTGAAGGGCGGCGGTGTGCCTTCCCTGATCGCCATCTACCAAGACAAGTCTGGCAAGGCGCGTGATGTGGCACTGTCCTACGCTTCTGCCAACGGCGGCGGCAAGGGCGGCATCATCGAAACCAACTTCAAGGAAGAAACCGAGACCGACCTGTTCGGCGAGCAAGCCGTGCTGTGCGGCGGCGCGGTGGAACTGGTGAAGATGGGCTTCGAGACCCTGACCGAAGCTGGCTACGCCCCTGAAATGGCGTACTTCGAGTGCCTGCACGAGCTGAAGCTGATCGTCGACCTGATGTACGAAGGCGGCATTGCCAACATGAACTACTCCATCTCGAACAACGCCGAGTATGGTGAGTACGTGACCGGCCCAGAAGTCATCAACGAAGAGTCGCGCAAGGCCATGCGCAACGCTCTGAAGCGCATCCAAAGCGGTGAATACGCCAAGATGTTCATCAGCGAAGGTCGCCTGAACTACCCATCGATGACGGCCCGCCGTCGCCAAAACGCCGACCACGCCATTGAGCAAGTCGGTGGCCAGCTGCGTTCCATGATGCCTTGGATTGCCAAGAACAAGCTGGTGGACCAGTCGCGCAACTAATGCACAGATAGCGCCCGACACTTTTCGGGCGAAATATGAAGGCCACTGCACGCGCAGTGGCCTTTTTCTTTGCGTGTGTGCGCGGCGCAGCGATACACTGGCAACAGGTCAGCCGCGCATGCGGTCTGCGTAAAATACTATGGTTTTAATAGCTGCCCTGATGTTTGACGGAGCAGCGCACTGGAGGTGCATTTCATGCATGACAGCAATGACGCCCAAACTGGCGACAACGGCGTAGTGATTCGCAAGCGCCGCAAAGGCATTTACATCCTGCCGAACTTGTTCACACTGGCTGCATTGTTTGGTGGCTTCTACGCCATCGTGATGGCCATGAATGGTCGCTTTGATCTGGCTGCCATCGGTGTGTTTTGCGCCATGGTGCTCGATAGCCTGGACGGCCGTGTGGCGCGTATGACCAACACGCAAAGCGCGTTCGGCGAGCAGATGGATTCACTGTGCGACATGGTGTCGTTTGGTGTTGCGCCTGCATTGGTGGCCTATGAATGGGCGCTCAAAGGTCTGGGGCGCTGGGGCTGGATCGCAGCCTTTGTGTACTGCTCCTGTGCAGCCTTGCGCCTGGCACGTTTTAACGTGAACACCGGTGTGGTGGATAAGCGCTGGTTCCAGGGCCTGCCATCACCTGCTGCTGCGGCGCTGGTGGTCGGCTTTATGTGGGTGCTCAACGACTACGGTGTGGTGCGCGGTGAAGATGGCATGCTGACCTGGGTGCAGATGATGTGGGTGATGTTCTTCTTGACGCTGTATTCGGGCTTGACGATGGTGACCAACGTGCCTTTCTACAGTTTCAAAGATGTGAACATGAAGCGCAGCGTGCCGTTTGCGGTGATTATTTTGATTGTGCTGGCCATTGCCATCATCAATATTCATACACCTACGGTGCTGTTTGCCGTCTTTGCGCTCTATGGTTTCAGTGGTTATGTGGTGTATTTGGTGCGCAAGTCCAAGGGGCAGCAAACCAGCGTGATCAGCACTTCCAAGGATGAGCCCGAGGAACGTGGCCTGCACCACTAAGCAAAAACGCGGAAACCCTATTTCAAAAAACTGTGCTAGAGTTGCCCGCATGCAAAACCTGTCGCTAGCCCTACTACTAACCATCATGTCCAACGGGCAGATAGAGTAGCGCGCGCGTACAACACCCTACTTCCACGGCCCGTAGCTTCCAGCGACGGGCCGTTTTGTTTTTGGGGTTGCTGGGACCAGGTCGAATTTTCTTGAATCACGAAAGAGAGCTCCTATGTCGATGTTGCAGAACCCAGCTAGCAAGTACCAGCCTTTTGTCCCGGTACGCCTGACCGATCGCACCTGGCCTGATGCCACCATCAGCAAGCCTCCCGTCTGGTGCAGCGTGGATTTGCGCGATGGCAACCAGGCGCTGATTGAGCCCATGGACATCGAACGCAAGATTCGCATGTTCGAACAGCTGGTCAAAATCGGCTTCAAGGAAATCGAAGTGGGCTTTCCTTCGGCTTCCCAAATTGAGTTTGATTTCATGCGCAAGCTCATCGAGGAAAAGCGCATTCCCGATGACGTGACCGTGCAGGTGCTGACCCAAGCGCGTGAACACCTGATTCGTCGCACATTTGAAGCCTTGGAAGGCGTGCCACGCGCCATCGTTCACCTGTACAACGCCACTGCACCGGTGATGCGCCGCGTGGTGCTGGGTATGAGTGAAGATGAAATTGTCGAGTTGGCGCGCACCAACGCCCAATTGTTCAAGGACATCGCTGCCGAGCACCCCACGACCGACTGGACGTTCGAGTACTCACCCGAAATGTATTCGGACACCGAGGTGGAGTTCTCCAAGCGTGTGGTCGATGCCGTCACTGAAGTTTGGCAGCCCACACCCCAGAAGAAGTGCATCATCAACTTGCCCACCACGGTGGAGCACTCCAGCCCCAACATCTTTGCCGACATGGTGGAGTGGACGCACCGCAACTTGCAGCGCCGTGATTCCATCGTGCTGTCGGTTCACCCGCACAACGATCGCGGCACTGGCACAGCCACCGCAGAAATGGCTTTGCTGGCCGGCGCGGATCGCCTGGAAGGCTGCTTATTCGGCAATGGTGAGCGCACCGGCAACCTGGATGTGGTGAATGTTGCCTTGAATATGTACATCCAGGGCATCAACCCGGGTTTGGATTTCTCGGACATTGACGGCATCCGTGCCACCGTGGAGTATTGCAACCAGTTGCCTGTGCACCCACGTCACCCCTATGTGGGTGAGTTGGTGTACACCTCGTTCTCTGGTTCGCACCAGGACGCGATCAAGAAAGCCTTCTCGGCACGCCAAGAAGGTGACATCTGGGATATGCCTTACTTGCCGATTGACCCCAAGGATCTGGGGCGCAGCTATGAGGCAGTGATCCGCGTGAACAGCCAGTCGGGCAAGGGCGGTATCTCGTACCTGCTCGAAGCTGAGTACGGCTTGCAATTGCCTCGCCGTCTGCAGATTGAATTCTCGCAAGTGGTGCAGCAAGAAATGGATGCTTTGGGCACCGAGTTCACCGCGGCTGATTTGTGGAAGATTTTCCGCAAGGAATTCGCCATGGATGTGGCGCAGGCACCCCAATACCGTCTGGCCGAGGAAGATGGTGTGGTGACCTTAAACGCCAAGCTCAACTGGGATGGCCAAGAGCGCATCTTGGAAGGTGCGGGCACCGGTCCTATTGATGCGTTTGTGCAGGCGTTGTCGCAATCGCTGGGCCGCCAGGTGCGCGTGATGAATTACACCGAGCATGCCGTGGGTGAGGGCGCCAATGCCCAAGCCGTGGCCTATGTGGAAGTGCGTGTGGATGACGGTCACACGGTGTTTGGTGTGGGCATGGATGCCAACATTGTTTCGGCATCGATTCGTGCCATCTTGTCGGGCCTGCGCCGCGTAACTGCGGCACAAACAGCAACAGCTTAAGGCGCGATACGGGCGGCAGTTTGCATGGATCATACAAGTGCCGTCCGGCTACTGACTTGCCGGATTGTGAAATCCGCAGGTCAGACAGGCGGTAGTGCTTGGGCCAAGTTCGGTGCCGCCTGTATTGCTTGCTCTCAAATAATTAGAAATGAGCGCTCACTAGGTGCTACAAACGGTAGGTGCAGGCCTATAATTTGGGCATTCACCACTCCGCAAACGTGTGCATCTGTAAGTTGCACGACTTTGTGCGTGGTCACCGGCACTCCCTTGTTGTTTGTTGCGCGGAGCACTTGCATGCACCACCGATTCTCGTTTGCGTCTCGTCGAATGGCCAAGGCACTGGCTTTTCTGACTTTGAGTTGTGCTTTGGCTTCACCAGCCGCTTACGCCGCCAAAAAGGCTCCGACGAAAAAGCAAGCAACTGCCGCCGCTTCGGCGCAGAAAAAGCCGGTAGCGAAGGCATCTGCCACGAAAAAAGTCGTGGCCCAAAAGAGTAATCGCGCATCGTCCACCAGCCGCAGGGCTGTGGCCGCTAGCTCCGCCAAGTCTGGCAGCAAGGTGGCTCGCAAGGCGACGGCAACCCGTGCGGTCGCCGTCGCTGCCGCAGGTGCCGCCGCCGTGGCGGTGGCGCGGCCTTCGTTTGGTCAGATGGCAGGTCTGCACCAGGTGGCGGATCCGCTGGAGCTGAAATCCAGTGTGGCCCTGGTACTGGACCAGGACACGAAAGAGGTGTTATTGAGCAAGAACGACCACGCGGTCTTGCCCATTGCCTCCATCACCAAGCTCATGACGGGCTTGCTGATTTCCGAAGCGCACTTGCCCATGGATGAAATCATCACCATCACGCAAGACGATGTGGATACCGAAAAGCACAGCAGCTCACGCTTGCGCGTGGGCACCCAGCTGTCGCGTGGCGAAATGCTGCACCTGGCGCTGATGTCCAGCGAAAACCGTGCTGCGCACGCGCTGGGGCGTACCTATCCCGGTGGTCTGGAACACTTTGTTCAGCTGATGAACAACAAGGCCAAGCTGCTGGGCATGAGCGAGACGCAGTATGTGGAGCCCACTGGCCTGTCCAGCCGCAACCAGTCCAGCGCGCACGATCTGGCGACGCTGGTGAACGTGGCACACGGCAATACCTTGGTGCGTCAGCTGTCTACCTCGCCCAGCCATGAAGTGGCCGTGGGCAACCGCATGCTGCAGTTCAACAACACCAACAGCTTGGTCCGGAGTGAGCGCTGGGACATCGGTTTGCAAAAGACGGGCTACATCTCCGAAGCAGGCCGTTGCCTGGTCATGCAGGCGGAAGTCGCGGGCCGCAAGCTGATCATGGTGTTTCTGGATTCCATGGGTAAATACAGCCGCCAGGGCGATGCAGAACGTGTGCGCCACTGGGTGGAGAATCTGGGTGACAAGCACATGCTGGCGGCCAGCAAATAAAGTCCAGCCACTCGCTGTGATCTAGAAAAAGAGAGCAGCTAGCGCAGGTGTTGAATGGGTTTTAGGGTGAAATGACCTTGAATCCATTGAAATACAAGCGCTAGCCGCTCTCTTTTTTTGTTTGTGAATGCTGCACGCAAGATGGGCGCGGCATACCAGAGCTGGCTGGCTACGCGATGCATCCTGCAAGCGCAGGCCCATGAAAAAAGCCGCGCCATGTGCATGGTGCGGCTGGTGATGCGTGTGTGGCGCGGCGTACTGGAATCGAACCAGTGACCCACAGCTTAGAAGGCTGTTGCTCTATCCAACTGAGCTAACGCCACCGCATTTAGTTTGCTAGGTTTCTAGCTTCATAAAGAATAGCAGATTCTCCTAAAAGTGCGGAGCGCTCCGCATTTGTCAAATCTGCCACTTTCATGACTGGTAGTTATTATGCCGGAAATGCGGGCCTCATTTGGTCGGTTTCACCCTTGTGCCGCGTCTTAGGTAGTGGCGCTTGGTTGTGTTGATGGATGTGTGGCCAAGTTGGTTGGCCGCAGCTTGCTCACCACGGCTGTCGGCCACGTCATCGGCGGCCTTGGCGCGCAGGTCGTAGAACCAAAAAGCCCGAATGGCTTCTGCCAATGCATGATTGCCAGCCTTGCTTGCCACATCTGCAGCTTTGGTGCGGGCATCTTCAAAGTGCCTGCGCAGGGTGATGGGCGTGACTGCGGTGCCTTGCTTATTGGTCAGCAGGTTGTAGCTGTGCAGTTTGCACTGCTCTTTGTGCTTGGCCAGGCGGTCCAGCAGGGCGGCCAGCTCACCCTCAATCACAAACCGCAGCGGTGCTTTCGTCTTGCTTTGCCTGATGAACAGGTGCCCGTCTTGAATGTCCTGCTCAGTCAGCGTGCGCACATCGCCAGGGCGTTGCCCTGTGAGGTACGCCAAATCCATAGCGTTCTGCAGCACATTGCTGCCCTGTGCGTACACAGCGCGGTAGACCTCGTCGGTGATGTAGATGTTGCGCTTGCCCAGTGCGTGACCTTCAATGCCGGTGCACGGGTTCTCTGCCTCCGTCCAGCCCCATGCGCGTGCCATGTTAAACATGTGGCTGAACGTGCGCTTCAAGCGGTTGGCTGTGGTGGGCGTGTCTTTGGCCCATTGCAGCAACTGGTAGATGTGCTTGGGCTTGATGGCACCCAGCGGTGCAGGCGTGGGGTTGCAGAAAAAATCACGCAGCTTTTTAAGATCGCCGCGTTGCGTGTTTTGTGTGGACTTGGCTTTGGTGGCAAGCACTTCTGCCTCGTACTTATCCGCCAAGTCGGCAAACGTCTCTTGCGGGCCTTGATGGGGCTGGGCAGAAAGCTCAAGCCATTTTTTGACAGCCTCGCGGTAGTTACTGCCCAGCGGAATCTCTTTGCGGGGCTTGGCGCCGGTGTCAAAGTAGTAATACGTTTTGCCCGACTTCTGTTTGCGGGCACGGAAGTTGGGCATTGAATTAACCATGGGCAAATGCTGGCTCCCACACTGCTGGGGCCATCTCCTGTTTGGTGGTTGTACCTTCAATCACGGCACGTGCCACTATGGGGCGGCCTGCCGCATTCACGTAAAACGGTATGTGCATTGTGCGCAGTGCGGCGGCTTGCAACACCTCGCGGGGTTTGCCCTTTTTGCCCTTTGCAATGCCGGTTAGCTCTTTGATCTCGTCAGGGGTGAGAAACAAGGCCATAGCTATTCCTCCAAAAGAAAAGCCCGCACGGCTTGCACCGGGCGGGCTGGGTTTGTGGGTATAAGTAAAAAGTGGCTCTAGCGCTTATGTGGCAAGCGCTAGTAGCTATAAATTTATGTTTCTAACTAACGCAGTTGCAGGCTGCCTTGCCCAAAGCCGCTGGTGGCAGCGCTTGGCGTGGCTGCGCGGCGTGCCTGAACTTCAGCGCGCTCGGCCATGCGGTGGGTGCAGGCTGCGGCAAGGTTGGCCAAGGCAGTGTCGGGCACCATCAAATCAGTGCGGATGGCCTTGGCCAGCTGCGGCAGCGTCATGGCAATGGAGCCAGATTCCAGCGCTTGCACGTGCGGCCGCAGCTCGTGGCTGTTGCCGGTAAAGCCCAGCAGCAGGCGGGTGAAGTGCGGCGGCTCCCCATCCTTAAGCACCGCATCAAACACGGCTTGGTAGACCTGCGCCGTGGCGGCGTGGGCCATTTGGCGGGCTAAGTCGATGCGACTGGTGGTTTCTTGATTGGGCTGGCCATAGGTGCCTGTTTGGCGAATGCTGGGCAGTACCTCGCTGGTGACCCATTTTGCGAATTTGCGCGCCTCGGGTTTGCGGCTTCGCAGGACGAGGGCATACAGGCCGGACTCGTTGATGATGACCAACTTGCCACCACCATTTCGACTCTCACTATTCGTTATGGTCGAGCGTTCGTCGTCGTCAAGATGGTCGCCAATTGCTTTGCTGGCATTGCTGTAGCCAAGAGCATTGCAGATGTCGTTGGCAACAAACCAAGGTTGGTTGTCGCGGATGATGACGCGAACGGAAAAGATGCCGAAGTTGAAAGGGGTGATGTCAGCCATTGCGGCCTCCGTAGGTTGCATGTTTGCTACAACCACCGCCTTTGACGCCAACCAAAGGGCGGTGACTCGAAGAGGTTGGCGTACCGGGCAACCCTGCGGCAAACCGGCGAGCCTTACGGCTCCCCCTCCGAGCCACCATAAAACTGGGGCCACAGACGAAAAAGCCGCACGACTGCGGGAACAAGTGCGGCTTTTCATCACCGCAGGAAGTTGCTTCGGGACGCCAATCCCGATCACGCTTTACAGGCGTGACAGGTAGAAGTATACGACTTACCAGTCGCAGAATGCGACTGTGATTGCGTTGCTCTGCAACATCTAGATATGTGCTTCGTGTAACCTCGTCACAGTTTCTGACAAGGGGAGAGAAGATGAGCGAAAAGAAAAATAAAACGTGGCCAATGACGCGTGAACAGTCATTTATTGCATCGGCTGTGTTTATCGGATTTTTTGTTCTTTGGTTTTTGTGGGCTGCTGTTGGTCCGTTAGTTTTATGTTGGATTGAAGGTCATTCGGGCTTGGCATCTTGGGTTCAAGCAATAGGTTCAATAGCTGCTTTTACAATTGCTCTGACTGTTTATATTGATAGTGTGAATAAGCGGGAAAGAGATGATTTATTAAATAAAAATAAACATATCCTGTGGATATTAAGAATATTGCACATAATTAAGCGTGACTTTGATGATGTACCTTTAAATGGAAGCGTTTATGCTGCAAGAATAAGATCATCTTATTTTTATATTACATCTTTAGAGAATGAAGCATCAAAAATTCTGCATGAAGAAATTAGTGGTGATCTAATAGAATTTATTTCTACATTTTCAATCTATATCGAGGTGGCAAAAAAGCACGAGAAATTCCTGTTTGATGGAATTAGTGTTGATAATAATAAGGAAGCGGTTAGAATTGAAATTCAGAAATATAAGAATACTTTTATGCCATATTGCAATAATCTCATAGAAAAATTCGAAATTATTTATAAACAAAAGAACGATTAAGATTATGAATTATATGGATGGTTATGTTTTGTCGATGCTTTTCGCTGCTTTATCGATCGTACTTATAGTTGCCGTTTTCTTTTTTAATGATGCGGTATCAAATTTTTTACTTTTTAGGCCTGCTTGGATTTTCTCAATTGGTATTTTTATTTCTACTTCTGGCGCATTGCTTTCATTGAGTGGAGCAGATTTTTTGGTTTTATTGGATACTTTAACTAAAGCAGCTAGTCCAGATAAACAGGAAATTTACAAAAAAATAGCATACGGTTACTTGGCGCAAGTTAAGATATTTGACTATATACTAATTCCAGTTGGTGCCGGTTTTATGGTTTCTGCAATTTTCATGCGATTCACGCTTCTGATGCGATTAAAAGATGAGCAATATAAGCATGATTCTGAAGAATTATATAGGTTGAAAATTGATTTATCTCATAAATATAGAGATATTAATTATTATCTGAATAATAATGAAAGAGGATTAAGGATAATAAATATTAATAAATCCATAGAGTCGATGGAAAAGAAATTGTGGAAAATAGAAGATTCATTTGATAATAAATTTGGTTTATTTGATTTTAAGTATTGCAAAAGAGTTGATCGCCCTTGATTTTATTTATTTTTAATACTTTCAGAAATAGCCGCGTACACAGCAGGCAGACAAATTTCTGTTTGTCAGGCGACGTGTGCTACATGTCAAACAGTTGTTGCACTTGGTGGCCGCTGCCAGAATGAAGGACGGCAGAGATGGCCTTGTGTGTTGCGACGATATAAGAGTGGGTGTTTATGGCAGCGGCTCGATTTTTTAGTGCTTGATATCGGTGGTTGCAGCAACTAAACGGTCAATTAGCTCAGAGGCTTCGCACATGGCATCAGTGATGAGTCGCGTCATCGCGCTGCAGTTTTCAGAGCTTTCCTGATCAAGGGTAAGGGCTGCTTTGAGCTTGAGCATGACGTTGGCCATTTCAGGTGCCAGCGCAATCAAGGCTGCATCTGCCGCGTTTTGTGGCCCAGTGAGTGAGCAGATGCCAATGCGGTTGAGTTCCGGCCCGTAGGTGCGGGCTATGGCGTGGGTTTCTGCCTGGCTGTATATGCGGCAGTGGCCGTGTGGGGCCGGGCCAGTTGTCCAGGGGCCAGGCGTCCATGGGGTACCGATGATTTCAAGTTCTACTGCTTGGTCAGTGTTGGGTTGTTTCATGGAGTGTGAGTGGATTGTTAGGTTGAGCTAAGTCAGGTGGTGGGCTGCCCTCCCGGGCTACGTTTGAAGTTCCGCAACTTCAACCCGAGAGGGCTACCCATGACGACACATGACGCAAATTCGATGGCAGCAGCTGAGCTGGCTGATCGGTATATTGAGATGGTGCTGGCGACCAAGCCTGAGTTACTCATCTCAAAATACATAGCTGATGGGGCGTCTAACCGTATCCCGGACTATGCGAAGGGCTTGGCAGACTTCCGGCAAGAGCTGATTAATCAGCTTTCGCCGCAGCCTTTGCCTCTTTCTGATGACACTTGAGTTCTTCCTTGCAATTCTTGTAGACGGTTGCAATCTCTTTGCCGAACAGCTCGCCGTAATGACCGTCACACTTGAATTTCAAAACGGCAATCAGCGGCAGTAGTGCTTTGATGAGCATGTGAAGTTCTCCTTGGTTAAAAAGCAAAAACAAAGCCCACGCGGAATCATTCCGGGTGGGCTTTTTGGCGGGTGAAGAAAAAAGGCTAGGTCGGCCTGCTACAGATAGGCTTGCCTTTGTTGCCTGAGCGCATCGCGGTCAATGCTGGCGGCGAGTAGCTCCATGTCTGATGCGCTGACACGCTGTGCTGCGAAGTGCGCAGCCCATTGGTCAACGGTGGTGGCCACCTGCCGCACCAGCTCAACGGCGCGGGGCATTTTGATACCGTATTCGTTGATTTGGGTGAGGGCGTTGTCAATGCTGGACTCTGCGCCCATGGTGCCGACGATCAGTTGTTGATAGCCAAGGTTTTGCAGGCTGGGCACAACGTCATACGCAGGGGTGAGGTCGTAGTAGCCGTCTGCCAGGTTCAGGCTGATGCTGTGGTTGCGCTCGTGGTCGTCGGTGTTGTCCATGAGGATGTTGAAGACCATGCGTTTGAACAGTTCTTCGCGCATGGCGGCTTGCCGGTCTGGGTGGCCCAGGCGCAGCAAGATGGTGGCCAGGTTGCTGTAGCTTTGCTCCAGCCCGGCAGCGCGCAGGGCGGTGTGGGCAGACTGGCAGTGCACACGGTAAGGGCCAAGGCGGTCAAACCGCTCAATGGTGAGGGCATGGCGCAATTTGCCGTGGCGCATGGGCAGCGGCAGCACGGCAGTGTTGGCGACGTACAGGCCAGCTTGGGCAGCCAGCGTCATGGTGGCGTGCTCAATGAGCGGGGTGTCTACGGGGTCGTCAACCTCACTGAATTTGATGACGCAGGGGCCGTTGTCAGTTTGCAGCAGCGCCTTGGGGCGTGCGCCGCCCAGTGAGACGCCGGGCTGAATCAGCCGTAGTATTTCTGCGGTGATCGGGGTTTGGCTTTGCACGTCTTCGACTGCGCTGGCCAGTTGTGCCAGATCCGCAAGCTGCGGGTAGGGGCTGAAATAGCGCGGCGTGTAGTCCTCTGCCGAGGTGGAGATGCCCAGCGCGCCAAAGCGGTCGTCGCCGGCGAAGAGCAGCATTTCCAGTATGGACAGGCGCGCGGGGCGGTCGATGTGGCGGATGATGCGCTCGCCCCAGCGGTCAGGGCGGGCATCGTCAATGGCGCCGGGGGCGGTGTTTTTCTGGCCGGTGGTGAAGGTTTGCCCTTGGATAAGGGGCAGGTCTTCGCTGAGGGCAAAGTTCCACCACTCCGGCGCGTAGGTGAAGGTGGCGCAATCAGAGACGAGCTGCGACAGGCCTACCTCGCCCACCAAAGTGGGCGCAGCAGGGTTGACCATGGCCCATACGTAGAGCCGGTCTTGGGGCACATAGGTGCGGGGCGATACGGTGTTGGGTTGGGTCATTTCTTTTTAGGGTCTGACTTGGCGAGGAGGGCGGCTAGGCCTGCGGAGTTTTTATGCATTTCCGCGATCTGCCGCCCTGTCGGTGAATTTTGGAAGTCCATTACGGCCTTCACGCCGGGGGGGAGGGCTCTGCCAAGCTGAACGGCAGGCATCCTTGCTATCGCTTGTCCAAGTTGCAAAGCAGGCAAGTTCTTCATAACGTTGTCTACCTGGACGCTAGGCATTCTTTGCACGACAGGCAGCGCATGCTCAGTGGAAATTGCAGGAGCTTGCGTGGACTTTGCTGGTAAGACCTCAGGCTTTTTCTTTGTTCGCACCTTGGCCACTTCCTTCTCCAGCGCCGCATGGTCGTGCTGCGGTGCGATCAGGTCGGCCAGTCCGCCAGCTTGGTTGATGAGCCACATGCACATTACGTACGAAGCCATGGCCACGGATGGATCACCCCGCTCAATGCGCGCCATGGTGGGTTGCGAGATGCCTAGCTTTTTGGCCCATTGCGCCTGCGACTCTCCACGCCGTTTGCGGGCGATGACGATGTTTTGCGCCAGCTGCTCAATTTGCTGGAGCACGGCTTGTGGGTAGTCGGCAGGTGATGTGTTTTGTCGTGGCATGCATAGATGTTAGTGTTTTATCAAAAACATGCAAATCTATGAATTATTTATTGTTGTGATGCACGTTGATGCTTCGGCTTTAAGTTGAAATTAAATTCATAGATGTATTGGTATTTCATAAATAAATTCATCTATGAATAAAACTATTAAGCGCTTATGCCTTCAGTGGCATGGTGGCCGTAGCGTTGCAACTCATGCCAGTGGGTTAGCACCAGGTGCTGCAGGTGGCCCACGTCTGCAATGTTGTGCAGGTTGAGGTCGGCTTGGATTTGCAGGTGCTCGGTGCTGGTGGCGTGGGTGGTGTGCTGTTCGTGGCCGGGGCGTTCGATGCGCCAGATGGTGCCGCCCAGGCTACGTATCAATGCTGCCTCGTTGTGCTTGTACACATCGGCCAGCACGATGGGGCGGCGGCAGTTGTGGGTGCGGTAGTGGTTGATACGCTGCTGGGTGTGTTTGACCCAGTAAGCGGGGTCTTGCGCACGGCGGTATTCGCTGCCCCACCATTCCAGAATTTGACGTGGGGTGCGGGGTGTTTGCAGGTCGCCTTCTGCGTGGGCTTGCACGCATTGCACAAAGTCTTTGTCTGCACAGTGTTGCAGGGCCAGCATGCGCTGGGGTTGGGTTTTGCCAAGGCGGCTGGCCAAGTCCAGGATGCTGCAGCCAAAGGCTTGGGCTACTTCGGCATAGATGCCGTCGCTGAACGCCATGGCGCGGGCGGCTGCGTGCGTTTCCAGCAGTTGGGCCACGGTAGTTTTGCCGGTGTTGTGGTGGCCGGTAATACCAAGAACGATGGGGCGTTGGGCAGTGCTATTGGGCATGGTGTTGTCTGAATTTGTGAGCACGTTGTGTGCGTTGGTGCTCGACTTCGAAGTAGTTCTGGATGGAAGTGCTTGCACCAAAAGCGCTAGCAGCTCTTTTTTCAATAGCGTTCAGCACGGCGCTGCGGCGGCGGTCCTGGCGGGCCATGGCGGCCAGCACCTCATCCAGCGCGGTGGGTGTGGAGGGGCTTGGTGCTGACGCTGCGGGCCCAGGGGTAGATCCTGAGGGCGTAGGTGGCTGCGGCCGCGCCGTTGCGCTGCTGGGTGGTGAAGCGGGTGTGCTTGCCGCCGTCGAGAACGGTGACTTGGTAGGTGCGCAATGTGCGGGCCATGGCGTTGCTCCTGCGGGTGTTGCGGTGGGGGTGGACGGGTTCATAGGCTGGGCAGCACCAGGGGCTGCCCCAGGCCGGCGCGCACGCGGCGCGGTGGGGCTGGGGGCACGCCGGGCAGTGCGGGTTGGGCCTGGGCTGCGGTCAGCCGCTGCTGCAGTGCCTCTTGCGCCTGCAGGTGCCGGGCGCGCTGCAGGGTGGTGCGTATGTCGGTGGCGGTACTGTTGGTGTAGACAAAGGCCCGGTCCGTCAGCCAAACGCGGGGCAGGGTCAGGCGGCCGGGTGGGTGCTGGTGCATGTCGAGGCTCCGGTGCGTGGACGAAAGAAAGCCCGCTCGGCGGCGGGCTGGCGGGAAGAAAAAGCCGGTGCCTTGCGGCGCGCTGGGGGAAGCGGTTGAGGGAGGGAGGAGAAGCCCCCAGGCCCGGCTGGAAAGTGGTGCATGCAAACCCAAACACCCTGCGGCCAGGGTGCTTGGGTTTTCCCTCTGCTGTCGTACAGAGGGCCACGCCGCTTACGCGGTGGGATTTGCTGATCTTGGCAACCCGGTTTGCCTCACCCTTTGACCGTGTACGCACTTTGGCGGCTGGATACAGCGGGACACTGCGCGGAGCACCCGCCTTGCCGGGTGACGCTATGAAGCCGGACGAACCCCAAACTTTGGCTGGGGAGCAACATCGGCGGTGCAGGGCGAGAGTGGATAGGGAAGGGTGCGCGCTAGGTAGGCGGTAAGGGTGGGTGGAGTCCGCTCTCTGCAATACATTTGAGGTTCCAACTTCACAAACTTCTCGCAGGAGGGACTCCATGACTATGAGCACGCAGCGGCCAGAACCTTTTACCCAAGTGCCTTTGCACCGGCCGCCGCCACCGCCACAACCTTCCAAGTAATAAGGGGTAAGCATGGAGCGCTATCAGATTGAATACGACGTCCACTTTGGCTACTGGTACAACGTGCTGTGCGAGAAGTTCTATGCACGGTGCGATTTGGTCTTCAATCTGATTCAACTGGTTGGAGGCAGCGCAGCGGCTGCAGGCGTCGTCGCCGCCAAACCAGTGTTGATCACTGCCAGCGGCATCATGCTGGCCGTTGCTGCTGCTTTCTCTTTGGCGTGGCAACCGGGCATCAAGGCGGAGCGGCACCGTCAGGCCAAAGATTGCTGGTTGGACCTGAAAGCTGAAATGCTGGAATTGACAGACAAACAGCTTGTCGCCGCATGCGCCCGTTTACAAAAGCATGAAACGGGGATGACTTCCTTGAACCTGCCAGCGGCCAATGCCGCCATACGTTCGCTGGGGCATAAGGATGGCTTTGCAGAGCTGACAGCATGGCAGCGCTTTGTGCAGCGCTTGGCCATGTAACCCTTCCCTATCCACTCTCTTGTTAAAGACCGGGGGCCAAGCCCCGGTCAATGCCGTGGCGCCCATCGCGGGTGCACCTTGCTGCGCGCCGTGGGGCGCTAGACCTTCCTCTTGCATCGATTCGGTACGGGGCGGATCGCTTCCCCAGGGTCATGTCGCGTGGTGCTGCGATGGATGTATTAAACATTGTGTTTATCGATGTGTCAAACATTTTGTTTAAACAAAGTGTTGTAGGTTGCGCAGTGTTGCCGCTCATCCGACAAGCGGAATGATGGGATTGGGCTACAACTCTGAGAGGAGGTCACAGCCATGCAGATGCAACCCAGAGAAACCCGCAAGGAGCAAGAACCCAAGCCCGAGCCAATTGACCCGCCGAGCGATGCTCCGCCGGTTGAGCTACCGGGTGATCCGATGGATAAGCCAAATATTTAGGCGTAAAAAAGCCCGCTTAGTAACGGGCTTTACTTGTGAAATAGTGTGCTATTTAGGAGTCTGTGCTGCTTGCAGTTGCTTGATGAGATCAGCCATTTCTTTGTTCCACGTTGTACCAATCGTTTCAAGTTGGCCGTTGCCATTCGTTAGAGAAATTATGATTTGTTTTGCTAGTTCAGCAAGGCCTAAAGTCGGTAAAACAATTTCAGTAGCTATAAAGTGCGTGACCTCAGAACCATCCGCAGAATGTTGAGAAGGCTGGCTATTAAAAATTAAACGCGAGACTGGGTAGCCCACTGCAATTTGGGACAAGCCTTCACAAAAAACGGGCTGATGGCTTGGCGCAGTGAATTTATGGATTGGTTGAACAGAATGTGTAGAAGGCTGCTTCTGTTCGGTCTGGGATTTTTGGGCGGTCATTGAGCTTATCTCTTATGTCAGCAGTGTTGATGGTATGGAGGTATTGACGTTGCTGAAAATGGCTTTCTGCAATAACGTTGGAAGTCAAAACCCGTGTACTGTTTGACTGGAGTGTCTTTGCTTGCACTGTCAGTGTGTTTTCGGTATCTCTGCGCTGTATAGGGGTGTAGAACACAACATCCCTTGCTTCATCTTCAAAGCTAGATACGTGACGTGCTGCCTCATCAGGCTTATAGGTAGCAGCTAGCATCGTTAGTGTAGAAACAAACTCTACGCGCAGCCCCGTATCAAAAGCGCGGCTCAGCTTGAACAAAGTCTGCAGGCTCAACTGTCCATAGCTAGGGTCTTCCAGGCGCGAGATTGCAGCCTGGGTGGTTTTCATTTGCTTAGCCAGTTCGGATTGACTAAGGTTGCGATCCATGCGAATGGCGCGGATTTGGTGTGCAAGCGCAGTGGTGATCTCTGCTTCTACATAGGCGTCGCGTACTTCCTTATTCCTCTTCATCTTCAGGAAAGTCCTCTCCATCAATTTGGAGAGGGCGACTGGATGCTTGCCCTTCTTTGTGCGCTTTGAAACGCTCGAAGGCGATGTCGAAGGCGTTAGCTGGGTCATAGATCTTTTGCTTATGGTTGCAGATAAGGAGGATGACAAATGTGCTTTTTCCTTCAGGGAAGTAGCCAAAAGCTCTTTCGGCACGGTTATTTGCTTTGTAGCGGATTTCATAGAGTTTGAAGACTGCCGATTTGTACTTGTTGTCGCTTGGTGTGACGTCTTTGGCCTGTGGCTCATTCCATTGAATTCGTGGTGTTACAGCAAGGTGCTCTACCGCACGTTCGAAAGTCATATTGTCTTTTGTGTTGTAGCCATCTATAGCTTTTTGGCTATCGCAACGACCGCTTGCACTTACGAAAACTTCAAACTTCCAAAGCATCATATCAATTTTGCGATATTTATTTGTAGTGATTAACCTGATGTATTGCTTTGGAGAAGGTCTTGCTGCAAGTCGCGCTTACAACTTCTTCCCATTCCACGCCCAAACAACACGCCCCAGTACGTTCAGCTGGTGATCGCCGTTGAGGACGTCCACGGTCTTGATGTTGATGTTGTCTGAACTGACTTCCATAGCCCCATCCATACGGATGCGCACACGCTTGATGTAAAGCTGGCTGCGCACCTCCAGTACGTACACGCCTTCAATGCTGGATGGGTCGCGTGAGCCTATGTCCACCAGCAGCACATCACCATCACTGAAGGTGGGTGCCATGCTTTCGCCGTGAGCGTGGATGAATTTCAGCTCTCGAATATTGCTGGGCCTGATGTGCTGGTTGATCCAGTGCGAGGACAGTGCCAAGTCGCCCACCACATAGTCTGCATCCAGCGCGTCATTGCCCGGGCCCATGCTGCCGCAGTTGGCCAGCAGAGGGATTCGGATCAGGTCTTCAGACTCCGTCATTGCTTGTGTCTGGCGGATAACGGCTGGAGTAGGCGAGCCCGCAGTCATTGAACCTTCGCCCGTGAGTAGCCAAGCAGCGCGAACGCCAATCACGGTTTCTGCAGTCATGGCCCCGGCGCGCGAAACGCCGCGTGTTTCCCAATTTTTCACCGTCTGAGGCGATTCGTTGAGAAGACGAGCAACCGCCGACTGGCCGGAGACGTCTCGCATTTGCTTGGCTGCTTGGTACAGCCGTTCAGTAGAAGCGTGCATGTGTGAAATTTTCTGTTTAGTAAACAAAATGTTGTTAAACGAAATGTTTGACTTTTGTTTAAACTGAATGTTTAATTTGCGCATGCATCAAGACGAACAACTCATCTCTCGGCTCGGCGGCGTAGTGAAGTTCGCAACGCGCTTGGGTCTCGACCCCAAAAAAGGCGGCGCCCAGCGCGTCCAGAACTGGAAGAGCCGTGGCATCCCCGCAGCTATCGAGCGCGATAACCCGTGGATTGCTCAAGAGCGCTGCTTGATGCGCAGCAGTGCCTACCTGCGCGATGCCCCCTTGCCCCAAGCGATGCAGGAGGTGGCGCATGGGCTGGGTTGATCCTCAAAAAGAAAAAGAAGCCTGGGGCTCGCTGATTGCTGGTGGATTCAGCTTGTCACCTCAGACAGCCATTTGCGCATGTGCTCTATCCCAATCAGGCGGCTCTCAGGTACTGCCTCGTGAAGAAGTGCGGTCTCAACGGATTGAAGACGGGCCAATCCAGCTTCACGGAACTGATGTTTGTCCATCGTGCTGCCAGCCACTGCAAGCACAAGTGCAGTTAGCGCATCAATCTGACCGTGGAGGTAGTGAATGTCTTCGTTAAGTGGCTTCTCAGTTGACATGGTCGCTCCTTTTATTTGGGGAATAGATATGAGTGAGAAGAAAGCTGGCGTGCGTATTTATGCCCTGTTGGGCGATGCCCCCTCGCCCCAAGCGATGCAGGAGGTGGCGCATGGCTAACAAGACCACAGCAGCCCAGCGCAGAAAGCGGTTTGCCCTGTCTGTGCCCGATGTGTGGGTGCTGCGTCCGCCTTATCCCAACCAGTTTCTTGCACTGCGGCTGAAACGTGGCCGCAAGGTGATGCAGCGCACGCTGTCGAAAGACGAAGTGGATTTTTTGGTGTGGCAGTTGGGCGGCCTGCTCTGGATGGACGTGCCGGGTGCTGCAGATGAAAAAGAAGCATTGCAGCAAGCCTGTGACCGTTGCTGGAACAAAGCGCTTGGGCGTTAAGGCAGGGGTGATCGCCATGCATTTATTGCGTTTGATTTTTCAGGGTGTCTACGCGTTCACGGATGCCTTTGAGCGGGCTGTAGCGCATTTCTCGCATAACGCCTTCGGCGCCGCCCTGTGCGGTTTGGTGTCTGCGCTCACTGAAGTAGATGGCAGCGCGGGTGGTCAGTTTGTTGGCTTGGTCGGTGATGTAGCTGTCTTGTCCGGCCATTCGCAGAGCGATAGCTCGTACTTGCTGGAGCTTGCTGGGGTCTGCACCGGGTGCGGCGGTGCGCAGCAGTTCTTCGACTTTGTCGCAGTTCGAAAGGATGGTTTGCAGTGACTGAGGCATATCTGACTCCAAGTTCTGTGCGTGTGGAAGAGGTGGTACTGGTGCAAATATGGCGTGGCGGTGGCGATTTGTTTCGCCCGGTGTTGCGTGTGTATTCCAAGTCGGGCGAGTTTCTGGCCGAGCACGATGGCGTGCACCGTGACCCGGAGTACGCCTCGTACTACCTGCGTGATCACGCCCGACATGATTGGTTGGTGCAGCAAGAGCGCGAGCCAGATCCTGCCCAAGCGATGCAGGAGGTGGGGCATGGCTGAAGCTTTGTCAGTTCACCTTGCAGGGCTTGAGCAGCTGCAAGCTGATTTGCAGTTGCTAGCGCAGGCCGCCCAGCGATCGCTTGAGATCCGCCAAGCTCTTGTCGATTGCTTTGGCGCTGGCGTCGAGACTTCGGGCGTCGATATCCAGCGCAGCTCCACATCCACGGCAAATGAGCTTTGGATTGAGGCGAAGCTTTGCGATCGTCTCGCTGCTTTTGTGGCTGCACTTCGGGCAGGGAATGTCGATGCGCTGTGAGTCGAGGATGCCCATGGTTTGGTCCGCCCTTCTTGGTGATGTTGGCTGTGTGAGAGCGTCCATCGTAGCCAAGCCACGGGCGGGCCCCCTTAGCAAGGTGACGGGCGGTGCGCATGCCGGTTACCCCACCACGATGCGCTGCAGTCTGCGCAGGGCTTGCACCTCTTCGAGCGTGGCGCTTTTGGTCATTTGCATTTTGGCAGTGGTCATGTCCAGCCAGGCGTTCATGCGGTCAGCGGTAAAGCCTCTGCGCTCGCACTCAAGGATGGTGGCCATCTGGGCCAAGAACTCTTCCAGAGCAGTGACACGCAGTTTGAGGATGGTGAATTCTTCGGCGGTGGGTGCTGGTGCTTGGTTATGCATGCGGGCTCCTGAACAGGGGGTGTGGCAGTGACGGGGTTCAGTTTCTCAGCCGCTGCTTTCCCTGGCTATGGCGAAAAGCATGCGCACGCCGACATTGCCCGCGGCATGGATGTTTTGGATGCAGCATTTCTGATTGCGCAAGAGACGCCGGGTGGTGTGCAGGTGCTGGCGAACAGGATGGGCGTGTCTCCAAACACGTTGCAGCACAAGTTGAACCCCAACAACGTTTCGCACCATTTGTCTTTGAAAGAGGCGGTGGCTTTGCAGACGGTGTCTGGCTTGCCATATGTGCTGTATGCGATGTCTGCAGCCCTTGACCATGTTTGCCTGCGCTCTCGACCTGATGTAGCGGAGGGCGATGCCTGGGAGGCTTTCCGCTTTTTGCAGCAGTCAATGGGTGAATTGACGGCAGCAGCTGCAGATGCATTGCGTGGTGATGGCGCTGTGAGTGCCAATGCGCAGCGCCGTGTAGAGCATCAGGCCAATGAGTTGATTGCGGGTGTAAGTGCCTTGGTGAATGCCGTGGCAGCCCGCTCACCCAAGCGAGAGGCCTGAGATGCACATTCATTTGAGCGCCAGCGTCATAAATCAGGCCGAGGTGCTTAAGCAGTTGCACGGACTGACTGGCCAGCAGGCTGCACGTGCCTACGCCAAGGCACTAAATGACACGGGGTTTGAAATCCGCCGCGCTATGCAGGAGGAGATGCGGACCGTGTTTGACCGGCCCACCAACTACATCTTGCGCAGTCCGCGTGTACGTATGGCCAAGCCCGATAAGTTGAGCGTGACGATTGAGCCGGCCTACATGGGTGGCAAGGGTATTGATCCGCAAAAGATTCTGGATGCGCAGGCCTGGGGCGGCCGCCGGCGTGACAAGCGCAGTGAGGTGGCTTTGCGCCGTGCGGGTTATCTGCCCAATGGATACCAGACCGCCATACCGGATGAAGCCCGAGGCGGGCCGTACCCCGGCAGTGATGACGGCAAAGGCAATTTGCGCGGGGCATTTCTTGTGCAACTGCTGAGTTACTTCAAAGCGTTTGGAGAGCAGGGCTACAAGGCCAACATGACTTCCAAGGGCTATCAGCGTATGCACCGTGGAACAAAAAAGCAGACAGGCCGGCGCTACTTCGTGGCGTATGGCGCTTTGCGCGGTGGCAACAGGTTGACCGCAAAGGGTGAGGTTGATGAGCGCACATCCCATTTGCAGCCCGGTATCTGGGCCGTCACCGGCACTGGAGGGGCTGATCTGCGCCCTGTGCTGCTGTTTGTCAAGCAAGGCACGTACCAGCCACGGCTGGACATGGACAAGGTGGCCCAAAGGGCCGATGCCGAGGCGTATCTGTCGCGGCGCATTCGTTACCGCTTGCGGGAGGCCGCTGGCGTGTAGCCGGCGCCTGCCCAGATATCGAGAGGAGATTAACTATGCAACACACCACTGTGACAGGGCGTGACACCAGCGCTGCAGCGTTTGCCGCGCTTGGCAACGAAGGGCGTCGCCGCCTGAATGAGCGGCTTTACGAATCCCTGCGCCATGCCCACCAGTACGGCACACGTGACATGAGCCGCCGTGAGCTGCGCGAGTACCACCACAAGCAGACCGGGGAGTGGCTGGAGCTGTCTAGCGTGGCCAGCACCGTCAACGCTTTGCTGGCCGCAGGCAAGTTGGAAGAGGGCGAGGTGCGCATGTGCAGCTTGTCTACCCGCCAGCGAGAGATCAAGCCCGTGCGCTGCAAGGCGCGACAGACCCGGCTGGACTGATATCGAAAGCGATAGCTATGAGCACCATCATCATGTCGGCCTGTTGGCCGCTGCAGGGTATGTCGCCCTCGCAAAAAGCAGTTCTGATATCGCTAGCCGATCAGGCCAATGACGACGGCTATTGCTGGCCTTCCATCAAGACCATTGGCATCCGTACGTGCCTGTCTGACCGGGCTGTGCAAGGTGCTATCAAGTGGCTGATTGCTGCCCGGTTGCTGCGCACAAGTACGCGCAGCGGCACGTCCACCGTCTACCAGTTGACCCCCGCAGCATATGCACCCCCGCAGGAAATGCGCCCCGCAGATGCTGCACCCAGGGGTGCAGGAAATGCACCCCCACCCCCGCAGCTCCTGCACCCCACCCCCGCAGATGCTGCACCCAAACCATCAATGAACCGTAATTTGAACCATCAAGGAACCAAACCTCCGCGACGGCGCGCGGAGCCCGTTCCCAAACCCGACGACGTGAACGAGCAGGTCTGGAGCGACTGGCAGCAGCTGCGCAAGGCCAAACGGGCACCGGTGACGGACACGGTGGTGCATGGCGCAAGGGCTGAAGCGGACAAGGCCGGCATGGCGCTGGAGGCCTTCCTGCAGCTGTGGTGCATTCGTGGCTCGCAAGGGCTGCAGGCGGAATGGCTCAAGCCCTCGGAACTGCCGCAGGGCAAGCGCTTGCCTGTGGCAAACACCCACAAGCACGCTGCTGCGGCAGCTACGATTTTTGATGGAGTTTGGGATGCATAACGTGGCAACGTTGACGGCTGAGGCCATCCAGCAAGCACAGGCTCGGGCTGCGGATCCGGGTATGGATACGGCAGCAGAGGGCATGCAGATCAGCACCGTGGTGCGCAAGCTGTTCGTGCTGCTGCAGGGCAGCTACGGCAGCCTGTTCGTGAGCAAGTTCGCCACCGGGCTGAAGGACGGGCAGGGCCGTGACAAGGGCATGCGTGCAGCCATGTCGGTCTGGCAATCGCGCTTGGGCCACTTCCCTGCCGATGTGGTGGAAACCGCAGCCTACCGAGTCGTGGCAGAGAACCCCAATTTTCCGCCCAACCTGCCGCAGATCGAGGCAGTGTGCCAAGCCGTCATGCCACGCCAGTCCTATGCGCAGGAGCAGGGGCTCACAGCGTTGCCACCACCTGCACCAGCCAAGCCCGTGCAAGTCAGCCTGCAACAGCGCAACGATGGCAAAGACTGGGCACGCCGCATCCTGGCACGTCTGAAGAACGGCGACACCAGCATCTCCCGCTATGCCGCCATGTCCGCACGCATGGCGCTGGGTATGGAGGCCAAGCTGTGATGGGTGTCGGCTGCATCCATCAGCCTGTGTGCCGCAGTGCTTGCGGGTCCTTCCCAGCCAGTCCAGAAGCGGGTAATTCGAGCCGCGATGTTGGACTGTTCAGTGAGTTTCATAAGGGGGTTGTATTGTGATGAACGTGCTAGATAGCAAGCCTACGCAACAAGAGTTTGCTATGGTAGTTGGAGTGACGCAGCAGAATATCAGCGCGTTGACTGCTGAGGGTAAGCTGCCCAAAGACGCCACATTGCGTGAGCTGCTCAAGGCCTATTGCGCGCAACTGCGCAGGGCTGCAAGTGGTCAGGCCACGTCGCCAGAAAAGGTGGAGCTGGATCGCCAGAAAACCCTGCTGGTCAGAGCTCAGACCGAAGCCCAAGACCTCAAAAACGCCGTCGCCCGTGGCGAATACGCCCCCATCGGCATCCTGGCTGATGTGCTGGCGCTGGCCAGCTCTGCCATCGTTGATCGGCTGGACCAGCTCGAAGGCCAGTTGCGCAAAGCCTGCCCAGACCTGCCCGAAGAAGCGCGCATGGTCATCCTCCGTGTGATTGCCGATGCGCGCAACGAGTGGATCCGCTCCACCTCCAAGCTGGTGGCCGACTCGTTAGACCGCATGGCCCAGTCAGAGGCAGATGAGGCCGACGCACTTGATATCAGCGAAGGTGCAGTTTGACCGTATCGTTCCCGCCAGAAGCTATGGCCGCCATGCAAACCGCCGCAGAGCTGGGCCTCTCCAGCCTGCGCGCTGAAGTGCCGCAAACCCTCAGCGAGTGGGCGGCTGCGCACTTCATCCTGGCGGGCGAATCCAGCCACCAAAAGGGCGGCTGGGTGGGCTGGCCCTTTCAGCAAGGCATTCTGGACTTCATGAGTGACGACCGCATCGAAGAGCTGGCCGTCAAAAAGTCCAAGCGCGTGGGCTACACCAAAATGATCACCGCCTTCGTCGCCTACAACATCGCCCACCGCCGCCGCAAACAAGCCTTGTGGCAGCCCACCGATGACGACCGCGACAGCTACGTCAAAAGCGAGATTGAGCCGGTGCTGGATGGCGTGGCCGCCGTGCAAGCCGCCCGCCGCCAAGGCAAAGGTGTGGAAGACACCATCAAATACAAACCCTTTCGCGACAGCGTGCTGCACCTGCTGGGCGGCAAGGCAGCGCGCGCGTACCGGCGCATCACCGTGGCCGTGTCCATTCTTGATGAGTGGAGTGCCTTTGACCAGACCATTGAAAAGTCCGGCGACCCCGGCACCCTCGCCAAAGGCCGCCTGGAAGGCGCGCCGTACCCCAAGTTTGTGGGCGGCAGCACACCCCGCGTCAAAGGCCTGTGCCACGTAGAGCGTGCGTGTGAAGAGTCAGACGCCAGCGTGCAATATCACATCGACTGCCCGCACTGCGGTGCAGACCACCCGCTGGTGTGGGGCGGCCAGCACCTGCCCTACGGCTTCAAATGGCAAAAGGGCAGGCCAGACACCGTGCACCACATCTGCCCCCACTGCCACCAAAGCATCACGCAGGCAGACTACCTGCCCGGCGGCTGGCCCCTCACCGGCACATGGGTGTGCAAAAAAACCGGCATGCGCTACGGCACAGACCGCATCTGGCGCAACGCCACGGCCCAGCCCTGCAAACCACCCCGCACACTGGGCGTACACGTCTGGGCCGCCTACAGCCCCCAGCGCACATGGGCAAGCATTGTTGATGAGTTTGAGAAAGCCCACCGCGCCCTGCAAGCCGGTGACATGGCCCCCATGACCGGCTTCACCAACGAAACGCTGGGCGACACGTGGGAGGTGAAGGGCGACAGCAGCGACGAACACGCCCTGCAAGCTCGGGCAGAAGACTACCGCCTCGGCATCGTCCCCCAGGGCGCGCTGCTGCTCACCGCAGGGGTGGACGTACAGCGCGACCGTTGGGAAGTCACCGTCTGGGGCTGGGCCCGTGGGCTGGAAAGCTGGGTGGTGGCGCACGAAGTGCTCTACGGCAACCCCGCCAGCGATGCCGACTGGCAGCCGCTGGAGCAATACCTCCTCCAGCGCTTCCCCCAGGCGTGGCACGGCGGCAGCCTGGGCATCAGCGCCGTCAGCATCGACTCATCCGACCAAAC
This sequence comes from Comamonas sp. 14P8.1.4, assembly GCF_057799285.1. Taxonomy (NCBI): domain Bacteria; kingdom Pseudomonadati; phylum Pseudomonadota; class Betaproteobacteria; order Burkholderiales; family Comamonadaceae; genus Comamonas; species Comamonas sp. 14P8.1.4. Next base: position 69,582 of record NZ_JBYOKN010000005.1, read on the forward strand.
CCAAAGCGTCTACAACTGGGTGCGCAGCGCCCAAACACGCATCCCCGGCCTGCGCGCCATCAAGGGCGACAACAACGACAGCCGCGCCATCGTCGGCCCCAGCAGCCTGCAAGAAGTCAACCACCGTGGCCGCAAAATCAAACACGGCATCAAGCTCTGGCTGGTGGGTGTAGACAACGCCAAAGACCTGCTGCTAGGCCAGCTTGCCATTACTGAGGCTGGCCCCGGCTACGTGCACACCAGCACAGACCTCAAGCGCGAGTGGTACGAACAGCTCACCGCAGAGCAACGCATCCTCACCAAACTCAACGGCAAAGACACCTACAAATGGGTCAAGCGGCGCCCGCGCAACGAAGTGTTGGACTGCCGCAACTACTCCCTGCACGCCGCCATGTGCCTTGGCATCCACAAATGGCCCGAATCCAAATGGCTGCAACTGGAGCAAACCGTGCAGCCCCCGCAAGACCTGTTCAGCACACCGCCAGCGCAAGAGCATGGCGCACCACCATCAACGCCCGCCGCCCCCGCACCGCTTGCCGTGGCGCAGTCAGCCACCACGGCAGAAGACGACATATTTGCCCCAATCAGCCTGCAATGACCGCCACACCTGCGCAACCAGCTATCAAAACAATGAACACCCGCACCAGCACTATGAATAACGCAACCCCCACCCCCTCAGTTTCCAGCAACAAGCTAGACCCCATTGCCGTGCTGCGCGAAGAACTGGCCGCCGCTGCCGTGTGCCACGGCGTAGAGCGGGTGGAGGATTTGACCGAGGCACTGGTCACCCGCGTGGTGCAGAGGCTGGGTGGCACCACGGTTTATGTGCGCAACCCCCGGGTGATGGAGCGTGAGCGCTTGGCGCAAGAAGTCCGCGCCAAGTTCAATGGCCGCAACACCCGCGCCCTGGCGCGAGAGTACGGGGTGAGCGTGCGGTGGGTGCAGAGGTTGTTGGAGGCGTAAGTTGGTGTTAACACTAATTAAAGATCTTGTAGATTGAATAAAAGCACATGCTATGTTACAAGAAGTGTTTTTGGAGGGGTTATGAAAAGAAAAGCACTTCTTATTGGTAATAGCAGAGGTTTGCAGGGTGTGCCGTCCGATTTACTGCAAACTAGAAAATTTTTACAATCGTCTCTTGGCGGTGAGTGGTATTCGAGCGAAATCGAGCAACTCCTTAACCCTAGAAAATCAGATTTACTTAATAAGTTAGATGACCTGAAAAGACAAAAAAATGATTTCTCATTTGTTTTATTCACTGGTCATGGAGCACATTTAAGAAATACTATATTGGAGCTTAATTCCCAAGAGACAATTTCTGAAAATGACTTAATTGGCTTGTCTGAGAGGCAGATTTCAATCTTTGATTGTTGTCGAAATATCGTTCAAGACGAAATTGTTAAATCCTATGCTGTTGCAATGGATTCATTTCGTGAGTCATTTTCAACAGTTCGAAGTAGATACAACAATAGAATTATGCAGTCGATTCCCCAGCAAGCAAAACTTTATTCTTGTGCAATTGGTGAAAGCTCGTATGACGACAATGGGGCAGTATATTTAGGTAATTTACTGAGTTGCGCGAAAAATATTGGCTACGCTAAGGATTTTAAATTATTGTCTGAAGCGCATACTGAAGCGGCAGTGCTTACTAGTAGGCATGTACTAGATAAGTTTAAGAGCCATCAGAGTCCAATTGCTTCTTTGCCAAAATGCTTGGCATCACAAGAGTTAATTATTTCAATAAGATAGTGAAAATTCTAAAAGATTTTAAAAGTCTTTTATTTCCTTCTTGCAGAGAGCACTACTCTTTGAGGGAAGGAGATTTTGACGCGGAATTGAATAAAAAAGTAGAGGTTTTAATAATCAATGATGATAATTTTATAATATATCTTGATGATTTATATGACATTCAGTGGAGGTGTAATGATGACTTTGTAGAAGCTGGCCATTGCGGTGAGATCTTAAGCAGTGTTGCGATTTTGCAAGCTAAGTCTAATTTCATTGAAAATAAGAAGATTCTAAGATTTATAAGGCTTCAAATAGCTGAAGCACTGGCTCGTTGTTTTGCGGGGCAATCCATAGAAAGTTCAAGAGAAATACTGAAAGAAGTTGAAAATCAAATTGCTGCAAGAAATTACGAAGTAGCGTGGCGATGGTATTTTTGTTCAGCTCTTGAGTGGGCAGCTTATATATTGGCGCCAGTCTTATTGTGTTGGATATTTAAAAATGAACTTTCAGTAATAATTGGTGAGAAATGTACTGAAATTATTTGGGTGGCTGGCGCTGGTGTTTTAGGTGCGTTATCCTCAGTGCGATTGCGTGCAAATAGGATTGTGATGGATGCAAACGCTGGAAAAGATATTCATGAATTAGAAGGTTTTTCTAGAGTTTTGGCAGGGCTAATTGCTGCAATTCTTGCCGCTGTAATTTATAAGAGTGAAATTTTCTCAGCTGTATTGAAGAGTACTAATAATGAATTATTGTTTTTAATTGTTATTGGTTTCTTTGCTGGTTTGAGCGAGAGATTTATCCCATCGCTTGTTAGTGCAATAGATGAGAAAAATTCATCTTCTTGATATTTCTGGGTTTTGCAAAAACATTGAACTTGGCATAGAATCTGTGCATCACGCCAGTAAGCGTGATCTGGGCTTGGTCGCCCGGTAACCAAGGCGCAGCAGCCGCGCCCATACAAACATGGTTGCGGCTTTTTTGCTTGCATAAGCATGCCTGCGCGCACATGGCACCGTTTTACGATGGGCCGTGTGGGGACACCCGCAAGGGTGTGCCGGCTCCTTGGTCCGGTCGACCAACCCTGCACGGTCCATCACCTTCTCTTGGTCGGGGAGGAGATGGCTCTCATCTTCGTCACCAAGGAGCCTGTCATGGCTGGCATTTCTACTGCTTCGTCTTCTGTTGTCGTATCAGCTCAACCTGAGCTTTCTGTTCACGACGGCCACGTCACTACCACCAGCTTGCAAGTCGCGCAGTTTTTCAATAAGCGCCATCGCGACGTAATGCGTGCAATCAAAAACTTGCTCGCTGAGCTACCTGAGTCAGATGCGCGCAATTTTGCGCAGACCAGCGTAGAAACCAAAATCGAAGGTGCTGCGAATACGCAGGGTGCAAAGCGGCAAGACCCTGCATACCGCATGACCCGCGAAGGCTTCATGCTCCTCGCCATGGGCTTCACCGGCAAAGAGGCGCTGCGCTGGAAGCTGGCCTTCATCGCCGCCTTCAACCGCATGGAGGCCGAGCTGCAAAAGCCCGCCTACGACCCCGCCCGCATCCAGCTGGCCCACAGCCTGGCCGCCCAGGCCGCCGCGCAAGTCACCCAGACCGTGTTCGATGCCATCGCCTCCGGCCGCGACAGCGACTGGCGCCGCGTGCGCTACCTGCTCAGCTTCGGCTACGACCGCGACGGCCAGCCCACCATTCCCCAGGCGCAGGTGGTGGGGGACGACCAGATGGTCACCTCCCTGAACGCGCTCGTCCAGCACATCACCAAGCACGACGTCATCCCCTCCGACGCGCAACTGGCCGCGCTGGTCACCGCCTGCGCCCAGCAACTCTCCGAACGCGCCCAGGTGCGCGAGTTGCGCTCTGCCGCTAAGGCCAACGCCGCAGCTCCCGCAACCACCGCCGTTGCAGCTCCCATACCACCCCACATCGGCACCGATGGCAAGCCGCTGCCCCCCGGTACCTTCCGCGCCGTGTTTGTGTGAGTGCGCCGCAAGCAGTTACGGTTTTGATAGCTGCTAGCGCTTGATGGGTAAGCGCTAGCGGGTGATTTGGCTTGAAATTGAGGGGGTGGAGAAATGCTGACTGAACCAAAGCATGTGCTGGACGTTTCCTGCGGCAGCCGCATGATGTGGCTAGACAAGCAAGACCCGCGCGCGGTGTTTGCGGATTGCAGGGCTGAAACGATCACGGTGACGGACAACTCGCGCGGAAATCGATCTGGCCAGCGTGTGCTGATGATTGAGCCAGACTTTGTGATGGACTTCCGCGCGCTGCCGTTTCCGGATGGTGCGTTCAAGCTGGTGGCGTTTGACCCGCCTCATCTTGTGCATGCGGGGCCGCGATCTTGGTTGGCCGCCAAGTACGGCAGGCTTGGGCCTGATTGGCGAGAGGATTTGCGCCAAGGGTTTGCAGAGTGCTTCCGCGTGCTGGAGGCGGGCGGTACGCTGGTGTTCAAGTGGAACGAAACCCAGGTGAAGCTGAAAGAGGTTTTGGCGCTGACACCTGAGAAGCCGCTATTCGGTCAGGTCAGTGGCCGCAACGGGCTGACGCATTGGCTGGTGTTTATGAAGCGTGCAGCTTTGGTCGCATAGTTGCAAAAAAGCCCCTGCTGGCGTTGGCTGGCAGGGGCTTTTTGATTGACGCATTGCTTATTGGTTGAGTGCATTTGGTCGTTGGCGCACAGCCGCTGCACGTAGGCGCCGTGGTTCAGTTTTGACAGGTTCGTGTAGATCGACTAATGCATTGACCATGTAGTTAAGCGCAAGCTTCTCAGCTGCTTTGCTCCAACCGAGCCTGAGTAGCCATTCCATGACCTTGCCGCTGAGCACGCGGTAAGCGAGGCGGCAGATGTAAACTGAAAAGTGAAAAAGTGCTGCGATGAAAGCGCATAGGAAGAGTAGAAAGGGTAGGTGGCCTGATGCGACCAGATCGAAGAAGGCTGTGTTGCCTACGGAGTTGGCAATCAGCGCACCGATCAAGCCAATTGCTCCTAGCAAGATTGCTATCAAGCGAGACTTTGAGTCTGGGTGAAAGATGCTGCTCCAGAATCCAAGATCAGGCTGTGCAAATAATTTTTTAGTTGCCCGAAGCTCTGCAATTTCTTGAGCTACGGCTAGGAAGTTGGATGCCCGTTGCCCGAGTAGATCCTCAAGCTCTTTGCGTTTGGCATGTTGAAGCTGCTCTGTAACGTCTGGGCCTTTGAGCTTGAAGCGTTGGTTTTGGTTTTTATTTTTGTAGTCATCAATTGCATTATTGGTGACTAAAAAGCCTATTTCTGCGGCGAGCATCAATCCGCCAAAGAAGAATGACCAGCCATGTGAAGTAGTTGTACCAACGACGTACAAAAACACGCCAGCAGCGGCGATGAAGTCGAGCGCGTAGGCCACCCAAGCAACCCAGATCCAGCTTTTTAGGTTGGGGTAAAGGTCTGCACCCTCGAAGCGAGAATGGAATTTTTTGGCGATATTTGTGTACTTGAGCACGTTGACGTTGTTGTGAGGTTTACTTCTGCTTTTTCAAAGTTAGCTAACTAGAGAACGGGGCCATAAAGACCCTGTTTCTGCTCATACAAACTTAGCCTTTGATCGATCGTGGATCTGAACCGTGGCTGTCTTTCTGTGCGATGCGGCCATCCTTGTTGTGGATGAGAAGCTCAGAGCCTTGGTTGCGGCTAATCGTGCGCGCAACGCTGACGGCTTCTTGCTTAGTGGGTGTGTGCTTGATGGCTCGTTCTCCGCCGCCAACTTTGACATTCCAGCCGCCGCCGGCGGCAGGCACAACGTGATGTGTTTTGGCCATGGTTATGGCTCCTATAAAGCTTAGGTTTAAAAATCTGAGCGCGTTGTGCGCCCAGACTCAACCCCGCCGAGTAGGGCGGGCACCAGCTTTTCAGCCGGGCAGACTACAGGTGCAAGCGTGCTTAGAACAGCTCAGCTTGACCTGGGGACGAGCGCCAGTGCGAGCACACAAACTCCAGGCGACCCTTGCGGGTGCGCACGTATGAGCACACATGGACGTCCTTATGGCGGCGATATGTCATGGCCGACCTCCGAAACGTTTTCTCCCGCCGCTAATCCAGGCGGCCAGGAGTAGTTAAAGGGTTTTTGGTTGCCCTACACGTTCCGGAGTGGTAGTCTTCCGGCGTCCTAGACAGACAAACGTGGAGGTGGAGAGGTATACCCTTGTCACCTTCCCCAAAGGCTCTCAAAGTGTTGGTACCACTTTGGGAGCTTTTTTCTTAAAGCTCGCCATGTTTTCGCAGCTCCGATAAGCGTCGGTTCGCAGCTGCATTTGAAACTCCGAAGAACTTTGAAATTGCTTCTACAGTGCGCAGTCCGTGTTGGTGAATATCTAGCAATGGCATGATGAGTTCTGCCGAAAAGGTATCCGCTTGCCATTCACTATTGCAGTAAATCGGAACGTCTTTGGTCAGGCGATTCAACGTCCGTTGATGTGCCAGCAAAGCATGCCCGAGTTCATGTCCCATGGTGAAACCAGCTCTTTGACCTCCGACAGCTAATTGTTCGAACACGCTGTCTCTGATGTAAATAGTCATATCAGCAGGGACAAAGCAAGCTTCAACTTCCATTGGTACTGGAGCTGAGAACTTGTCAAAAATGTCGTAATGGATGCCGTATTTAGCGGAGAGTAAATCTAGCAGTAGCAGCCATTTCAACTTTCCTGCAGGAAGACTCAGAACCTCTCGTGCGTTTTGAGCTGCTGCGCGGATATGCACCCGTTTTCTTGGCGCTACGGGGAAGCCTTCGTGCAGTGGCATGGTTATTCAGGTTCTTTCTTCTTGATGCTAGAGAGTAGTTGTTGGAATCGGGTCAACTCTGAATCTGACATGTTGACTCGGGCAAACCCTGCGACCAGCATTTGCTGGGCGGGGTCGAGGCCGTCTAGATTGACGGATTTGTTGGCGACATCTGCAAACTCACGCAAGCGAACGCTGACGCCTTTACGGGCGAAGTAACTTTCAATGTTCGATACCCACGCATCTGGTATTTTTTTTCGGCCCATTTCCATCGCACTAAGAAAACTTGGCGTGGTTTGAAGCTCTTCGGCCATCGATGCGAGAGTTACGTCGGCATCGATTCGAGCCTTACGAACTGCCTTTCCGAACTCTGTGATTGCCATGTGGGGACTCCTAGTGATGCTGATAACTTACAAACTAGAGTGAATTCTATCAGCGGTTCAAATAATGAACCATTTTGGTTGTGATTGCAATAGGAGATTGGTGTTGGTTTTTTTGAAAACTAGTCTTTGTTGTCGGTTTGCTACTAAATTGATTGCCCGCTTCATTGCTGCATAAGCCCTAGCAGCCTGCGACAAAATTTAGAGAACTAGTTCGTCTGGTTTGTTCGCAGCACCCCGCCGACCATCGGCGCATGGGTATTTACAGCCACCTCACCACCGAACAGCTCCAAGCCAAGCGCGACACCTACTTGGCCGCGCTGGAAGCGCGCCTGACGCTGCCCACCACGGCCAGTGGGGAAGGGCGCTCGGTTCAGTTTGGCCAAGCCCCTGCAGACATTGAGCGGCAATTGCGTGCCGTGAATGAAGAGTTGGCACGCCGCTCTGGCGGTGTCACCCGTGGCCCCATTTACCTGGCGTAAGCACATGGGGCGCAACAGCAAACAACACCACCGCCGCCAGCGTGCCGCTGCGTCTGTTACCGCAGGTGCAGGCATGACGGCGTACCAGGGCGCATCGCACTCTGACCTGGCGTTGCGTGACTGGCAGCCGTTTGCGGGCAGCCCTGATGCTGATTTGCTGCCCGAGCTGGACACGCTGACAAGCCGCAGCCGTGATCTGGCCCGCAACGATGGGCTGATGGCCGGTGGCCTGCAAACCCACCGCGACAACATTGTGGGCGCGGTGCTGCGCCTGTCGGCCGTGCCTGATTACCGTCTGCTGGGCTGGTCGCCCGAGCAAGCCCGGGAATGGGGCAACAAGGTAGAGGCGCACTTTCGCAGCTGGGCCGACACGACGGATTGCGATGCCGCCCGCACGTTGGATTTGCTGGGCCTCACGGTGCTGGCCCTGGGCGGCGAGATGGTGAACGGCGATGCCGTAGCCATTCCCAAATGGTTGCCGCGCCCAGACAGCCCTTGGGCTACGCGCCTGAGCCTGATGGAGTCTGACCGCCTGCAAACGCCCCCGTACTTGGAGGGCATGGCCCGCATTCGCCGTGGCGTGGAGTTTGACCGCGATGGCGCGCCGCTGGCTTACCACTTTCAGGCCGCGCACCCCGGTGATGCGCTGTACCTGCGTGGTGATGAGGTGCAAGACCTGAACCGCTGGGAGCGTGTGCCCGCCTTTACGCCATGGGGGCGCCGCCGCGTGATTCACCTGCACGCCAAAGAGCGCACGGGCCAAACCCGTGGCCGCCCGATTGTGAGCGCGGTGATGCGTGAGTTCCACATGGCGGGCAAGTACGCGCAAAACGAGTTGCAGGCCAGCTTGGCCAATTCGCTGGTAGCGGCGTTTTTGGAGTCGGATTTAGACCCGGAATCTGCATCAGCCTTGTTTGGTGCGGAGCCACGTGATGCGTGGTCTAAGTCCGTCAAGCAGGCACAAAACATTGGCAAGTTGCAGGGGGCAGCAGTTATCCCGCTGCCCGTGGGGGCGCGCATGAACAGCTTTACGCCGGGCCGCCCCAATGTGGCGTTTGACGCCTTCATGCTGGCGGTGGAGCGGCGCATTGCTGCTGGCATGAACCTGCCGTATGAGCTATTTGCCAAAGACTTTAGCCGCGTCAACTACAGCAGCGCCCGTGCGGCACTGCTTGAGGCGTGGCGCTACTTTCATGGCCGCCGCCGCTGGCTAACAGCCAACTGGCTCAAGCCCATTTATGAGCTGTGGCTGGAAGAGGCCGTAAACGCAGGCGTGATTGACGCCCCCGGCTTTTACGCCAACCGCTACGCCTACACGCGCTGCCGCTTTGTGTTTGGTGGCAAGGGTTGGGTAGACCCGGTGAAAGAAATCACTGCCGCCAAGCTGCGGCTGGAGATTGGTGTCTCCACCCTGGAGCAAGAGTGCGCAGAGCAGGGCTTGGACTGGGAAGAGGTGCTGCACCAGCAGCGCATCGAAGCGCAACGCCGTGCAGAGCTGGGCCTGCAAGCACCCGCGCAGGCCGCATGGGTGGTAAGCCCCAACGCACCGGATGCGCCCGACCAAGACGATCAAGACAACAAAGAGCGCCGCGATAGCGGTGCAGGCGCAAAGGGCCAAGCATGAGCAGCCGCACCTATCCCCACTTGGCAGACCGTCTGCTGAACACGCCGCTGCTGCTGCACCCGCAAAAGCTGGACGCCATCATTGCCGGGCTGGGTGGCCGCCTGCTGGGTGTGGATGGTTTGCAGATCGATGCGGCTGAGTTGAGTGCCCGCGCCGCGTTGCCTGCTGAGATGTTTACCACCCGCCGTGGCGAGCGCACTGAGCGCGGCTACCGCGTGGTGGATGGCGTGGCGGTGATTAGTGCCATGGGCGGGCTGGTGCACCGCACCAAGCTGGCCGCCGACAGCAGTCTGCTGATTGGCTACAACGACCTGGCCGCAGACGTGGAAGACGCGCTGGGCAAAAGCGACGTGCACGCCATTGCCCTGGTGATGGACAGCCCCGGCGGTGAAGTGGCTGGCGCGTTTGAGCTGGCCGAGCGCATTTACGCCGCCCGTGGCCGCAAATCCATTGTGGCCGTGGCCGACGGCATGGCCGCCAGCGCTGCCTACCTGGCTGCAAGTGCGGCAGATGAGGTGGTACTTACCAACACCTCATACGTCGGCTCCATTGGCGTGGTCATGCGGCATGTGGACTTTAGCCGTGCGCTGGCCAATGACGGCATCACCGTATCGCACATCTTTGCTGGCGAACACAAGATCGACGGCAACCCCTACCAGCCCTTGCCAGATGCCGTGCGCGCTGCGCTGCAGGCAGACATTGAGGGGCTGTACCAAATGTTTGTTCAAACCGTGGCCAAGCACCGCGGCATGAGCGAGCAAGCCGTGCGCGACACCCGCGCCGGCGTTTACCGGGGCGTAGCCGCTGTGGCTGCGCGTTTGGCTGACCGCATTGGCACTGTCGATGCGGTGGTGGCTGAACTGGCGGCCCGGCGTAACTCCGCAGTAGCAACTGCTGCGGGCTTTTCACTCCAACCTTGGGAAACCTCCATGTCTGAAGCATCCGCGAATGCAGCGGCCGCAGCTCCTGCTGCGCCCGCTGGTGCCACCACCACCGCTGCCACCACCACGGCAGCAGCCACTACGCAGGCCGATCTGGATAAGGCGCATGCAGAGGGCGCTGCCGCCGAGCGTGCCCGCGTCACGGCCATTACCAGCCATGCCAATGCGTCAGCCAACCCGGCCATTACCCAGCAATGCATTGCCACAGGCCTGAGTGCAGAGCAGGCCAAAGGCTTTTTGGATGCCGCGCCTGCCGCTGGGGCTGCTGCGTCTGCCGTCAGCAACCAGTTCGCGGCTGCCATGGCCGCTATGGGCAACCCCAACGTCTCAGGCGTAGAAGCCGCAGCCCCGCAAGGCGGCGCAGCCGAAGCGCAAGCCAGCGGCGCGGGTTGGGACAAGGCCTTTGGCGTGTCTAGCCACTAAAGCACACCTCGTTCAAAAGGAGCGCAAATCATGGATCAACAACAACCCGGCACGGCTTGCTACCTGGTGAGCGAAGCCAATGGCACACGCTCGCGCGATGTGGTCACGCTAGCTGAAGGCGTAGTACGCAACCCCGGCACGGTGCTGGGCAAGGTCACGGCCACCGGCAAATACGTGCCCGTGGATCCAACCAATGGATCAGGCCAAGGCGAAACACCTGACGGCAGCCAGATCGCCGTGGCCGTGCTGTTTGCTGCGGTGGATGCCACTGCAGGTGACAAGCCCGCCGTCATCACAGCCCGTGATGCCGAAGTGGAGGCCGCAGCCCTGATCTGGCCCGCAGCTATCACCACCAACCAAAAAACCGCAGCACTGGGCCAGTTGGCAGCAGTGGGCATCGTGGCGCGCTGATTGCGCCGGAAAGACAAAAGGTACACCACATGGCAGACCTCGCACTCTTGGCATCGCACGCCGCTTTCAGTATGACGTCACTGTCTGCGGCCATTCAAAAAGCACCTTATGTGCCGCAACTTTTGGGGCAGATGAACATCTTCACCCCAGACCGTTCACGCACCACCACCATTGCGGTGGAGGAAAAAGGCGGCGTGCTGTCGCTGATTCCCATCAGCGAACGTGGTGCACCGCTGGAAGAAGGCAAGGGTGAGCAGCGCACCATCAAGCACTTTGCCACCAACCGCATTGCGCGTGGCAAGACCTTGTATGCCCACGAACTGCAGAACATTCGCGCCTTTGGCGAAACCAGCGAACTGCAGGGTGTGCAGAACCAGATTGCCGACATGATGAACGGCACAACGGGCTTGCGCGCTGCGGTAGAGCTGACGCATGAGCACATGCGCCTGGGTGCCGTGCAGGGCAAGGTGATGGACGCTGCAGGTAATGAGCTGCATGACTGGTTTGCCGAGTTTGGTATTGCCCGCCCAGCCACCATCGATTTCGACTTTGCGAGCGCTGATGACAAGCAGGGCAAGGTGCGTGTGAAGTGCAATGAAGTGATCCGCACCATGATGCGCGGCAGCCATGGCGCTTGGTTGCCCGGTATGACCCGTGCCGTGGCTCTGTGCGGTGACAAGTTCTTTGACGACTTGGTCAGCAATGCAGAAACACGCAGCACTTACCTGCAGCAGCAAGGTGCTAGTGAACTGCGCAACGATGTGGGTCAGGCGTTTGGCAGCTTTCGATACGGCAACATTGACTTCATCAACTACCGGGGCACGGACGATAAGAGCACCGTAGCTATCAATGACGACGAGTGCCAGTTCTTCCCAGTGGGTGCGCCGGATGCATTCAAGGTGGGTTTCTCGCCGGCAGAGTTTCTGCCCTTTGTGAACACCCCCGGCCAGGACGTGTACGCCATGGTGGTGGTTGATAAAGACCGCCAAGCCTGGGCGCGTCCTGAGGTGTACAGCTACCCGCTGTTCATGTGCACCCGCCCCGGGATGCTGCAACGCGGCAAGCGCAAGGCCTAAGCGAGCAGGCACTTCATGACGCACAACCTTGCTCCCTTTGCTGCGGTTGAGGCCCTGATTAATCAGGGCGTGAGCCAGCTGCTGTCTAACGCCACGGCAACGTGGCAAGGCGGTGGCCATGCCTTTGGCGTGATCTTTAAGCGCGGCGCAGATGAGGGCTACATGCCTGAGGCGGTGACTGCAATCACGCACACCGTCTCCATGTGCATAGCCAACGCGCCTGGCATTGCAGAGGGGAGTAAGGGGCTGTGCATCAACGGCCAGCACTGTGAAGTGAGTGGGCCTGTAGTGCCCGACGCCTCGGGTTGGGCCACTTTCCCCATCTTCTTTGGGCAGGCTGTCTGATGCTGGCGCTTGAGCAAGTCATCCAAGAAAGGCTGCGCGCCTTGCCTGCCTTTACGGGTTGGCAAGTGCGTGGTGCCACGGTCTCCGCTGATAGACGCGGCGTCCCTGCGGTGGACGTACGCATGGCGGGTGCCAGCGTGCCACAGGTGCGAAAGCCTGCAGTGACGTTGCAGCCTGAGTGGTCAGTCACGTTGGTCGTGCAGCGCGGGGATGCGGCAGCAGGTCAGCTGGATGCCGCACTGGATGCCGTCATTGGAAGTCTGCACAACTGGCGCCCTGTGCATGCAACGCGCAGCTGGACTGAGCTGCAGGTAGGCCGTGTGTCCGAAGCCGCATTCAGCGAAGCTGGCTTGGTCGGCTACGAAATCACTTTCACCACGGCGGCTGTCTTTGACGGTCAGCCATAACCATCTTTCTGGAGCACCGCGATGCCCATTCTTCACGAAAAAAGCCAGTACCTGATCGCACGTGGCCGTGTGTACTTTGATCCCTATGACGCCAGCGAGCAGCTGACCGGCGAAATTGATTTGGGCAACTGCCCGGGGGTAACCCTCACCATCAACACCGAGAAGGCTGAGCACTTCTCCAGCCAGGGTGGCCTGCGTGAAAAAGATGGTGCTTGGGTAGTTCAAGTGGACCGCACGGGCACGCTGACCTGCGACAACTTCAGCCCCAAGAATGCTGCGCTGTGGCTGTCTGGCGTGCATGAAGTCAAGTCTCAAGCCGCAACTCCTGTAGTTGACGAAGAGCGCAAGGTGTTGCCTGGCCGTCAGTACCAGTTGGGTGCAACAGCCTCTAACCCCTTGGGTGTACGCAATGTGTCGGCCGTAACGGCGAAATTGAAAACGGGTGGCACAGCGTTGGTGGCTGGTACCGATTTCAACGTGGAGCTGGCCACAGGGCGCGTGCAGATTCTGGAAGGTGCTGCCATCACTGCTTCCACTGAGGTGCTGTTTGGCTATACGCCTGTGGCTGGTTCGTATGAGGCGGTCAAGTCTGGCGCCTCTGCAGAGTTGACCGGCGCGCTGCGCATCGTGTCCGACAACGCAGCCGGTGGTGACCGCGACTGGTACCTGCCCAAGGTAACGCTGACCCCCAACGGTGATTTGCCACTGATTGCCGAGGGCACCGATGTGGTGGCGATGGAGTTTGGACTGGAAGCGCTCAAGCCTGCCAATGGCGAAGCCATCTACTGCAACGGTCGCCCCGTAGCCCCTTAATCCACCCCTTGCACAACCGCCCGGCATGGCCGGGGCGGTTTGCCCTGTGGCCGTTATGGCTGCAGCGCAAACCGTAAGTCATCACTTGCTACCAAACACATGGCCTTCAAACCTATTCAGATTGTCATCAACGCCAAGGACAACGCGTCTGCGGTGTTTGGCCGCTTAGAAGGCAAGATCAAAGCCGTAGGGATTGCCGTTGCGGGGTACTTTGGCATCAAGGCATTTGCGGGTGGCATTCAGGGCGCTGCAGAGTTTGAAGCCGCCATGAGCCGTGTAAAGGCGGCCACTGACGGCACGGCTGAGGAAATGCAGCTGCTGACCAAGGCTGCGCAAGGTGCTGGCACTAATACTAAGTACACCAGCGTAGAGGCAGCGGGCGCGCTGGAGAATCTTGCCAAGGCCGGCCTGAGTGCGGGTGACTCCATCAAGGCGCTGCCTGCTGTATTGGCGCTGGCGCAGGCTGGTGATGTGGAGCTGGCAACTGCAAGCGAGTATGTGACCAAGGCCGTTATGGGTATGGGCTTGGCCTTCGATGATGCCGGGCGCGTAGCGGACGTGCTGGCCAAGGGTGCCAACGCTACCAACACCAGCGTGGAAGGACTGGCGCAGGCGCTGAGCTACGCCGCACCTGTGGCCAATTCGCTGGGCTTGAGCCTGGAGAGCACGGTCGCCATGATGGGCAAGCTGGCTGATGCTGGCATTGATGCCAGCCGTGCAGGTACGGCGCTCAACAGCGTCTTGAGCCAGTTTCAAAACCCGGCCACCAAGTTCCGGCAAGAGCTTGGTGCACTTGGTATCGTCACCAATAACTTCGATGATGCGTTGCGTCAGCTGGCTTTGAAGGGGCCCGCAGGGGCTAAGGCCATCAATGCGGTGGGTCTGGAGGCGGGGCCTGCATTGCGCGCCTTGCTCAACCAGGGCATGGGTGCGCTCGATGAGCTGACCGAAAAGTTGCGCAATGCTGAGGGTAGTGCGGCCGCTGCAGCCAAGACCATGCAAGACAACTTCAGTGGCTCGGTGCTGGGGCTCAAAAGTGTCTGGCAGTCTGCGGTGGAAGTGCTCAACACCCCTGTGCTGCCTGTGCTACGCAAAGGGGTGGATGAGCTGACGGCTGCCATCCGCCGGGGGCTTGAAGATGGCACGGTAGCGAAGTTTGGCCAGATACTGGCTACGGCATTTGAGACGGGCATCAAAGCCTTCCGCGAGTTTGTTGCGACTTTTGATGTGAACGTCATTGTGCAGCGTGCGCAGGTCATGGCCAGCGACGTGGGCGGCGCCTTCGAGCGCATTGCGGCAGCAGCACGGCAGGCAGGCTTCGGTGTGCAGACGGCCTGGGGGATCATGTCGGCGGGTGCCAGTGGCGTGTTGACCGTGATCTACGGTCTGGGTAGCGCAGTCACTGCGGTATTCAGTGGTATCCAGCATGGGCTGGCTTTGCTGTATGAGGGGCTTAGCAAGATCACTTTCGGTGAAATCTCGCGGGCCTATGCGCAAGCCGCCAATGATGTACGGGTGTCTGCAGAGGCCACGTGGGCAGCGGCTGAGGCCCTGGTGGAGAAATCCAATCAGTCCATTGGTGCCATGGCTGAGTCGGCAGAATCGGCACGTGCAGGCTGGGCAGGGCTGACCGAGGCAGCGCAGGAGTCAGAGCAGCAGCTGACAAAAACGGTGGGCGCGGTGGGGCAGCTGGGAGAGGCAACGCGGCAAGAGGCTGAGGCTGCTTTCCTTGCGATAGAAGCGCAGGACAAAAAACGCGAGAGCGATGAGGCTGCCGCCAAGTCTGCAGAGGATGCCAAAGCCGCCGTGGCAAAACTCAAGCAAGAGTATGAAGCGCTCATGCAATCCGGCAGCCTGCATGACGCTGCCCAGAAGCTGCAGGAGATTGACCGTGCCCAGCAGGCGCTGTCCAAGTCCGGTGTGCAGGCCGCAGATGCAGCAGCGCTGCTGGAGCAGGCCTACAAGGACCTGGGCCTGAAAACCAATGCCGAGCTGCAAGAGGCCGCTGACAAAGCCCGCAGTGCTTTTGAACAGCTGGCCAAAGATGGCACCCAGCCCCCGCAGCGCATTGCCGAGGCCTGGAAGGTCATGGCTGAACGTGTGATTGCAGCCAACGGTGATATTGCCCCGACGTGGCTAAAGACGGAGGCTGCTGTCAAGGGCTACGAAATCTCTTTGGACCGTGCCGGCAAAGCTGTGGTGAATACGGAAAAGGCCACTGCGCGTGCAGCAGGGCGCATGGTCAATGACTTTGACAAAGTGGGGCGTGCAGCAGACCGGGCAGGAAAGCGTATTGCTGGCATGCATAGCGCGGTTGACTATCGCGGCCCCGGAGATCAAGGACGTTCTGCTTTTGGCTCGCCCAATATTGCCCAAAGAGGAACTACCAGTCCCATTCAAAACTTGGTGCCCGTTTTTCAGACGGAAGAAGAGCTGGATGGCTGGTGGAAGGAATGGCAGCGTCAGTACAAAGAGCAAAACCCCTTTGACACCAAGAGCCGTGGTCAGCTTGGCAACTACCAATATGACACCACCAAGTTTGCGATGGAGGGGGCACGCAAGCAAATCAAGCTGAAACAAGCAGCCAATGCTGGCAAGCAACCGTCGCCACGAGCAGAGGTGCAGTCCCCACAGGAGACCACGGCGCAGCAGCTGGTAACGCAGGTTCACCGCCATGAGATCTCTATAGGTGGGCGTGAGTTAGGTGCAATCAAAACGGATGAAGTAGGCAGCAATGTGCTGCAGCAGCTGATGGGTGAGCTGGAGCGCAGCGCCAAATTAACTGGAGCAGCGTTCTGATGGCATCTCACTTCTTGAATGGTATTGCTTTGCCCAGCGGCATGCTGTGGGTGGATGAATTCGTCTGGGTATCGGCGCAGCGCAGCGTAGAGCGCAGTATCACCGGCGCACAAATTATTGATCTCGCGCCCAAGGTGGGTGGTCGTCCCATCACCTTGCAAGGCGCCCAGGATCAGGGGTGGATTCGCCGCGCCACTTTGCTAGCTGTGCGTGAGCTCGCGGACGATCCAGAAGGCCGTTATGAGCTGACGCTTGCTACGGGCGAACAGTTCTTGGTGATGTTTGCGCCAGAGGACGCCATCGAGGCCCAGCCTATTAGCAGGCCTGAGTTGCCTGCTCATACCAACCCTTATGTCGCCACGCTGCGACTGATTACGGTTTAAGAACGAGGACAGGCGTGCAATGACCAGCATTCAAGATGGCGATATCAAGCTGCTCAAATCTAAAGTCATGGATGACGTGCCAGAGGGCGGCGGCGGCCCCTCTGGGAACGTCATTGGATGGGGGCAGAGTAATGACGTTTTTGAAGACATCACTGAAGTAGCGCGTGCTGGTGGGCAGGTCAGTATTCGCCAACTGTTTGGTGCTGTACAGACTGGCAATACAGATCCGCTGATGGATGCCAACATCATCATCGACCAGCCTGCCACCGACACCAATGTCAGTGTCACTATTGCAGCGTGTGGCCCCTTTGCCAAGCGCAGCGAGATTGCCTCTGCCATTGCCAACTATCTCATTGCAGGTACCGAATGGAATGGCATCTTGCTGGGCAACCATGTGCTGGGCCAGGGGAACATTCAGATCTTCCACCGCGTAGGTACGTCTGCGCCGCCTATTGGTCGCACGCTGGTGTTGGTGCAGGACGAAGGGAAATCGACGGAAAAGCGCCAGTTTGTGCGTATCACACGCTCGGAGACTGAAGAGCGCACGTTCTCTTACTCTTCTGGCTCTGGTGAGGTCAAAGACTTTCAGGCCATGGTCACCACTTGCGAAATTGGTAGCCGCCTTGCCAATGCGTTCATTGGCAGTGAGCCCAATCGTATGTTCGCGCGCACTGCAGGTGCCACCATGATCCGTGACACCACTGTGGCTGATGCCATCCAGTTTTACGGTGCATCCCCCATGACAGCGGCATACACCTTGGGTGACCCGTTGCGACAGGTAAAAGTGTCCAGCATCTACACCCAATTGGTGCCCAGCAGCCGCACTGAACGCGTCAGCCTGGATCAGCGCCCTGCTGCCATGCGCAGCATCACGCTGGCAACAGGGCCGCGTGAGGTGACAGTGCCCATCACGCCACATACCTACCGTTTCAAGGTGGGCCAAGAAAACAGGGGGTATAGCTGGACGGCCATCTTGCGCCCTTTCCCCAGCCCTGGCACGGTGGTGGTGAGCTTCATGGTGCTGGGTACCTGGTACACCTGCCAAGACAATGGTGCAGGCGAGTTGGTTGGTGATGCCGTGGGCACCATCAACTACACCAATGGCTCTATAGCTATCACGTTGCCTGCGTTGCCTGATGTGGGCTCAGCCATCTTGTTTCAGTGGGGCGAGACCACAGGCTTTGTCAATCGCAGCAGTACCTTGCTGCAAGTGCGTCAGCCTGAATACATGCTGCAGTTAGATCATGCAGGTATCAAACCCGGCACGCTGCAGATTCAGTGGGAAAGTAGCGGCCAGCTTAAAACTGCGACTGACACTCTGGGTGTGCTGACCGGTGATGCTGCTGGTGAGATCAACTACGCCAGCGGAGAGCTGTTGATCAAGCCAGTGCTGGCGGCCTGGATCGATGCGCAAGGCGAATTCAGCATCACTTACCAGTACGCCACCATCATTACCAAGAATGTGGTGGCCAGCACCGATGCGGCAGGCTTCGCCACCATCGGACTGGACAGCGTGCCCGCAGCGGGCAGCGTCATGGTGCAGTGGGTGACGGCACGTAATGTCACCGCCAGCAGTGGTGGCAGTAGCACGGGGGCATCTGCGGGCAAAGGAAGTGGCAAGCACATTGGGGCTTTGGCCCAAGGCAGTGGCGGTTTTAAGCCCTTGGTGCGCCAGTACGGCATTCCTAACGGAGTCAGTCAGCAGGCGGTCTACAGCACCAGCACGGTGGCCAGCAGCAAAACGCAAGAGCTGCAGACGCATTCGCTCACCGATGATGCAGCGGGCAGCTTTGGGCCGCGCGGAACCATCAACTACGCGGGCAAGAGCTTGACGTTGAAGCTGGTTGATCTAGATGCCAGCACCGATGGCTATCAGAGCAGCTACGAAAACAGTACAGACTTTGAAAACGCCACCATGAACGGCGGCAGTGTCAGCAACAGCTCCGCACAAAAAGGTGGGCAAAGCACCACCGTGACCGTGTCTGAGCAGGTACTGGCAGCCAGTACGGTACAAGTCACGTATGCAGAAAGCTTTGCCAGTCCGCTCACGGCCGTGCAGTCGTGGCAGCCGCCTGCGGTGAGTATTGACCTGTGTCCCTACACCAGCCAGTACGTGGTTCCCGGCAGCGTGCAGTTCACCTGGATGGGCCACAGCTATATGGATGTGGATGGAGACATCATTCGAGACCGCACCTCTAGCAACCCCGGCACAGTTGCGGGGCGTATGGACTATGCCGCAGGCATTGCCTATTTGAATGACTATGTCGTCACGACTGCAGCCCCGCTGGTGTTGGATAGCCTTTGGACCAGCCGCAAGGACTGGACGGCAGGCAGTGTGTTCTTTCGCACCCCGGCTGCGCCTGTGGCTGTGCAGGGCATCACGCTGAACCTGTCTGATGCACAAGGCAACGCACTCACCCTTACACCGGATCTGGAGGGCTACTTCAATACCTCGCAAAGCCGTGGCCGGATTGACTACCAGGCAGGACTGACGGAAATCCAGTTTGGTGCTTTTGTGGATGTCGCCACGCTCACTGATGCCGAGCGTGCCGAGTGGTGGTTCGACCAGGCGGACGTGGGTGCTGTGCAAGCGGGCAAGATCTGGAAGCCGCTGCCCGTTGACCCAACCACACTGCGATTTAACAGTGTGACCTATGTGTACCTGCCACTGGATGCAGACATCATTGGCATGGACCCCGTGCGCCTGCCCAGCGATGGGCGTGTGCCGGTGTTTCGCAACGGCTACTACGTGGTGGTCGGTCATACTGGTGTGCTGCCTGCCGCCAGTTTGAGCAATGGCCAGACTATTGACTGCGCCCGAACACGCTTGAGTCGGGTATGGATCGTGGGGGCAGACGGCAAAAAAATCCAGAGCGGCTGGAGCGTTGATCTGGATGCTGGGCTGGTCAGCATTGCAGATGTGAGCGACTGGGTCCAGCCCGTGCGTGTGCACCATCGCATCGAAGAGATGGCACGGGTATCAGACGTGCAGATCAACGGCACGCTCACGCTGACCAAGGCGTTGAGTCACCACTTCCCCGCAGGCAGTGTGGTCAGCAGTGCGCTGTACACCGGCACCATCCGTGCTCGTGTGAGCCATCTGTTTGACCAAGCCACCATTGATGCTGTCACCTGGTCTGACACCGTGGTGGGCAACCAGGCTGCTGCGCAATACAACGACACGGCTTTCCCTGTGGTGGTGACCAATGCAGGGGCATTGTCTGAGCGCTGGCTGCTCAAGTTCACCAACGCCAACACTGTGGAGGTTGTTGGTGAGCACGTGGGCAATCTGGGCACCTTCCCCATTTCGGCAGACATTGCACCCATCAACCCCAACACCAAGACAGAGAGCTTTGCGGGTGTGCCTTATTTCACAGTCAAAGCTGGTGGCTGGGGCGCGGGCTGGGCTGTAGGCAACGGTCTGCGCATCAACACAGTGGGTGCCATGCAGCCCTTTGCCTGCATTCGCACCGTGCAGCCCAGCGAGGCGGCGGGCACTGACTACACCTTTGGCCTGACAGTGCGCGGCGATATTGACCGCGTTTCACAACCTTGATCAGAAGAGGAAATATGCAATCTTCTCGCAGTCCTAAAGACACCAGCGTCAAGCTCTTTACCAGCGAAATGGTTGGTGCGCCTAGCTTGACTCAGGCGGCAGGTACTTTGATTGACGTGTTGTCCGCATGCCTGGTCAATGGGTTCGGCATGCAGCAAGTCAGCAGCTTTGTAGTGACACAAGGCGTGGGTCAAATCACAGTGCCTGTTGCCACTGGTTGGGAGCCGATGTGCGTCATTGATGTCGCCGGTTGTACCGACACCAGCTACAACGGCGAATACAAGCTGACAGAAGTTTCTGCTGACGGTCTGCGTGTGAGCTTTCCTATCGACGCACCTGACAGCGTAGTGTTGGGGGCGACCATCACGGTCAAACTGGCACCGGCGGGATGGCTGCTGCGTTTTGCTGATCCTGCAACCAACAAGGCGGTGTACATGCCGAGCACCCCTCAGTGGGCTGGGCATTGTTTGAAGGTTGAGGATTTGGCAGGCACTCACGCCTATGTGCGTGGGTACGAGTCAATGTCGGGTGTCGACGCAGGCCTAGGTGAGTTCCCCTCGCAGTCGCAAGCTGCCCAAGCAACTTGGGGTAAAGCATTTGGCACCGCTAGACCAAGTAAGTGGATCTTTTGTGCTGACCATAAACTCCTTTATGCAGGCATAGCAGCAGGGTATTCGTCAGCGGAGGGACAAATCTCGTATCTGATGCGTTGGTTTGGTGCATTTAACGCACTCACGCCACAGGATCAGCATGCGATTTCTATATCAATCCAAGTTGGGGTAACTATTACAACTGCCGTCTCTGTGGTCAGTGGCTGTGTAAGTCTTTCCACAGGCAGTGTTCAGACAAACATTTATGCGTCGCGGTCTGCAGATGGCGGTGTCATATCTGTGGCCGGCTTTATCGGCCCTCTGTACCCATACGCGGCAGATAGCGGAAGCGATGGGGGTTGCGGTCCGGCTGTTGGCTTAGGTATTGGGGAACTGGTTTTCGCACAGAAGTTTCTTCGCCACTCGACTGCTTCATACCCGAGAGCGCTAGTTCCCGGAGTTTTGCATTGCATGCATACGAATGCGAGCGGTGTACTCGGGTCCGGAGTCCGAGGACAAATTGGAAATCGCTCGCACCGGTTATTTTTTGGACCTGCGAGCGGTGGATCGAGAGCTGCTGATTACGTGTGCGCATTGGATGCAGAGGGGCCGTGGTCATGATTTGGCAGCCTATTTTCAGTCAGGACCTTCGCGGCGGCCGCGCGATGCTGGGTACACCACGCGGTGTGATCCATGGCACCGTTCAAGCCCAGCAAGGCGAGCTGCTGCAGCACGTGTGGCGGCGTGTGTGCCTGTTCATCCAGCGCGATGGGATGTTTGTTGGTCAGACATGGAGTGACAAGACCACGGGCCAATACCGCTTTGAACGTCTGGACGCTGCAGAAACCTACTTTGTCATTGCCTTTGACCACACGGGAATGCACCGTGCGGTGGCGGCCAATGACTTGTTGCCTGAGGTATCCGCATGAGTGCCGCAGATCCTATCTGGCGGGTGGCCCCGGCATTGCTGCTTGCCCAGCTGCAAGCCACGCTGGTGCGGCTTGATGCTCTTGAGGGGAATGCCAGCATTCGTCTCTACAGCACAGCACGCCCTAGTGAACTGGGGCAAGGCGGCACACCCATGGCCCAGGTGCAACTGGCACGGCCTGCGGGCGTGATAACGGAGGCGGGGCTGTTGCAGCTCACACCGGCAGACCCATCGGGCAGCATGGTGCTGGAATCTGGCACACCCCGCTGGGGTGAGTTGGTGGCCGCTGACGGGGCAGTACTGGCTGACGGTAATGTTACCGACTCGGCGAACGGCGGCTGCTTTCAGGTCAGCGGCGGGCAAACGCCAGAGGGTGATGATGCCCCAGTGTTCTATGCAGGCGGTTTGATCTCGCTGGCTGCAACTGCGCTGGGCTAGGGCAGCACATGGCAGGCACCCCACTTGTCTTTAAACAACAGCGACAAGGCACTGGTAACCCCGTGCAGCTGGTGCTGGGGGCAGATGAAGGCGCGCCCCAGCCAAAGTACTCGCTGGCAGCTGCTGGGCGCATTACGGTGGGTGTGGGCAGTGCGGTGCACGTGGCCACGGTGCAGCGTGTTGCAGCGGTGGGCCGTATCACTGGTGGTCTTCGCGGCAACGTTGCCGTGGGCTGGCATGTGAACGTCTCCCGCCCCAATGCGGCAATGGCTAGTGATTCAGCCCAGCCTGCACAGCCCCTGCGCGCGGGAATGCACGGCGTCTGGCAGCAATCGCAGCGCCAGCAAAGCAATGTGCAGCAGATTTGGAAAGACGCACGCCATGTGTCCGCCCAGGTGCGCAGCCTGTGGCAGCAGACGCAACCGTTGCGTGGCGCGGTGGCCGATGTCATGCAACAAGCCAGCACCGTGCGACACGCAGTGCAAAGCGGGTTTGAGCAGTCCTTGCGCCGCCAAAGCGCTGCTTTGGACACCATGCAAGACGCGCAGGCCATACGTGCCGCTGCCTTGGTGGTCTTGGAACAATCCCTGCGCCTGCGTGGTGACTTGCAAAACCACATGCAGCAAGGTGTTCCATCTGCGGGCCACTGGCTCACCGACTTTAGCCATGGCTTGCCATTGCGGGTGGATTTTGGTGATCGGTACCAAGACGCCACAAATCCAAGCCCCGGCCAGTGGGTGTGGCCACTGCCGCCCAACCCCCAGCCTTGCTATGTACCCGGTTTGCCTGCGGCCTTGGTGTTTGACCAAGCCTTCGCACACGGCCTGCCTGCTGGGCTGGTGTTTCGCTGCCGCAGCAAGACACCCGATCCGCAGCCTACGCCGCACTACGTTATCCCCTTACTGCCAGCCTATATGCAAGTTCACAACCTCACTGCACATCTACTGCCGGGCATGGAACCAGTGCCACTTACAGGCGTGGCCTTGGCTGCGGACGATGATGGATACGGCTGGAGCCTGACTGCCAACGGCCCTGAGCACCTGATGGAGCAGCTGGCACCTGTGGCCGGGTTGCCAGCCCGAGTACGGGTGGAAGTCAACGGAATTGCATTTGTGTTTGCAATTACCAGCACTGCGCGCAGCCGTAGTTTTGAGCGCAAGCGCGTGGCGGTTCAGGGAGTCAGCGTCACGGCCTTGCTGGGCGCACCCTATATGCCTCAGCAAAGCTGGCTCAGTACGGCAGACGCTACTGCGCAGCAGCTTGCAGTGCAGACACTGCAGTTCACTGGCGTAGGCTTGGACTGGCAGATTGCCGACTGGCTGGTCCCTGCAGGCGCATGGAGTTTCCAGGGCACACCCTTGCAAGCAGTGCTGCGTGTGGCTGAAAGCGTGGGCGCCGTTGTGCGAAGCCATCCCACGTCTGAGCAGCTCATCATTGCGCCGCGCTACCCCGTGTTGCCCTGGCACTGGACAGAGGCTGTGCCTGATGTGCAAATGCCTGCTGACGTCATCGTCACCGATGAGCTGAGGCCTGAGCCACGGCCCAACTACAACGCCATCTACGTTACTGGTGGCAGCGTAGGGGGCGTGCAAGGTCACGTGGTGCGCACCTTGAGTGCCCGTGACAAGTTGGCCCCATCGGTCCAAGACGACCTTATCACCCATGCAGATGCTGCCCGCATGCGCGGTCAGTGGGCACTTGCAGCCAGTGGCAACAAGCTGCTGCAAACCATCAGCATGCCCGTACTCACTGGTGGTACCAACCCCGGCATTGTTCGCCCCGGCCAGTTGCTGGAGGTTGCTGATACAGACGGCACCTGGCGTGGACTGGTGCGCGGGGTCAACGTCAGCGCAGCCCTACCCAAAGTGCGCCAGCAACTCACCGTAGAAAGAGTGGTCGTTGCATGAGCACCAACCTTTACAAGCGCCTCAAGAACCTGCTGCCAGATGCCCCAGTACTGACAGGCACCGTCAATGTGATGTTCGCAGATGGCACTGCAGAAATTGCCCAGGACGGTGGCAACGGTCTGCTGCGACTGCGTAACCCATTCCTGCTGGCTAGCGGTGAGCGGGTGTATGTGCAGGGTGGTGCAATCACTGGCCCAGCGCCTGACTTGCCCTACGTATTGATCGAAGTTTGAGCAACGCAAAGCAAACAGTACAGAAAGAGAGGCGCGCATGGACGACTGGGGCGACGAGTTACCGGTGATCAATATTGAGCAAGTCAATCAGCGTTTTGACAAAGGCAGTGAGCGCATGGCCGCCATTGAACGCGGCCTTGATGACACCTCACGTGAACTGGTGCAGAGCACCACTGAACTCGCCAGAGCGCGGCAAGAGCTGCATGAGCTGAAGCTGCAGCTGGCTGACCTGCTGGAATTCTTTGGTGCCATGAAAGGTGCATTCAAAGTCTTGCGCTGGCTGGGCATGCTGGCCAAACCAATGGCTGCCATCGTTGCGCTGGGTGTTGCCCTTGTTGGCGCGTGGAACGCAGCAAAAGGTATCTACCCCAAATGAACTTCAAGCAAAAACTCATCGCAGCCATCGGCACCGCTGCGGCTGTGGCTGTCGTGCCGCTGGTTGCCAAGTACGAAGGCACCGTGCTGCGCAGCTACCGTGACCCCATTGGCATCATCACCGCCTGCACCGGTCACACCGGACCAGAGCTGCGCATGGAGCAAACCTTCACGCGCCAGCAGTGTGAAGAAATGCTCTACCAGGACTTGGCCCTGCACGCCAATGCGTTGCTGTGCATCAGCCAGCCGCTCACTGATGGGCAGCGCGCCGCCTTCCTCAGCTTTGCCTTCAACGTGGGGGAGGGGGCCTTTTGCAAATCAACGCTGGTGCGCAAAGCCAATGCGGGCGACATGCAGGGTGCGTGCGCAGAACTCAGCCGCTGGACGTATGCAGCTGGCCAGCAACTACCCGGCTTGGTTAAACGCCGCGCTGTAGAGCGCCAACTGTGCGAAGGGGGCTTGGCATGAAAACCGCCGCTATCGCACTGGCCGTGGGCTTGGCAGTGGGCAGTAGCGGCGCATGGTGGGTGCAAAGTCTGCGTGCCAATGCCGCTATGGCCAATGCTTTAAACCAACAGTCAAAACAGGATTTAGCCCAGTCAGAGCAAAGGCAAGTAGCTACTGAAAATAAAGCAGTCGTGCTATTGCAACACGCTGCACAGCAACAGGACAACACCCATGCATACACCCAAGAAATTCAGCGGCTGGAAGCTGGCCGCACTGCTGATGCTGCCCGCATTGCAAGCCTGCAGCACAACCTGCGCACCACCGCCACCCAGCACGCCCAGGCTGCAAGCAACGCCGCTGCCTGCAGAGATCTTGCAGATCAACAACAGCAACTCGCAACCAGCCTTGCTGAGGGCGCGGGCGTGGTTGGAGAGCTTGTGGGCCTTGTCCAGCAGCGAGACGCCCAAGTTAACGCCCTGATGGGGCAGGTGCAGCTAGAGAGACGATTGTTGAGAGTGGAATAAAAGAATCCCACATTGCGTGGGATTCTTTCTTTGAGTAAATCTCTTTACCAGCGTGTGGTGTACATCAATCGCAGACCACGCTGAAAGCTGTGGCTGCTGCGTGTGAATTGCATTTCTGCCGCAAACGTACCCATGCGCGACTGAAGCCTGCTACCAAACCCCACCTGTACGCGGTTGCGCCCCATCGTGGTGCTGCTGATGCTGTAGCTTTGTGCAGGCCCGGCCAAGTCCGCATACCCAAGGCGCATATCGGACTGGTGGTCAAAGTCATGTTGCAGCTCCAGGCGGCCAAATGGCAACAGCGTACCCCAGCGGGTGTCATGGCTGATTTCGCCGCGTAAGCCCAGCGATGCAGATGTGCTTGTGATGTTTTGCTTTTCAAAGCGCAGCGCATGCCAGCCTGCTCCTGTTTCCGTGTATGCATCCAGACTGCTGCGGGCAAATTGCAAACGGCCGTAGGGTGAAAGCATCCACTGCTCAGTGCGCCATTCATAGCCAGCAGACAGGGCTGCAAACCACTGAGAGCCATCACGCTCGCCCTGGGCAAACTCTCCTGCATCGGCCGCCCAGCGGCGGGTCTCATAACTCATGCGGCTGTAACCCAGCACGCCGTCCACGAAATAAGCAGGTGCTGGGTTCCAACTGCCATACAGGGCGGTACTCACCCCTTTGCTGCGGTTACTGCTGCCTTCGCTGCCAATCTTTGTGCGGTCATAGGCAAAACCAATGCCCATACCCACCGTCCATTCTTTGCTCAGCAAATAGTCCATACCCATGGTGACGCCGCTGGTGGTAAAGCGCAACCCATCATCTTGACCGGCAGTGGCATCTGCAAAACCCCAATCCACCATGCCAGATGTCCAGTAGGCCAAACGAGGGCGTGTTGCGCTGCCCGGCTCGGCGATGGGGGTGTCTACTGCTTGCAGAGCTGTCATCTGCGCATGCTCAGGTGCCGCCTTCGCCATAAGTTGCTGTGCCACAGACGCAGAGCGGTTGCCGCTGGCAGCACCACCTGCCTCAGAAGGCGGTACATCTTGACCAAATACCTGAGCGCTGGAGGCAAAAGCCCGCTCTGTATTCAAGCCTTGCGCAGCCGCTGCTGCATTGTGCTGCGCGGCGCGGCTCCATCCTGGTGCCAGACTGCCACGCTCCATGCGGCCCTGGTTGGTGACGCACTCTTGCTGCTCCAGCAAACTGGTGGCTCCTCGGCAGTTGCGCACCTGGGTGTTCACCGCCCGGGGCATGGCCAGCTGCAATCCGTTCGTGAATGTGCTGCGCTGAGGGTTGCGCAAGTGTTCCAGCCGCTGGGAGAAGTTCATCAACTGTGTGCCCGCAAAACGCACGGCCGCTTGCTGTTGCGATGTGGTGACACCGCGCACATTCGCATCCGTTGTGGGGTCAGGGCGCGATTGCACCGCAAAGGTGACGAAGCTGGTGCCGGTGCTGCCGCTGGCGGCCAGCAGGCTAAAGCTCACCACCGCGCTGCCGCTGAAGGCCGCAGCCGGGGCAAAGCTCATGGTGAATGGGCCGGCCATGCGGGCGGTGCCCGCCGACGGTGGGCTCACCGACAGCAACGTGGCTGAGGTAAATGGGCCGCCAGTGGCACCGCGGGTCAGATCGACCGTAGCAGTCTGACCCGGCACCACGGTTTCATTGCTTGAAGGCACAACCACCCCCTGGCTCTGCACTTCGAGGCTGTAGAACTTGCTGCCGGTGGCGTTGTGGGCGTCGGTTGAGGAGATCGTGAAATTGAAGGTGCCGACTGTGCTCGGGGTGCCGCTCAGAACGCCGTTGGCCAGGGTCAGCCCGGTCGGCAGTGCACCGCTGGTGTGCAAGTAGCTGTATGGCCCAGTACCGTTAGCAGTGCTCAAGGTCTGGCTGTAGGCGTTGTTGGCGGTCGCGTTGGGCAGCGTGGTCGGGGTGATCGTCAGGCTCGGCGCCGATACGGTGATGGTCACGGTCGCAGGCGCCGAGGTGCCGCTGGCGTTGGAGGCGGTGTAGGTGAAGCTGTCGGAGCCGGAGTACCCGGCGGTCGGGGTGTAGGTAATGCTGGTGCCGCTGGCGGTGGCGGTGCCATGGCTTGCCGCGCTGGCCACGGCGACGCTGGTGGCCGCGCCGCCGCTGATGTTCAGGGTGATCGGCTGGGCGCTGCTGTTGGCGGCGATGGTAGCACTCACGGCGTTGGTCACAGGCGCCTGGGCGTAAATGGTGATTGAGTAGGCTTGGGAGCCGGTGGTGTTGTGGACGTCGGTTGAGGTGATCGTGAAACTGAAGGTGCCGACTGTGCTCGGGGTGCCGCTCAGAACGCCGTTGGCCAGGGTCAGCCCGGTCGGCAGTACACCGCTGGTGTGCAAGTAGCTGTATGGCCCAGTACCGTTAGCAGTGCTCAAGGTCTGGCTGTAGGCGTTGTTGGCGGTCGCGTTGGGCAGCGTGGTCGGGGTGATCGTCAGGCTCGGCGCCGATACGATGATGGACACGGTCGCAGGCGCCGAGGTGCCGCTGGCGTTGCTAGCGGTATAGGTGAAGCTGTCGGAGCCGGAGAACCCGGCGGTCGGTGTGTAGGTAATGCTGGTGCCGCTGGCGGTGGCGGTGCCATGGCTTGCCGCGCTGGCCACGGCGACGCTGGTGGCCGCGCCGCCGCTGATGTTCAGGGTGATCGGCTGGGCGCTGCTGTTGGCGGCGATGGTAGCACTCACGGCGTTGGTCACAGGCGCCTGGGCGACAATGGTGATTGAGTAGGCTCGGGAGCCGGTGGCGCCGTTAGCGTCAGTGGCGGTGACCGTCAGGTTGCGGGTGCCACTGGCGATCGGCGAGCCGCTGATCATGCCAGTGCTGGTATTCAGAAACAGGCCGCTCAGCAGGCTGCCGGCGGTGATGTTGTAGGTGTAGGGCGCGGTGCCGCCGGAGGCGCTGAGGGTTGCGCTATAGGCCATCCCGACGGTGCCGTTGCTCAGGGACCCGGGGATCAGGACGATGCTCGGCGCACTGACGGTGATGCTCACTGTGGCCGGGCTGGACGTGCCGCTGGCGTTGGAGGCGGTGTAGGTGAAGCTGTCGGAGCCGGAGAACCCGGCGGTCGGGGTGTAGGTAATGCTGGTGCCGCTGGCGGTGGCGGTGCCATGGCTTGCCGCGCTGGCCGGGGCGTGAAAGGCCCACAACAGGCATAGCACTGCCAGCGCTTGCAGCAGCTGATGGCCGCAGGCATACAGACAGTCACTGACTAAATGCCTCTTGGCAGGTAAAGGGTGGGAAGCAGCGCCCAGAAGCAGGCCAAGAGGATGAGACATGCAAATTCAGAACAAGATGAATAAAAAAAGCCTGTGGTCGCACAGGCAGTAGCCACTTTTTGTACAGAGAAGCAGTGGCATTTGCCGAGATGCTAGTAACAAAATATCACTTTGGAAATAACTGATTTCAGGTATTTTTCAAAATTTGTATGAACTTTGAGTAGCGGTATTTACAACGTGCGCTAGTTCATATAGACGCAGTTAAGGTAAGCCTGTGTATGGCTGTGCCAGCAGTACCTTCACGCATTCATGCAACCCCTGCCAGTGCAAACCGGCAGGGGTTTTGTGCATAAAAAATGAATGAAATATGCCTCTAGCGCTTACCCGGTAAGCGCTGGTAGCTATTAAATTCAAATATTTAATTACCCGCACATCACACAAACACCGCCCGGAACGTACCGGGGGGCAGGGGCTTGCCGTCGTGGCCAATGTGGGGTGGTAGGGCGACTGTCGTGGTTGACCTGACGGCGGTGGATAGCGGCGCGGCAGGCGTGGTGGCGGGCACCATCGTCACCGCAGTAGCTGCGCAGCGCTCACGGATCTGGGCGCGCTCGGTCAGGCGTTGGGTGCAGGCAGAGGCAAGGGCTGCCAGCTGCGTGTCGCTGGGCATGATGTCGGCTTTGGCAATGTACTGCGTCAGCTCGGGCAGGCTGGCAATCATTTGCCCGTCGGCCACCTCTTTGGTCATGGGCAGGCTGGGCTGGCCGCTTTGGTCGTAACCAAAACTCAGCAAGTAGCGGGCGCGGCGCCAGTCGGCGTTGCTGCCGCTCATCACCGCATCAAACACCGCTTGCATCACTTGCGCACCGGCTTGGCTGGCCAGCGTTTGGGCCAGTTGCAGGCGCTGGGCGTCTTGAGCGGGTTGACTTAACTCTGCCTCCATGCGGTTGAAGGCAGTCAGGTAAGCCACTTTCCACGCCGCAGCCTCTTTGCCGGTGAAGCCCATGGCCAAGAAAACAAAGCCATCACGGGTGATGCGGTAGGCCGGGTCTTGGCGGGTGCGGCCAACTCCCAAATCGGTGATGTTTTGTATGGGTGCAAAATTGCACCCATAGAAATCTGCATCCACCGTGTTGCGCAAATTGCGAATGGCGCGCATCACAATTTTGTGCTCTTTGCCGAAGTGTTTGGCAATCTGGTTGCTGGTGGTGGTGACGTGGCCTTCAAAGACTTGAAGGCTAGGGGCTGCGATGGCAACGGACGTGCCTGTGCTGACTTGCGACATGACTTGCTCCTGTGTGAGACTTTTTAGTGCCTGCCGCAGCGTTCTTACGCACTGCAGTAGGCGGCCGGGAGGTTAAGAACTCGTACACAGCCGAGCGGACTTCTTCCCCTTGCGGGTGTTGTATCCGTCGCCCTCCCGGCCATAAATCAAACATCTGCCAAAGTACAGATGTGCAATGTCCGGACGCAAAAAAACCGCCAAGCTATCGGGTGCGGTTCTTCCGCTGTGTAAAAGGAGTTCTTACGCTCCATCTCTTTCGAGACCGCGCCAGTATAGCGCGAGTGCTTTGGATGGCAAGTGTTGGATTTTGTATCTGTGCACAGCTAATATCCCGTCCTAATAAAACAAGTTTGATAAGAGGGTGGGAACGATGGAGACAGAGAAGCCTCAACAGCCGAAAAAGCCGTTTGGCCGCAGTTTGAGGGATTTTGGGCAGCTAAAGGCTAGTGAGCAAAAGCTGCTGAAAGCGTGCAGGGTGGGTGCGGTGGCAG
Organism: Comamonas sp. 14P8.1.4; assembly: GCF_057799285.1. Classification (NCBI taxonomy): domain Bacteria; kingdom Pseudomonadati; phylum Pseudomonadota; class Betaproteobacteria; order Burkholderiales; family Comamonadaceae; genus Comamonas; species Comamonas sp. 14P8.1.4. The sequence continues at coordinate 100,163 of NZ_JBYOKN010000005.1, forward strand.
TGTTCGGTTCCACAGTGCCTGATAAAGCAACCGTTGAGAACTGTATTCGCGCAGAGTTTCTGCGCTTCTTGCTCTTGGGTGGGGATGAGCGGGCACCTGTGCATGAGTGCGGTGTGCAGCTACAAGGTGCTTATGTTGAGAACCAACTTGATTTGAGTGGTTGTAATGTTCCTAGTGCTTTGCGCTTGCATCTATGCAATTTTCCTGAGTTGATTAATTTTAGTGGCGCAAAGGTTGGCGGTGTTTTCTCTTTAATAGGGAGCTTTTTGGCGAAAGGTCTCAGAGCTGAACGCTTGAAATGTACGGAAAGTGTGTTTTTGTGTGGTGGTTTCAAGTCTCACGGAGAAGTGCAGTTACTAAGTGCGCAGATAGATGACAACCTAAGTTGTACCGACGGTAAGTTCGAACATGTCGGTTTTGCATTAAGTGCTGACGGGGCGAAGATTAGGGGTAATTTAAATCTTAATAATGGATTTGAGGCATTAGGTGTTGTGCGGCTTTTGGGGGCGGAGATAGGGGGGGATCTAAACGGTGAAGGTGGTAGTTTCTTGGCTTGCAACAGTTGGTCTTTAAATTTGGAGGGTGCTGTTGTCAAGAGCCGCTTTCTTTTTCGTAGATTATCTCAGCCGGTATGTGTTTGTGCATCACACATGAATGTTGAGGTGCTGATGGACGACGTTAAGGCGTGGAAAAAGGGCAGCGCCTTAGATGGCTTGCGCTACGGTACGTTCGGTGGTGAAGCACAAACTAATGGTGCGGACAGGATTGCATGGTTGGGAATACAGCACGATGATTACCTCGATGTAAATGAATTTCGACCTCAACCATGGCGTCAATTGCAACGTGTGCTGCGCGAAATTGGACATATAGAAGATGCCAAGCAGGTGGGGATTGCCTATGAGAAGCTTCAGCGCAAGATTGGGCGTGTGGGACTTTCTTCAAAAGGTGAAAATCGAATCGTTGCCTTGTGGAGGCGCGTAACCACACGAAGCGCGCACGGAGTATTTGGTCTGCTGGCGGGGTATGGCTATAGACCTATGCGCTTGTTTACTTGGATGCTTGGTATCTGGTTAGGTTGTGCAGGCCTGTATTGGCTATTGGCTCAACAGCCATTTAACGCGGTCGCACCTTCTGACCCATTGGTGTTTCAAAGCTCAAGTTACGAGCAGTGCCGGCCAAATCAGCTACAACCAGTACAAACTGAAGGGTTGGGTAATTGGCCATCGTGCAGCTTGATGCCGGGTGAATATTCCACTTTCAGCCCATTGGCCTATTCGCTTGATCTGCTGTTGCCAGTGGTTAATTTGGGCTTGGAAGATACTTGGGGCGCATACATACCCTCGGAGGATGAAGGCGAATTTCTTAATATGCGCTGGGGCTACGTGGTGCGGTTTATTGCATGGTTTGAAATCTTGTTTGGTTGGATCAGCAGTCTGCTTTTGGTTGCAACGATCTCTGGTTTTTCGCGTCGCAATGATGAGAGCTGAGTCGGGGTATCTGCAAATCTACAACGCACCCAAATTTCTCATGTTCACGTAGTTGGGCGGGTGCAGTGCTTGCCATAAGGGCGCATTGGCACTATCGAGCCCTTGTGCCTGATGGCTGAAACGCAATCACCAAAGAGTCAGGCAATCCGCTTGAAATGGAATTTCAAATGAAAAAAAGACAGCATTAGCTGTCTTTTTGCGCTCCGCAAACGGAGATTGGAAAACGATGGCATGCGGGCTGGATGCCTGTTTAAACATCCAGTAAAGCGGAGCAGAGCACCCCGCAAACCCGCATCAATACTCACTTGCTTGGTGAGCTTAGAAGGCTGTTGCTCTATCCAACTGAGCTAACGCCACCACATAGTGCGCACATTGCCACAAGGCTGATTGCCTGCCTGCAATGTGTGTAGCCCCGAATCATACCGTGCATTGGCCATGCCTCGGGGCTTGCGATGACTTACTCTTCTTCAAAAACGATCTGGGGTGGGGCCACCACACGGGCCGTTTCGTTCAGGTGGCTCAGGATGCCGTGGCTGTAGAAGCTGTAAGGCGTATCGGGCTCCAGTGCTGCTGCGGCCAGGAATGCCAGTGGCTGGTTCATGCTGACGTAGTAGCTGCCAGGTGCGGCTTCAAAGCTGCTGCGCTGCAGGCTGACCTTGGTGGCCTTGCGCTCGGCCTCGGTGCTGGCTCTGTGGTAGGTCTCCGCATCCATGGACGAGAGTTCGGCCACGCGCTGCACATTGACGCCCATCATGCCCAGGCGCTCTGTGGCTTGAACGGCGTTGGCCGAAAGCCAGTATCCGCAGGCATTGCTGCGTGTGCGCGGTGTGCCAATGCTCAGCGCACTGGTCCAGGCCGTGGTTTTTTGCACCAGCTGTGCACTGGGTACATCCACCAGGGTGACGCTGTGCTGCTCTGTGCCTGGCTGGGCTTGCACGACCAGTGGGCTGCGGCAGGCGTGGGAGGCCACATCGCGTGTCACAAAGGTGTTGACCTGGCGCAGGTCGGCTGCGCGGTGGGCGGCGGTCTCCAGTACGGTGGTCATGGCTTTGACGTGGCTGTGCACACGGCGCTGCAAGTGCGTGCGGCCCAGGTCGCTGCCGCGGCTGACAGCCTCCAGGCTCACCACGTTTTTCAAGGCAGCGGTGTTGCGCAGCGTGGTGGGCTCGGTGGTGCCCATGGCAAAGCCGCTTTCGGCGTTGTTGCCGGTGGCTTCAAAGGCCCAGTCCACCCGCATGCCAGCCTGGCTGAGTGCCTGGCTGACGGGCTGGTGCAGCCATTCGCGGGCGGCCTTGGCGACAAACTCGTGGCCATTGGGGGTGACCGCATATTGCAGTCCCATGTCATTGGCGCGCACGGCGTTAAAGCGCTGCAGCGTGGGCTGGATGGCATCGAATTCACCCGCATCCAGCAGCACGCCGGGGCGGTAGTCACGTGCCAGTTTGGCCAGAAAACGCGCTTCCGGTGTCTGAAGCAGCAGGTGGTCAAAGCGCAGGTCGGTGCCATCCGCGGTGGTGGCAACGCCCTTGGCGAATCCATCCGGGTTGGCGCGGGGCACAAAAATGATGTTGATTTTGTCGAGCAGAGGTTCCAGCAAACCGCCTTGCCCCAGCTCTTTGGCCAGCACCAGCACGGCTTCGGTGGCTGCGGTGTCGGTGCCTTGCTGGCCGGCAACGATCATTACGTTGGGGCGGCCGCTTTCATCCAGCGCCAATGGCGTGATGGCCTTGGCTTTGGTGGCAATCAAGGCGTAGATGGGGGTGCCGCTTTGCGCGCTGCCGCTGTTCAGCACGCCCAGGCGTGGTGAGCCGTTCAGGCTTTGCTGGCTCAGTGCGCGCAGCAACTCAGCCAGCTCGCTGTTGGTGGTGAGGCTGCGGCGCCCGTCGGACAGGCCTGGGGTGCTGTAACGCTCGTTGGGGTCTGGGAACAGTGCCGCAATCGCCGCGCTGTACGGCAGCACTTCCAGGTGTGTGTTGGGGGCGACAGGCGTGACGCTGGCGGTAGTGCCTGTCACGGGGGTGCTGCCCGATGGCGCGCGCTGCGGTGTGGGTGCAGGGGCCGACGAAGAAGCGGGCCATTGCGGCAGCGGGGTGCTGGAGCAGGCCGCCAGTGCCAGTGCCGAGCTGATCAGCAGCCAGCGCGCGGAGCGTGCAGTGGGGGCGTAGCCTGGGTGATCCAGATACGGCGCGAAGACAGGGGCGTTGGGCTTTGTCATAGGGCAGTACATCGCAGAAAACCAAGTGGAGATGATGCCTGGTGTGGCGGGCATATCGGGAGCATCAAGCAAAAGTAGCGGTGATGGTAAGCTGCCGCGTTGCTGGATGCTGTCAGCGCAGGGCGCTAGCCTTCTCGGTGCGAGAGGCCAGCGCCGCAGCGCTGGATCAACGGCGCTTAGCGGTTAAAACCACCGCTACCGCCGCGGCGATTGCCGCCGCCGTTACCACCGTTGCCGCCGCGGAAACCGCCGCCATTGCTGCCGCCGCCATTACCACCGCGGAAGCCGCCACCGCCGTTGCGGCGTGGGCGTTCCATCATCAGGTCGATGCTGGTGCGGGTTGGATCAGGCTGGCCGCCGCTGTTGCCACGCGGTGCGCGCGAAACCGGGGTGCCCAGCTGGGTGCCCAGGTGGGCATTGGCGCGTGGCGGCTGATCGTCAAAACGGCTGTGGCCTTCGCCACCGTAAGAGGCGCGTGGCTCACGCGGTTGGCGAGGCTCGCGGGGCTCACGGGGTGGGCGAGGTGCCTGCTGGCCTTCGCTGCCCATGGCGCTAGGGCCACGGTTGGACTCACGCGAAGGGCGCTGACGCGAACGGTTGTAGCCTTGGCCGCTGCGGCGGTTGGCAGCGTCCTGGTCGGGGCGTCCTGCGCGTTCACCGCGCTCTGCACGGTCCATGTTCGGGGCATCGCCACCATCGCGCATCTCAAAGGAGGCTGCTTGTGCATTGCCACGGGGGGCAAAGCCCTGGCGTGCGGGGCGTCGTGGGCCACCGCGGCGGGGGCCTTGGCCGTCCGCTTCAGGGGCTGCACCTTCTGCACGTGGAGCGCGTTGTGGGCGACCACCGCTGCGCTCACCTTGGGTGGCCTTGGTGGTGCGAATGCGGTCCATCATTTCCTGGCGCGCGGCGCGGGCAGCTGCCTGCATCACGTCACGGCTTGGTGGCTTGCCAGCACCGCCCCAGATGGTTTGGCGGCCCATGGCAATGGGCTCTGCCTTTTCACCTTCGTCGGGGCCAAATTCAGGCATGGGCACCACGGGGATTTCCTGCTTGGTGAAGCGTTCAATCTCCATCATGAAGCCTTCTTCGTCCATGCACACCAAGCTGACGGCATGGCCTTCGCGGCCAGCACGGCCGGTACGGCCAATGCGGTGCACATAGTCTTCGGGCACGTTTGGAATTTCGTAGTTCACCACGTGTGGCAACTCGTCGATGTCGATGCCGCGGGCAGCGATGTCGGTCGCCACCAGTGCGCGCAGCTCGCCGGTCTTGAAGCCGGCCAGCGCCTGGGTACGGGCGCTTTGGCTCTTGTTGCCGTGCAGCGCCATGGCGGTCACGCCGTTTTTGGTCAGAAATTCAGCCACATGGTTGGCGCCGAACTTGGTGCGTGTGAACACCAGCACCTGGTTCCACTGGTTCTCATTGATGATGTGCAGCAACACCTGCTTTTTCTTGGCGCGGCCCACGGGGTGGATCACTTGCTTGATGCGTTGCACCGTGGTGTTGCGGGGGGTGACCTGAATGCTCTCGGGGTTCTTGAGCAGGCTGTTGGCCAGGGTGCGAATTTCGTCGCTGAAGGTGGCCGAGAACAGCAGGCTTTGCTTGTCCGAAGGCACCAGTGCCAGCACCTTCTTCACATCATGGATGAAGCCCATGTCCAGCATGCGGTCGGCTTCGTCCAGCACCAGCATTTCAACCTGGGACAGATCCATGAAGCCTTGCTGCTGCAGATCCAGCAGGCGGCCAGGGGTGGCCACCAGAATGTCCACACCCTTGTTGATGCGGTCAATCTGGGGCTTCATGCCCACGCCGCCGAAGATGACCGTGGTGGTCACGTCCAGGTACTTTGCGTAGGAGCGAATGTTTTCTTCAATCTGCGCGGCCAGCTCACGGGTGGGAGTGAGGATCAGGGCGCGGATGCCGCCAGCGGGGGCTTGCGTGCCGCCCTGGGTCAGGCGGTGCAGCATGGGCAGCGAGAACGCCGCCGTCTTGCCGGTGCCGGTCTGTGCGCCAGCCAGCAGGTCTTTGCCGGTCAGCACGGCGGGAATGGCCTGTGCCTGAATGGGCGTAGGGTTTACGTATCCCTGTTCCAGCACCGCTTTCACGATGGCGGGTGCCAAGTTCAATTCTTCAAATGTCATTGTTGTCGATACGCCCATCCGGGCGCGGGGTATCAGCCTGTCGCAGCAACTTATCGTGTTGCCAAGCCAGTCGTAGGCAGATGAGATTCACAGGATTTGGGAGCCGGAATCGCTTGGGTTGGCGAGTCTTTGTCCCCAGCTGAATGCTGATGCCAAGGGGAAACTGGAGCCCCTGACTATGGATATTGTCGCATGCGGAGATAATCAGTGGTTGGGGCGCCTTGAACTGTGCGCCAAATTTTTATTTTTCTACAAGAATTTGCTGACAAACACATGGCTCAATACGTCTTTTCGATGAACCACCTGACCAAGACTGTGCCCCCAAAGCGCCAGATCTTGAAGGACATTTCGCTGAGTTTTTTCCCGGGCGCCAAGATCGGTGTGCTGGGTCTGAACGGCTCGGGTAAGTCTTCGCTGCTGAAAATCATGGCGGGCGTGGACAAGGAGTTCGAAGGCGAAGCCATCCCCATGCAGGGCCTGTCGATTGGCTACCTGCCCCAGGAACCCCAGCTGAACAACGAACACACCGTGCGCCAGGCTGTGGAAGAAGCCATGGCCGAAGTGAACAATGCCAAGGCCCGCCTGGAAGAGGTCTACGCTGCCTACGCCGAAGAAGATGCAGACTTTGATGCCCTGGCTGCCGAGCAAGGCGAGTTGGAAGCCATCATTGCCGCTGCTGGCACTGACTCCGAGCACCAGCTGGAAATCGCGGCCGATGCGCTGCGCCTGCCCGCATGGGATGCCGTGATCGGCAAGCTGTCCGGTGGTGAAAAGCGCCGCGTGGCCCTGTGCAAGCTGCTGCTGTCCAAGCCCGACATGCTGCTGCTGGATGAGCCCACCAACCACTTGGACGCTGAATCTGTGGATTGGTTGGAGCAGTTCCTGCACCGCTTCTCGGGCACCGTGGTGGCCATTACCCACGATCGCTACTTCCTGGACAACGCTGCCGAGTGGATTTTGGAACTGGACCGTGGCCACGGCATTCCCTACAAGGGCAACTACTCCGACTGGCTGACCCAAAAGGGCAACCGTCTGGAAGCCGAACAAAAGGGCGAAGAAGCCCGTGCCAAGGCCTTGAAGAAGGAATTGGAATGGGTGCGCCAGAACGCCAAGGGTCGCCAAGCCAAGTCCAAGGCTCGTATTGCCCGTTTCGAGGAACTGAGCGATTACGAATACCAACAGCGCAACGAAACGCAGGAAATTTTCATTCCTGTGGCCGAGCGTCTGGGCTCCAAGGTTATTGAGTTCAACAACGTCTCCAAGGCTTTTGGCGACCGTCTGCTGATCGACAACCTGTCCATGAACGTGCCTGCGGGCGCGATCGTCGGCATCATCGGCCCCAACGGCGCCGGTAAGTCGACCCTGTTCAAGCTGATCGCTGGCAAGGAACAACCCGATTCCGGTACCGTGGATATCGGTTCGACCGTGAAGATGGCCTTTGTGGACCAGCACCGCGATGCACTGTCCGACGAAAAGACCGTCTGGGAAGACATCTCCGGTGGTCTGGACATGATCAACGTGGGCAAGTTCACCATGGCCTCGCGTGCCTACGCCGGCCGCTTCAACTTCAACGGCCAAGACCAGCAAAAGAAGGTCGGCATGCTCTCCGGTGGTGAGCGCGGCCGTCTGCACTTGGCCAAGACCCTGATTCAGGGCGGCAACGTGCTGCTGCTGGACGAACCCTCGAACGACTTGGACGTGGAAACCTTGCGCGCGCTGGAAGATGCGCTGCTGGAATACGCGGGTACCGTGATGGTGATCTCGCACGATCGCTGGTTCCTGGACCGTATCGCCACGCACATCCTGGCTGCCGAAGGCGATTCGCAGTGGGTGTTCTTCGACGGTAACTACCAAGAGTACGAAGCCGACAAGAAGAAGCGCCTGGGCGAAGAGGGCGCTGCGCCCAAGCGCTTCCGCTACAAGGCCCTCAAGTAATTGCAGCGGCTTGCGTGAAAAGGCTCCTTTGGGAGCCTTTTTTGTTTCTGGTGTTGATTTGGTGCAGCTTTGTTGCGTGTTGGCGGGGTGAGGCATCGCACTCGGTGTGCACTTCGGCGGGGTAAACCCCCTCGGACCAGCCCGGGGTGGATTTGTATAAACGTAGTCCTTGATCTGGGTCACGCCTGCCAGGAGAGCGGCGCGCCCAGCCCCCCGATGTTTAGGAGAGATTCCCATGCGCTTTGCTTTTTCACCGTCCCGCCGTTGGTACGCTTCACTGGGTGTGGGGGCACTGGCGTGTGCCACCTTGGGCAGCAGCTGGGCATCGGGCTACCCCAGCAAGCCCGTGCGCGTGGTGGTGGGCTTTTCGGCGGGCGGCACCACCGACGTGGTGGCGCGCATCATGGCCAAAGAGCTGACAGAAGCCCTGGGCCAGAGCTTTGTGGTGGACAACCGTGCGGGCGGCGGCAGCAATATTGCCACCGAAGCCGTCAAGGCCGCGCCGGCCGATGGCTACACGCTGCTGTTTGTGGCGGTCACCAGCGCCATCAACCAGTCGCTGTACCCCAAAATCAAGTTTGACCTGATGCGCGACTTTGACGCGGTGGCGCTGGGCGCCAAAGTGCCCAATATTTTGGTGGTACACCCCAGCGTGCCAGCCAAGAACGTCAAGGAATTCATTGAATGGGCGCGCGCCAACAATGACCAGATTTCCTACGCCTCGTCGGGCAGCGGCACTTCGATTCACATGGCGGGCGAGATGTTCAAGGTGCGCACAGGCCTGCAAACCCAGCACGTACCCTACAAGGGCAGCGCGCCAGCGGTGACGGATCTGATTGGTGGCCAGGTGCAGTTCATGTTCGACAACATGCCCGCCTCGTGGCCGCATGTGCAGTCGGGCAAGCTCAAGGCGCTGGCCGTCACCACCAAGACGCGCTCGCCCTCGGCCCCCGATGTGCCCACGCTGGAGGAAAGCGGTGTGGCCCCGTTCGATGTGACTTCGTGGTTTGGCCTGATCGCACCCAAGGGCACGCCCAAGGATGTCATCGACAAGCTCAACAAGGCCATGAATGCGGCGTTTGACAAGCCCGAGGTGCAGCAGGCCTATGCCAAGCTGGGCGCGGTGTCGCAGAAGAACACGCCGCAGGATTTCAGCAACTTCATCCGCCAAGAGGTGCAGACCTGGGCACCGGTGGTCAAGGCCTCGGGCGCCACGGTCGATTGAACTTGCCGCACTGATTGCTGAAAAAATAGGAGCTGCCAGCGACTGATATGCCTAGGATTGCGATGTAAAACCATCGCAGTCCGAGGGCAGATAGGCGCAGGCAGCTCACTTTTTTTGGATCTACGTCTGCCATGCCGTTTCCTTCTTCTGCACCGTCCGATGTGGCAGCGCCGCCCAAGCCAACCGCTGCTGCGGATGGGCCGCCGGCAGACCCGCTTTCTCCGCAGGGCTTGACGACTGCCGAGCAGGACTTGCTGCGGCGCTACCAGCAGCTCGATGCCACGCCGCGCCGTAGCGCGCAGTTGTTGGCTGTGGAACTGCTGCCGCCGCTGGCTTTGGTAGCCCTGTGGGCCTGGAGCGGGCACGCCGTGTTTTTGCTGGCGCTGATCACCGTGCAAGTGGGCTTTAACGTGCTGCGGGTGCTGCGCCAGCGCCGCAGCTTGCGGCAGTTGCAGCGCATTGCCAGCAAGACGCTGCCACCCTAGCCGTTGCTGCCGGCGCGGGCACAAACCTCAGCGCTGTTGCTGCCAGTCGCTCCAGCTGGGCAGCCGGTCTTGCCCGGCCACTTCCACCGACTGCGCCAGCAGCACGGCCCGCGCCGTAGCAATGGCCACAGCTTCGGCAGCCAAGGTGCTCAGCGTCATCATGCCCAGCGTTTTGCCGGCTTGGCCGGTACCCAGCGCGAACAGCGTGTCGCCATCGCTCAGGGTGTGCACGGGGTTGATGGCGCGTGCCAGCCCGTCGTGCGCCGTCACGGCCAGGCGGTGGGCCTGGGCCTTGGTGATCTGTGCGTCGGTGGCTACCACGCCAATCGTGGTGTTGCTGCCCGCCAAAATGCTGCTGGCGTTGTCACCGCGCAGCAGTGCATCCCGGGCGTTCAGCAAGGTGCGGCTGTCGGCGCTGCGCGCTCCGGCCAGCAGCGTGCCGGTGTACGGGTCGTAGACATCGCCCAGCGCATTGCAAGCCACCAGCGCGCCCACGGTCACGCCCTGCACGGTGATGCTGGCCGTGCCAATGCCGCCTTTCATGGCGCGCTGCCAGCCAAACAGCTTGCCGATCACCGCGCCTGCACCAGCCCCCACGCTGCCTTCGGCTGGGCGCTGGGCGCTGGCGGCCTGGCATGCGGTGTAGCCAGCCGCGGCATCAGGGCGGATACGCATATCCCCCAGCATCACATCAAACAGCACGGCCGCTGGCACCAGCGGAATACGGCCTACACCAATGTCCAGGCCCGCGCCTTGCTCTTCCAGCCAGCGCACCGCACCAGTGGCCGCATCCAGCCCCCAGGCGCTGCCGCCCGCCAGCACGATGCCGTGTACCTGCTGCACCAGATTGCTGGGGTGCAGCAGATCGGTCTCGCGCGTGCCGGGGGCGGCGCCGCGCACGTCCACCCCGGCCATGGCCCCTTCGGGGCACAGCACCACCGAGCAGCCGGTAGGGCGGCGCGTGTCGGTGCAATGCCCTACGCGAATGCCTTGCACCAGGCCGATGTGCCCGGTGTGTGCCAGAAGTTGCTTATGCATGCATTGCCTTTGCTGGGTTGTTTCTTATGCTGAATTTGAATAAACAGCTGTCGAAATGATATTTAGGGTATGCCCTGAAAGCGCGCATACTGCTGTCCGATCAACGGTACTGCCCGTGCCACCGCCGCATTGTGGCGCAGTGCCCTCACCCCCTATTTTTCCAGGAGCCTTCATGTCCGATCGCATTTCTTTCCAGGCCGGCCGCCGTGCCGTTGTTGCCACTGCTGTGCTGGCCCTCGCTGGCGTGATGGCGGCACCTGTCATGGCCCAGGACGCGGCCAAGAAAACGCTGAAGATTGGTGCCACCGCTGGCTCCAACTACGACCTGCTGCAAGAAGGCATCGTGCCCCAGCTCAAGGCCAAGGGCTACACCGTCAAGCTCATCGAATTCAACGACTACGTACAGCCCAACCTGGCGCTGGACGATGGCTCGCTGGATGCCAACTTCTTCCAGCACCGTGCCTACTTTGACCAGTTCACCAAAGACCGCAAGCTGGCGCTGAGCGCCATTGCTCAAGGCCCTGTGGCGCCCATGGGCGTGTACTCCAAGAAGTTCAAGAGCGTCAACGACCTCAAGAACGGTGCCCGCGTGGCTTTGCCCAACGACCCCAGTAACCTGGCGCGCGCACTGCTGGTGCTGCAGCAGGCTGGCCTCATCAAGATCAAGGACGGCGTGAGCCCCGCCCGCGTGTCTGAGCTGGATCTGGCCGAAAACAAGCACAAGCTCAAATTCCTGCCCCTGGATGCTGCACACCTGCCCCGTGCCCTGGAAGATGCCGACTTTGTGGTGGTCAACGGCAACTTCGCCATGTCTTCGGGCCTGAAGCTGACGGAAGCCGTGGTGCTGGAAAAAACCCCCGACCTGTATCTGAACGTGGTGGCGGTCAAGAGCAGCAACGAAGCCACGCAATGGGCCAAGGATTTGGCAGCGGCCTACCGCTCGGCAGAGTTCAAGCACGTAGTGGACACCAAGTTTGTCGGTTACGTGAAGCCTGCTTTCCTGCAGTAAACACTGCAGCGGTCCCCCAGCGCCCAGCGCTGGCGGGCCAGCATCCTCTGCGAAGGGCTGCCACAGGGCAGCCCTTTTTGGTGGCGGCAGTGACTGCCTCCCTGCGCGCAGCCCATGCTCTGCATATAAGAAGAAATTTATAAGCAGAACATTTTTTATTATTTTGAGCTTGATGTGCTTGTCGGGATACTGGCTGCACCAACACGGCAGCCATAAGCCGTGTGATGCCTTTCTAACCCGGAGACAAGCACCATGCACCGCATCACCCCCCGCCGCCGCCTGCTGGCCGCGGCACTCACCCTGTCGCTGGCCAGCTGGGCCGCCGTACCTGCGCTGGCCCAAGACGCCAGCAAACCGCAGCTGACCATTGGCGGCACCGCAGGCTCCAACATTGACCAGCTGCAAGCAGGCATCGTGCCGCTGCTCAAGGCCAAGGGCTACAAAGTCAAGCTGGTGGAGTTCAACGACTATGTGCAGCCCAACCTGGCGCTGGCCGATGGCTCACTGGACGCCAACTTCTTCCAGCACGAGGTCTACTTCAACCACTTCAAGGGCGACCGCAAGCTGGACCTGAAAGCCCTGGTGCAAGGTCCCATCGCGCCGATGGGCGTGTACTCCAAACAGCGCAAAAGCCTGGCCGAGCTGAAAGAGGGCGACCGCGTGGCCTTGCCCAACGACGCCAGCAACCTGGCGCGCGGCCTGCTTTTGCTGCAGCAGGCGGGGCTGGTCAAGCTCAAGCCGGGTGTGAACCCGCTGCGCGTGTCAGAGCTGGACCTGGCCGAGAACCCCAAGAAGATCAAGCTGGTGCCGCTGGATGCAGCCCACCTGCCGCGCTCCCTCGATGACGTGCAGTACGCCATCATCAATGGCAACTTTGCCATCTCATCGGGCCTGAAACTGAGCGAAGCCGTACTGCTGGAGAAAACCCCCGACCATTACCTGAACATCGTGGCCGTCAAAACCAAGGACCAGGGCGCGCAATGGGCCAAAGACCTGGAGAGCGCTTTCCGCTCGGCAGCGTTCAAGCAGGTGGTGGACAGCCAGTTTGCTGGCTACGCCAAACCAGCGTTCTTGCAGTAAGCCTGTCGCGTGCACCGCGCACGCCACGCTGGCCCGCACAAGCAGCCCATGGGCTGCTTTTTTGTGTGCCAGCGTTTCGTGCCAGAGGGCTCCTGCGGTGCGGTCGCTCGATCCCTACCGCTATTCCTGCCGGTGTAAGTGGGTCAGGAGCTTTAGAGGAAATAGCCAGTTATCGCCGATGCAGCCAGTGCTTGGTGCTACTAAAAAATAAGCAACCCCGCGCAGACGGGTGGCTGTACAGCGTAGCGCCCTGCGTTGCTAGGGAATAGTTGGCTGTTTGTTGCAAGGTGTAAATATTGGATACCATTGGCACAACCGTTCGTCAGGGTTGAGGGTGGCCGATGAGCGGTTTCTGCGGCCTCGCGCGCTTTTTCGCAGATTGTTTGATATGAACCGCATCTACCACCACATTTGGAACGCCACGCTGGGAACTTGGGTGGCCGCGCCAGAAACCGCGCGCGCCGGGAGGGCTGGCCAGCGCAGGGTGCGCCCGTCGCGGCGCTGCCTGGCATGTGGGGGGGCAGGCGGGGCACCGCTGGCTGTCGCCATGGCGCTGGGGCTGGCAAGCTCGGGGGCCATGGCCTACTCGCCGCCCTCTATCAATGTGGCGGCGGAGGTGAGCGAGTCCATGAGCAATTTGACCTACCCCGTCAATACTTTCTCCGGTGGGGAGATCGCTGCGAATGGAACGCTGGACATCACCTCCAGCTATATCCTGAACAATAACTGGGGCACCCTGAATAACCGGGGCACGCTGAACAACGCGGGCACCCTGAATAACCTGAGCACCCTGAATAACCTGAGCACCCTGGTGAACGGCAATTTCAGCATGCTGAAAAACAGCGGGGCCTTGAACAACGCCCTTGCGCTGGACAATTACGGCACGCTGAACAATGACCAGAGCGGTGTTTTGAACAACAGCAGACAGTTGGTTAACTATGGCAAGCTGACCAACGCGGGGGCATTGCTCAACTTTGGCACCCTCGGCAATTCCAGCGAATCACAGCTCAACCCGGATGACGGTCTGACGAATGCGGGCAGCTTGCACAACTATGGTGTGCTGAACAATGACAGCCGCAGTGTTTTGACGAACCTGGCCGGGGCCGAGCTGGTCAACGAAGTGAATGGTGTGCTGAATAACTGGGGGATGTTGGTCAACAACGGGACGTTGATCAACAAGGGCACGCTGCAGATGGGGACTGGTGGTATGGCCGGGACTTTGCAGGGCAACCTCACCAATGATGGCCTCCTGGAGTTTATGCACCAAGATACATCGCGCTTTGAAGGCCAAATCACCGGTACTGGAAGTGTGAACAAAAAAGGCAGTGGCACCTTGGTTCTGAGTGGGAACAGCAGCAGCTTTGCTGGCAACACGCTGGTTGCTGCAGGGACTTTGGTGCTCAATGGCTCAGCCAAGCTGGGCGGGCGGGTGACCGTTAGCAGTGGCGGCACGCTGGCCGGGACGGGCAGTGTAGGCAGCGCCGGCATCACCACCACCGTGTTGGGGGGGGGCACCATTGCGACGGGGCTGATGACCACGGCCGGGACACCCTACGGCACGCTGCGCGTGCTGGGAGATTTGGTGATGTCTGCAGGCTCCACCTACCAGGTCCAGGCCGACCCCAATTCCACCACCAGCAGTCTGATCAAGGTGGCGGGCAAGGCCACGTTGGCGGGCAGTGTGGTGCATGTGGGCGTCTCATCGAATGCGGCGACGGACTTTCAGCTGGGCCAGCGCTACACCATCTTGGAGGCCAGCCAGATCGAGGGTCAGTTTGATACACAGGCCACGCGCTATGCCTACCTGAATGCCTTGCTGCACTACACCGACCACGCGGTGATGCTGGAGTTGACGCGCAAGGCCAGCATCGGTTTTGCCGATCTGTCCGCCAGCCCTAACCAGGCTGCCGTGGCCCGTGTGATCGAGCAACTGCCTGCCAGCAGTGCGCTCTACCAATTCGTGCAGTCGCTGCCAGCGGGCACACCAGCGGCCGTGTTTGCCAGCCTTTCAGGAGATACCCAAGCCAGCGTGGTGGGCAGTCTGGCGGGGCTGGGGGCTTTGGCGCCCAGCATCAGCCAGCAGCACCTGCGCAGCAATATGACGGCTGGCTGGCGTGCTGGTGCACCGATTGCGCAAAGCGATGGTCCGTTGCCCGCTTCGGCCTGGCCTTCGTCCAAGGCCTTGCCGGCATGGGCTGAGGTGGTGGGTCATTGGCAAAGCTACGACGGTGATGGCAATGCCGCGCGCTTGAAACAGCGCACCACGGGCCTGTTTCTGGGGATGGACGAGGAAGTGGGTGAGCGTGGCTGGCGCGTGGGGGGCTCGCTGGGTTACACCCAGGCCGACGGCCAGGTGGCGGACCGATCTTCTGCATCCGATGTGAGTAGTTACAGCGCCGCCGTGTATGGCGGCAAGACCTTGGGGTCCGGAACGGGGCCGCGCATTAATCTGCTGGGGGGGCTGGCCTACACCTGGCACCACATCGAGACGCGCCGCAGCGTGGCCAGCCTGAACCAGACACTGCAGGCCAACTACAGCGCCAACACCGCCCAGATGTTTGCCGAAGTGGGCTATGCCATCGGTCAATACGATGCGGTGGGTTTTGAGCCCTTTGTGGGCGTGAGTCTGGGCGAACTGCGCACCCGCAGCTTCCAGGAGCGCGGCGGTTTTGCCGCACTGCATAGCGCGTCCAGCCGTGGCAGCATGGCCAGCACCACACTGGGCCTGCGGGCGCACCGCGATGTCAGCGTGGCAGGCAAGGAAGGCTGCGTGCGTGCCACATTTGGCTGGCGCCATGCGCTGGGTGATGTGACCACCAGCAAGACGATGGCGTTTGAAGGCGGGCAGAACTTCACCGTGGCCGGTGTGCCACTGGCGCGCAACACGGCGCTGCTGGGGCTGGAAGGAGAGCTGGCCTTGCACCGTGGTGCAGCCGTGGTGCTGGGCTACCAAGGCGAGCTGGGCAGCGGTCAGCACGACCATGCCGTGAATGTGAAGCTGCGCTGGGCGTTCTGAGTCCCGCCCACGCGCTGCGACAAAGCCCTGCCCGTGTGAACGGGCAGGGCTTTTATTTTTGGGTGAAAAAGGCTGCTAGCCCTTTGTTGGAAAGCGCTGGCAGCTATGGAAATAAAAGTGCGCCCGGTGTGTTCACCCGGGCGCACGCACGCCGGCGGCGCAAAAGGCCTTGTCCGCCTAGCGGTAGCTGGTGAATACCGTGGTGCTGACGCCGCTGCCCATCAGGTGCTTGGTGACCAGCAGCACGTCATATGGGTCTTTGCGCCCGCCATACACCGCACCGTCCATGCCGGGGCTGCCAATGGGCATGCCGGGCACGGTAATGCCCAAGGCTTTGGGTTTGGCTTGCAGCAGCTTGCGCACATCGGTGGCTGGCACATGGCCTTCCACCACATAGCCACCCACCAACGCGGTGTGGCACGAACCCAGCGCGACCGGCAGGCCCAGCCGGGCGCGCACGGCGGCATTGCCACCGTTGTGCACCTGCACGCTAAAGCCGTTGGCTTGCATGTGGTCGATCCAGTCCTGGCAGCAGCCGCAGCTGGCGTCTTTCCAGACTTCCACGGCCATGCTGGCGGGGCCAGGCGCGACTGCCGGGCTGGCCGCCCAGAGGGCGGGTGGGGTGCCCAGTACGGCGGCACTGGCGCCCAGGCGCAGCAGGGCGGTGCGGCGGGACAGGGTGGGGGTGGTGGAAGCGGTGGTCATGGTGCAATCCTGGTGGTGGCGCTGGCTGGGGCGGTGCTGGCGGGGGTGACAGTGATGCTGCCGCGCATGCCCGCCTGGTAGTGCCCGGCAATCAGGCAGGCAAAGTCAAAGGTGCCGGGGCGGTTGAAGGTCCAGATCAGCTCGCCCTGGCGCTGGGGCTGCACGTGGGCCATGAAGGCGTCGCCGTGCTGCATGTCGGCGTGCTGGAGCATGGCCTGGGCATGCGCATCCAGCGTGGCGGCGGTGCCCAGCACAATTTCATGCAGGATCTGGCCCGCATTTTCCACGCGCAGGCGCACGGTCTCGCCTTGCGCCACGGTCAGCTGGCTGGGGGTAAAGCGCATGTCATCGCTCATGCGCAAGGTGATGGTGCGCGTGACGGCGGCGGGCTGGCCCGCGATGCCCCATGGCTGTTGCACGGGCGCAGCCGGTGCCGACGGGTGCGTGCCGTGGTGGCCAGGCATGGTGTGTCCGGCGTGGTGATCGGCTTCGGGTGTATGCGCAAAAACGGCGCTAGCGCTTAACAGTAAAGCGCTGGCAGCTATGAATTGTGAAATGCTTTTCATGACAAAGAGGTCCATTGAGCGGAGCATAGGCCTGCCTGTGGTGGGGCAGCTGCAAGGGAGGAATACGCCGCAAGGGCGTCAGCGCTCAGGCAATGGGGGGCTTGATGGGGCTGCGCAGCGGTGCGCTGGCCAGTGCAACGGCCTGCTCAGCCGGGCGTGTGCCGGGGGCTGCGGCCGGGATGGGGGGCAGCATGTGGGTGGTGCAGCCCGGGGTGTGGCACATCAGGCAACTGCTGCAGGCGCTGTCGTCCGCAGTGTGGCTGCCGTCGTCGGGCAGGGTAGCGTCAGCGTTGGCGCAGTGGGCACTGGCGGGGTGCGCCGTGATCGCTGTGGCCGCAGCAGGTGCTGCAGCCATCTGCGTGCCGGTCTGGCCCCTGGCGTGGGGGGCAGCCTGGTGGGGTGAATGGGCGATATGGGCGCTCTGGCTGACGGCGGCCACCACGGGCGGTGGCAGCAGCTCCATGGCCATGGCATCGCCCAGCAGGCCGCGCAGGGCCAGCAGTGCCACCATGAACCAGGATAAATAAGAACGCATCACTGCATGATGCCGCGATGGGGGCAGAAGTTCCCCGGTCAGGTGGGCGATGCCCTGCAGCCAGATCAAGCTTTGTGCGTGCTGGCGGGTGTCAGCCACCGTAGCGGCCGGGGCGGTGGTTCATGGACAGCACCTGGTTGAGTGTGAGGGCGGCCAGAATCGACCACAGCGCGCGCTCCACATCCACAATGAAGAAGGCGCTCAGCAGGATCAGGCAGTCCAGCGCCATCTGCACATAACCGGCACGCCAGCCGTAGCGCTGCTGCAGGTACAGCGCGGCAATGCCCAGCCCGCCCATGGAGCAGCGGTGGCGAAACAGCACCAGCATGCCCACGCCCATGAGCATGCCGCCGACGACAGCCGCGTAGGGCGCCTGGATGGTGGCCAGCTGGAAAAAGCGCGGCTGCAGCTCTGTCACCAGCGACAGCAGGCCCACGGTGCAGAAGGTTTTGAGGGTGAAGGCCCAGCCCATTTTGCGGATGGCCAGCCAGTAAAACGGCAGGTTCAGCAAGAAGAACCACACGCCAAAGCCGATGCCGGTGGCGTAGTACAGGGCAAAGCCCAGACCGGCCATGCCGCCGGTAACCAGCCCCGCCTGCTTGAAAAATGCCACGCCCACCGACACCAGCAGCACGCCGGTGATGATGGCGGCCACGTCTTCGAGGGTGGTGTGTGGTGGGGGGGCGGGGGGCTGGCGGTGGGCGGGGGAAGGAGAACTCATGAAGGGCAATCGGTGCGCGGGCAATGCGAAGCGCACCGATTATGCAGCGCCATCTTTCAGGAAGCTGATTTTTTGCGGACGCCGCTGCGCAGACGCAGCCCATTGGCGACGACCAGCAGGCTCACCCCCATATCGGCCAGCACGGCCAGCCACATGCTGGCGGTACCGGTGATGGCCAGGCCAAAAAACGCAGCCTTGATGCCCAGCGCCAACGCAATGTTCTGCCACAGCACGCGGTGGGCGCGCTGCGACAGACGGATGGTGTCGGGGATGCGGCGCAGGTCATCGTGCATGAGCACCACATCGGCTGTCTCCATGGCCATGCCGGTGCTGTGTGCACCGCCCATGGCAAAGCCCATGTCGGCCTGGGCCAGGGCGGGCGCATCGTTGATGCCGTCACCCACCATGCCGACGGGACCCTGCGCTTGCAGCTGGTGCAGGCGCTGGAGCTTGTCTTCGGGCAGCAGCCCGCCTTCGGCCTGGGTGATGCCCGCTTGCGCGGCCATGGCGCGCGCAGCGTCGGGGTGGTCGCCGCTGAGCATGACGGGCGTCACGCCCATGGCTTGCAGCTGCTGCACGGCTTCGCGGGCGTGGGAGCGCAATGTATCGGCCACGGCAAACACGGCCAGCACCTGCTGCGCCGTGGCCAGCAGGCTGACGCTGCGGCCCTGGCTGCTGTGGGCCAGCACGGCCGCTTGCACACTGGCGCTGTCCAGCTGCTGCTCCTGCGCCCAGCGCAGATTGACCAGAAAGTAGCGGGTACCATCAATTTCTGCCTGCACGCCCCGCCCAGGCAAAGCCTGCAGATCCTGGGCCTGGGCAGCGCCATCGGTGCCGGCCAGGGCTTGCACCTCGGCCTGCAGACCCTGGGCAATGGCATGCGAGACCGGGTGGTTAGAGCGCACGGCAATCTGCCAGGCCAGCAGGGCTGCTGTGTGGGGTGCCAGGGCGTTGCCCTGCACCTGCCAATCCACCAGTACGGGCTGGCCTGTGGTGAGGGTGCCGGTCTTGTCCAGCGCCACACTGCGCAGATGGCGTGCCCCTTCCAGTGCGCTGCCGCCTTTGAGCAGCACGCCCTGGCGCGCTGCCGCCGTCAAGGCGCTGACCACGGTGACGGGCGTAGACAGCACCAGCGCGCAGGGGCAGGCAATGACCAGCAGCGCCAGCGCTTGGTAGAGCGCATCCATCCAGGCCCAGCCCAGCAGCAGCGGGGCCAGCACGGCCAGCGCAATGGCCAGCACCATGACGATGGGGGTGTAGATGGCGGCAAAGCGGTCGACAAAGCGTTGCGTGGGCGCTTTGTGCGCTTGCGCCTGTTCCACCGCCTGAACGATGCGGGCGAGCATGGAGTCGGCGGTGGCCGCGCTGACTTGCAGCTGCAGCTCGGACTGCTGGTTGATGCTGCCGGCCCAGACGGTATCGCCCGGGGCTTTGTCGACGGGCACGCTTTCGCCGGTGATGGGGGCCTGGTTCACGCTGCTGTGGCCAGCAGTGATGCGCCCGTCCAGTGGAATGCGTGCGCCTGGGGCCACGCGCACGGTGGCACCGGTGGGCACCTCGGCCGTGGGCATGGTGGCGCTGCTGCCGTCGGCTTGCAGCACCTGGGCGGTGTCGGGCGCCAGGCTGAGCAACTGGCGAATGGCCAGGCGCGCGCGGTCCATGGCCTGGTCTTCAATGCGTTCGGCCGCAGCGTACAGCGCCATGACCATGGCGGCCTCGGGCCACTGGCCAATCAGGAAAGCGCCGGTGACGGCCATGGCCATCAGCGCATGAATGCCCAGCTGCAGCTGCAACAGGTTTTTCAGCCCGGCCTTGTAGACACCCAGGCCGGACAGGGCAATCGCCGCGACGGCCAGCGCCATGCCCACATACTCCAGTGCAGGGTATTGCGGGGTGAACCAGTGGGCGGCCTCCGCCAGCAGGGCCAGCACCAGCGCCGCGCTGATGCGCGGCCAGCCGGGCAGCACGCCGTGGTCATGGCCGTGGTCGTGACCAGCGTCGTGTTCGCCATCGGCATGGTTGTGCGCGCCATGGTCGTGGCTGCTGTGGTCGTCCTGCGCGGAGTGTGCAGGCGCATGGGTGGCGGAGGGCGGTGTGCAGCAAGGGCTGTGCGTGTGTCGGGTGTCCATGTCATGATTGGAAAGCTGAAAGTAACTTCAAGGTCAAGCCCATGACAGCCTTGCGCATCGGCGAGGCAGCCCAACGCACTGGCGTGTTGGCTGCCAATATTCGCTACTACGAAAAAGAAGGCCTGCTCAGCCCTGCGCTGCGCCAGGACAACGACTACCGCCTCTACACCGAGAGCGATTTGCACCGGCTGCGCTTTATCCGCATGTGCCGGGCGATGGACATGTCGCTGGGCGAGGTGCGCACCCTGCTGGCGCTGGACTGGCAAAACCCGGCCGATTGCCATGCGGCTACCAGCACCATCGATGCGCATTTGCAGCATGTGCGCCAGCGCCTCAAAGAGCTGCGCGCGCTGGAGCGGGAGCTGCAATCGCTCAAAGCGCTGTGTGATGGCCACCACGCGCCGTGCAACCTGATTGCGGCGCTGCATGCCCAGGCTGATGCCAGCCTGCCGCCAGCGCCGGGCACGCAGGTCAAGCGCCATGTCTGAAAAAAAGAGAGCGCTTAGCGTAGATTGTGAAAGGATTTCACTGCTAAAAGCATGTGATGACGAGCAAGTACGCACGCAAGCAGCTCCTTTTTTTGGAACAGCTGAACGCTCGGCCTTGCGGTGCCGCCCAGCAATCATGTGCGCTGTGCCCGCACAATGGAGGCCATGGCCTGGATGAAAGACGGAATGCAGACAATGGACTGGGGCGGCGTGCGCGCCATGGTGTTTGATATGGACGGTACCTTGCTCAACACCGAGCAGGTGATTGTGCAAGCGGCCAACGAGACGCTGGTGCACCTGGGCCACGCCAGCCTGCCGGCGGGCTACCACATGCCCAATATGTTTGGCACGGCGGCCGACTTGATGGTCGATGTGCTCAAAGACCGCGGCCTGCCCGTGCCGCCCGGTGGACGCGCCGCGACCGGTGCGCTGTTTGAGCGTTTTTACGCCATGCAGCCTGCGGGCGTCGCCCCTTTGTATGAAGGCGTGACGGACTGGCTGCACGCCGCCCATGCGCGCGGCATTCGGCTGGGGGTGTGTACCAACAAGCCGCATGCGCTGGCCCTCAAAGGGCTGGAGGCGGCAGGTATTCTGGAGCTGTTCAGCGCCGTCACTGGGCGCGACAGCTGCGGTGTGGCCAAGCCCGCGCCCGAGCCGCTGTTTCACACGCTGTCGCACTTGCAGGTGGCGGCTGGCGATGCGGTGTTCTTTGGCGACACGCATGTGGATGCCGCCTGCGCCCAGGCCGCTGGTGTGCGCTTTGCGTGGTTCACTTCTGGTTTTGGTACGCCACGGGTGCGAGAGTTTGCGCAGGCGCTGTCGTTTGCACAGTACAGCGAGCTGGCATTGGCTTCTGCATAAGTCGTACCAAGGCTCTGGGGGAGCCTGCGGTTCTGGCCTTTCCGGCTGGCGTTTAGAACCGGAAGGTGGCCCCCAGTAGAGGCCCACCTTGGCTGAAGTCCAGCTGTTTGCCTTGGTCGCGGTAGTTGACCTGGAGGTGGCGGTAGCCGAGCGAGAAGTGAATGTTTTCTCGCCATTGGTAATTGATAGTGCCCAGCATTTGCCATGTGGACTTTGAGCCCACGCCCCAGCCGCCCGTATCGACATACACCAGCGAAGACCACCGGGGGGCAAAGTCATAGCGCCAACGCAGCGCGATGACGGGGTCAACGAACGAGGTGTTGGACTGCGCGGCGGCGATGCCCGGGATGGCGACCGCAGCATTGATATCCCACCAGCGTGCGCCTGCCAAAAGGTCGATGCTGGATTGCGGGCCTGCTTGCCAGTTGTAGCCCCCTGTCAATGTCACCGAGGTTTGCCGCACCTTGGCACGGGCTGCAAGGCCCAGCGGTAGCGCCGCAGACTTTGAGGTCGAGGTGTGGCTGGCATCGCCATGCAGCACCCAGTGCCCGTGGCGCGCCGTGCCTGCAAGGAAGAAGGCTGCGTCCAGGTTCTCCAAAATTTCGGAAAAGGATGGGTTGACGTGTACCTTGGGGGCACTGCGGAAAGGCCGGATATGGCCATCCAGCCCCGTCATCCAGACATAAGGGGTGAGCTGAAAGCGCCATGCTTCATTGGGTTTCGTTTGCGCAGCGGCGAAGCTGTGCCCAACGAGCGCTGCAGCGCAGAGCGCAGTTTTTCCAAGGGGCGAGAAAAAGGGCAACAGCTGATTTTTCATGGCAACAATGAATAATGGGCTGTCGCTATATTAGCCATGGCGCGTCCTGCACAGCACCTGACATTCCCGTGTCAATGCGGCTGGGCAGCTCGGTTTCCCATTCATTGGAGGATGTCGGATGAACATGACTTTCCCGCGTATTCGCCCCCAGCTGGCGGCAATGTTGCTCACTATCTCGGGGGTGGCAGCCGCCTCCAGTGCCTGGGCGTGTACCCGGTTGGTTTTTCATGACGCCGATGGACAGGTGGTGACGGCACGCTCCATGGATTGGAAGAGTGACATCGTCAGCAATCTGTGGGTGCTGCCGCGCGGTATGGCGCGCACGGGCCAAACCGGGGTGCACACGATTCGCTGGACTTCCAAGTACGGCAGCGTGGTGACCTCGGGTTATGACATTTCGACGACCGATGGCGTCAATGAGGCCGGGCTCAACGCCAATTTGCTGTGGTTGGTGGAGTCGGAATATCCCGCCTTTGATGCCAGCAGCAAGCCGGGCTTGACGATTGCGGCGTGGGCACAGTACGTGCTGGACAACTTTGCCACCGTGCAAGAAGCGGTTGATGCGCTGAAAACGCAGCCCTTCACCATCGTTTCCGACAATGTGCCGGGTGAAAACCGGCTGACCACTTTGCACCTGTCCATGTCTGACGCCAGCGGGGACAGCGCCATCGTGGAATACATAGGCGGCAAGCAGGTGATTCACCACAGCCGTGACTACCAAGTCATGACCAACTCTCCGATCTTTGAGGAACAGCTGGCGCTCAATACCTATTGGCAGCAGATCGGGGGAACGACCATGCTGCCGGGCACCAACCGTGCTGCAGATCGCTTCGCGCGGGCATCCTTTTATGTGAATGCCATTCCCAAAGATCAGAGCCTCAATAAAAATCTGGCCAGCGTCTTCAGTGTGATTCGCAATGTCTCCGTGCCTTATGGCATCAGCACACCAGGGCAGCCGAATATTTCATCCACCCGCTGGCGTACGGTGTTTGACCACCAGCGCAAGCTGTATTTTTTTGAGTCGGCACTGACTCCGAATACTTTCTGGGTGGACCTCAAAGAGATTGATTTCAGCCCGCAAAGTGGCAAGGTGCTCAAGCTTGATCTGGGAGCAGATCAAAACCACACCTACGCGGGCAATGCCACGCAGGCCTTCAAGCCTGCCGCGCCGTTCCAGTTCTTGGGTATTTAACTGCGGCCTTCTTGTAGCAAAGCGTTCAGCTTTCTTCTAAGGGTTGAACGGGCGGCGGTGGTTTGAAAACAGCACAGCCCGCGCAAGGCGGGCTGTGGCTGGGGTGAGGGCAGTCTGGGCTGCTTACCGTGTGACCGGGGCTGCACCGCGAAAGCCCAGGGCCTGCGAAATCTCGTAGGCCGTGTTTTGCAGCTTGGGCAGCCAGCCTTCGTCCAGGCGATCGGCCGGGGCGGAGATGGAGAGCGCCGCAATCAGCTTGGCCTGGTCGTCATAAATGCCGGCGGCCATGCAGCGCACGCCCAGTTCTAGCTCTTCGTTGTCGTAGGCTACACCGGTCTCGCGTGCCTTGGTCAGCTCGCGCTCCAGCAAGGGCAGCTGGGTCAGGCTGTTGTGGGTGTTGCCTGCCAGTCCGGTACGCATGGCGTAGGCGCGCACGCGCTGGGGTTCGTCGGCCGCCAGAAACAGCTTGCCGTTGGAGGTCAGGTGCAGGGGAGCGTGGCCGCCAATGGCGCGTACCACCTGCATGCCCGAGCGCTCGCTGTAGGCGCGTTCCACATAGACAATTTCATCGCCTTGGCGCACGCTCAAATTCACGGGTTGCTGAATCTGCTTGTGCAGCAGGCGCATGGCGGGCAGCGCGGTTTCGCGCACGCTCAGTCGGGCTTTGACCAGGTTGCCCAGCTCCAGCAAACGCATGCCCAGGCGGTAGCTGCCAGACTCGGGGCGATCCACAAAACGGCCTGCCGCCAGGTCGTTCAAGATGCGGTGGGCGGTGGAGGGGTGCAAACCCGTTTTTTCGCTGATTTCTTTGAGCGAAACGGCTTCTTCGCGAGAGGCCAGCACGTCGATCAGGACAAACATGCGCTCCAGCACCTGCACACTGGGTTTAGCGGGTACGTCGTGATCGTTCTTCTTCATGGGGAATCCAGTGCCGTAGATGGCCGGATTCTAGCCGCCACTGATCCGTGCTTTGCACATCTTTGGCGCTGAGGGGCACCTTCAGTGGCTCTGGTTAACTTTTGTCGACACGATGCCACAAGTTGTCGCGCAAAACCTCATGCGGATGGAACTGGGCCTTGTAGTGCATTTTGGGTGAGGGCTCGATCCAGTAGCCCAGGTACACATACGGCAACCCCATGCTGCGGGCAAAGGCGATTTGCCACATCACATTGAACGTGCCGTAGCTGGTGTGCGGTGTGGGCTCGTAGAAGGTGTAGACGGCGGACAGCCCGTCTTCCAGGAAGTCAATGATGGAGACCATGCGCAAGGCGTTGCCGTCTTGCGGGTCGCGGAACTCCACCAGGCGCGACTCCACACGGCTTTGCAGCAGGAACTGGGTGTATTGCTCAACGTTGTCCTGGTCCATGCCGCCGCCGCTGTGGCGCGCGTGCTGGTAGCGCTGGTACAGGTCGTAGTGTTCCTGCGAAAAATGCAGGCGCTGCACGCTGATTTCAAGTGCGCCGTGCTGCTTGGCTGCGCGCCGCTGGCTGCGTGTAGGCTGGTAGGTGCCGGTCAGCACGCGCAAGGGCTGGCAGGCTTTGCACTGGCTGCAATAAGGCCGGTAGGTGAACAGGCCACTGCGGCGAAAGCCCTGCGTGACCAAGGCCGAATACACCTCGGCCTGAATCAAATGACTGGGGGCGGCGACCTGCGAGCGCGCTTCCTGCTGCGGCAGGTAGCTGCAGGGGTAGGGGGCAGTGGCATAAAACTGCAAGCTGTAGTGCGGCAGGTCGTTGAGCTGTGTCATGCAGTGAAGGCCTTCAGCAAAGCGAGTCCCAGTATACGGGCTGGAAATTCCAGTCCATCGCCGGGTGTTGCTGCTGGATGGCGGCCTCGGCCAGGAAGTCCGCGCGTGGTTGTTCACGCGCACCCAGGGATGCCAGGTGGGCGGTCGCCTGCTGACAGTCGATTTGGCTGGCCCCGTGGTGGCGGCACAGCGCCACCAGCGCCGCGAGCGCAACTTTGGAGGCGTCGGTAGCGTGGGCAAACATGGACTCGCCATAGACCGCGCGGCCCAAGGCCACGCAGTACAGCCCGCCCACCAGCTTGCCATCCACCCAGGTCTCAACGCTGTGTGCTAGGCCCTGCGCGTGGAGGGCGCAGTAGGCGTCGATGATGCTCGGCACAATCCAGGTGCCGTTTTGTCCAGCACGTGGGGTGTGGGCGCAGTGCTCCATCACCTGGCGAAACTGGGTGTCGATGCGCACGTCGTAGCCGGGTATGCGCATGAACTTGCGCAGCGTCTTGCGCAACGACGGGTGTAGGCGAAAGTCTGTGGTCTTGAGCACCATACGGGGGTCGGGCGACCACCACAAATTGGGCTGTCCCGGACTGAACCAGGGAAAGATGCCGCGCTGGTAGGCTGCTTGCAAATGTGCAGCATCCAGTGCTGCACCGGCAGCCAGCAGTCCGGGCATGGGCGTGTCCGCACCCCAGGCCAGGCTGACGGGGGGGAAATCATCATCAGATTCCAGCCAGATCAAGGTTGGCTCTTGCATTTTTGCTATTGAAACAGTCGTTTTGGTGGGCTTACAGGGCGTCATCATCGGATTGGCGCGTGTGGCAGGGTGCTCCTACACCTATCGCGGCCCTATGGGGACACACGCCGCGATGGTGTGGCGCTATGGTTGCACCAGTACCTGCGAAGGCATTATGTGATGTGGTTTCGGCAGGTGCGGATGAAGGAGGTCGAATCATGTTGTCTATGAGCCTTTTTGGCAGGGAGCCCCGCTACATCCGCCGTGCGCGTGCTTATTTGCAGGAAGCACGCATGGCGATGCTGGAGCACACGATTGCGGCCGAGCATTACCAGGCGTCTGCGGAAATGTATGCCGAGCGTGCCCGGCGCCTGGAAGAGGAAATCGCCAGCTGGGAAGCGGTGAAGAATGGCGTCGAGGTGATGGAGCCTGTGCACGACAGCGCACCTGCAGGCAAGCGCGCAGAGCATGGGCGTCTGGAATCCAACAAGCATGCGATGCACAAAGGCAAGTCTGCCGTGGGGATTGTGCGAGCGGCATGATGGGTGGCCGCCCACGGCGGTAAGCATGCATACCCACGGGCTTCAAGCGAAGCCCGTTTTTTATGCCAGCGCTTGGCTTGGTGGATGCTTTGAACGCGAGATGTAGCGCCCAAGAAAAAAGCCAAGCATTTGCATGCTTGGCTTTGATCTGGCTCCCCGACCTGGGCTCGAACCAGGGACCTGCGGATTAACAGTCCGTCGCTCTACCGACTGAGCTATCAGGGAATAACCGGTATGACCTTGTTGTTTGAAATTGCAAGGCGGCAATTGATGGCTCCCCGACCTGGGCTCGAACCAGGGACCTGCGGATTAACAGTCCGTCGCTCTACCGACTGAGCTATCAGGGAATAACCGGTAAGTTTTGCATGTGCAAAACCAGTAAATCTTGTTGGCTCCCCGACCTGGGCTCGAACCAGGGACCTGCGGATTAACAGTCCGTCGCTCTACCGACTGAGCTATCAGGGAACAAGACCTAGATTATATACATGGATTTTTGGCGCTTTCAGAAGTTGCCGCAAAAAAGTGAAGCGGGGTGCTTATGCGGGCTCAGGGCGCAGCCACAGCCAGGTCAGAACGCCTGCCATGCAGCTGCACGCCAGAATGCGCACCCACATGGGTGTGGGGGTGAACCACAGGATGGCGGCGCACACGGCCATCATGATGCTGGCGCTGCGTTTGGCGCGGCGGCTGACGCAGCCGCCTGCGGCCCAGTTTTGCAGCATGGGGCCGAACAGCCGGTGTTCCCACAGCCACGTGTGCATGCGGGGGGAGCTGCGCATGGCAGCCCAGCCTGCAATCAAGACAAAGACGGTGGTGGGCAGCCCGGGAATGAAAACGCCTGCAATGCCCAACGCCAGCGCGGCGACGGCCAGGGCGCGCAGCAGCCAGCGGGTATACCAGTGGCGGGCGACGACGGCCGCAGGCGGTGGTGCGGGGTGTGGCGCTGGGGTTTCAGGCTGGGCAGGCGAGGACATGGGGTGATTGTGCCTGTACGGCAGGCTGTCTCAGGGCTGGCGTGGGTGGATGCTTTGAAAAGAAGAGCTTCTTGCGCTCGCAGCTCCTTGGGTTCAGTGCATTTGTATATTGAATGGCTTATATATAGAGCGCTACCAGCTATCTTCTTTAAAGAAAGGCTGTGCGGTGCACAAGGAGCGGTGTGTGCAGCGGGCATGAAAAAGGCCTGCGGATGCAGGCCTGAAGCAGGATTCGCGCGTGGACCCGCCTAATGCTTGGTGCTGGTTGCCTGAGATGGCTTGCGGCTGTCGGGGCTGCTTTTGCTGATCTTGCCCATGAAGAGGACTGTGAAGTAAATCCACATGGCGATAACGATCAAGATCACGATCAGGCTCATCAGCCCGTAGTCGGTAGAGATCAAATCGGTGAGCATCTTCATGGCAAACATCCTCCGCAATCAGTCATGGGTTAGTAATGCCTGCACTATCAGGGGCAGGGGGCTGGTGGCGTTTGCGGCACATCAAAGGCGCGGGCTGTACGATTTGCGCTAAAGCAAGGGTCTGGCCGGGCGGGTGGGCCAGGTTTTTGCATACCATCGATGTACAGCCGATGAGCGGCTGAAACCCTTGTTTTCCATGGATAACGACAGATGATCGACCCCTCCAGCGTGACGCACAGCGTGCAATTGGCCGTTGCACCGGTTTTCTTTTTAACGGCAGTGGCCGGCATGATCAGTGCGGTGGCCGGGCGGCTGGCGCGCATCATCGACCGGGCGCGGGTGATGGAGGACCGCGTGCGGGCCAGCACGGATGATGAATTCATTCGCCGCGGCCTGCTGGAGCTGAATTACCTGCGCACACGCGGGCGCATTGCCAACGGGTCGATCGGGTTGCTGACGCTGTGCGGCTTTCTGATTGGTCTGACGATTGTGTTCTTGTTCGTGGGCCAGGCTTGGGTGGCGCAGCAGGGGCACCAGTGGGCGGTGTTCTCGTTCCTGGCCGGAGTGGTGTCATTCATCGCAGCGCTGGCGTGCTTTATGTGGGAGACGGTGCTGGCCACCGATCTGCTCAATTTCAATGTGCTGGAGACGGGGCGGCAAATGCGGCATTGAGGGCGCCTCGACAGTCACCATCCAAAAAAGGAGCCTCAGGCTCCTTTTTTTTGTGATGTGGCTCTTTACCCCTTGGGGTCGATGGGGTCCAGCCACGCCTGGGCAGCGTTGATCACGCATTGCGTCAGGCGCTCCAGCCCTGTTTGGGCGTTGCGTGCATGGGCCCAGTACAGGGGCACGGAGATGCCGCTGTCAGGCACCAGCTCCACCAGCGTGCCGTCAGCCAGGTGTTTCTTGATGAGTACGGTGGGGTGCATGCCCCAGGCCATGCCTTCCAGACTGGCGCGCACAAAGGCGTGCGCAGACGGCACCCAGTGGCGTGGGGGCAGATGGCGCGCATTCACGCCTTGCTGCAGCAGCCACTTGTCTTGCATGGCGTCTTTGCGGTCGTACGTCAGCATGGGCGCTTGCGACAGCGTTTGGGGCGTAATGCCCGCTTCCCCAAAGTGGCGCGCCATGAATGCGGGGCTGGCGGCGGCCACGTAATGCATATTGGCCAGCGGCCAGATGTTGCAGCCCGTGATGTGGCTCGACGATGCCGTGACGGCGGCCATCACATCGCCTTCCTTGATGCGCTTGGCGGTGTGGTCCTGGTCGTCGATGCTGATGTCCAGCAGCTCATTGCCGCCCTGGGTGAAGGCGGCCATGGCATCGACGAACCAGCTGTTGAGCGAGTCGGCATTCACCGCCAGCTTCAGCGTGGGGCGTGCCACCTGGCCCTCAGGCACCAGCTCGGGGTTGTTGCGGCGCAGCTCGTTTTCCAGCAAGGCGACCTGTTCAACGTGCAGGCACAGGCGGCGTCCGGCTTCGGTGCCTGTGCTGGGGTTGCCACGCATCACCAGTACCTGGCCCACACGCTCTTCCAGCAGTTTGATGCGTTGGGAAATGGCCGAGGGCGTGACGTGCAGCTTGCGTGCAGCCCGGTCAAAGCTGCCTTCGCGCAGCACGGCGGCCAGTGCTTCCAGTCCAGCGTAGTCGAGCATGTAGTAAAACTTAATTCAATTGAGATTGTTTAATTTTACTTATGTTGCAGTCCTTTCGACAATTGCGGGTATGTGGACTGCAAATATGACTGCTTCTTGGCTGGCCGGTTTTACCGTGTGCCTGTCACTCATCATCTCGATCGGCGCGCAAAACCTGTACGTGCTGCGCCAGGCCGTGCAAGGTCAGCACGTGCGTGCCTGTGTGGCCTGGTGTGTGGCTTCTGATGCCATTTTGATTGGCCTGGGGGTTGCCGGCATGGCGCAACTGCTCAGCAGCCAGCCGGATGTGGCGCTGTGGCTGGGCTGGGGCGGCGTGCTGTTTTTGCTGGGCTACGGCGGTTTTGCGCTGTGGCGCATGTGCATGGCCCCGGATGCGTCAGTGGTGGCCGATGGCTCGCAGGTTGCGCCACGTGGGCTGCTGGGGGTGCTCAGCGCGCTGGCGGTGATTACCTTGCTCAACCCGCATGTGTATCTGGACACCGTGGTGCTGGTCGGCTCGATTGGCGCGCGCCAGGAGGGCCATCTGAAGTGGCTGTTTGTGCTGGGTGCTGCCTGTGCCAGCCTGGTGTGGTTTGCCATGCTCAGTTTTGCTGCACAGCGCATGCGCCGCGTCTTTGCTCGGCCCATGGCCTGGCGCATTCTGGATGGTTTGACCGGAGCCATGATGCTGGTGCTGGCGTACTGGGTGTGGCAAGGGCTGCCGGGGGCGGCCTGATACAGCGCGACTGCGCAGGCGTAGCCAGCGCTGCACCATCAAAAAAGCCCGTGGCATTTGCCGCGGGCTTTTTGCATGCCAGAGGGAAGAGGGCTCAATCCAGGCGGGCCAGCACTTCCAGCAGCTTCCATTGGTTGGCCAGAATTTGGTAGTGGGCGGTTTCGCCGGTTTTCTGGCTGACGGCCTCGATATAGACCACGTTGCCTTGCGAGCGCGCAGGCTTCATGACGGGCTTGATCTTGTCGTAGTTGTAGCGCTCGGCCAGGTCACCCCGGAAATTCAAGGCGCGATCGCTGCCAGTGGCCAGGTGCCCGGAGAAAAGTTCCAAAGTGCGTGCCAACGTGACTTCACTCAGACCCACTGTGATAGCTTTATCCAAGGAGAGAGGCGCTTGATCGCTCATAAACGTGATCCGGGTGGTAGAAGAGGTGGGCAATGTTGCCGATGTGTGCAGCACCGCATCATGCCGCAGTGCGGTGCTGCTGTATACATATGGAAGCAATTTGCTGGGTCTAGATCTTGCCAAGACGCTAAAACAATGCTTTGAGCCATAAAAAAACGCTACCGAGGTAGCGTTTTTTTATGCAGATGCGGTGCGCATGGGCCATGGCAGCGAAGGCTGCCCGACCCCTGCTGGCATCAGAACGCGGGAACGACCGCGCCCTTGTACTTTTCTTCGATGAACTTCTTGGTGTCGGCCGAGTGCAGGGCCTTCATCAGTTTGGCAATGTCAGCACCATCAGCACGGTCCTTGCGGGCTGCCACGATGTTGGTATAGGGCGAATCCGCGTTTTCGATGAATAGCGCATCCTTGGTGGGGTTGAGCTTGGCTTCGATGGCGTAGTTGGTGTTGATCAGGGCCAGATCCACATCCGCCAGGGCGCGGGGCAGCAAAGGTGCTTCCAGTTCCTTGAACTTCAGCTTCTTGGGGTTCTTGACCACATCCAGGGCGGTGGCGGTCAGGTTGCTGGGGTCCTTGAGTTCGATCAGGCCTTGCTTGGCCAGCAGCAGCAGCGCGCGGCCGCCGTTGGATGGGTCGTTCGGGATAGCCACGGTGGCGCCGTTCTTCAGGTCAGCCAGCTTTTTGATCTTGCTGGAGTAGGCGCCGAAGGGCTCCACGTGGACCTTGCCGTTGGGCACTTGCACCAGGCTGGTCTTGCGGTCTTTGTTGTAGCTGTCCAGGTACGGCTGGTGCTGGAAGAAGTTGGCGTCCAGCTGCTTGTCTTCGACGGCGGCGTTGGGCTGCACGTAGTCGCTGAATTCCTTGACCTGCAGTTCAATGCCGTCGGCTTTGAGCTGGGGCTTGATGAAGTTCAGAATTTCAGCATGGGGCACCGCAGTGGCTGCGACCTTGAGTACGTCAGCAGCATGGGCGGAGAGTGCCAGGGTGGCAATGGCCACGGCGGTCAGAGTCTTCTTCAACATGGTGGATTCAGTTCCTGTGACAGAAAAAATGCGTTCTTGCATCAAGCCCTGCGCCAGGGTTTACAGCGCCAGGGTGTGGTTCAAGTGTAGCCTTGCTGTGTGTATTTGTGTGTAGAAAAAAGAAGTTTGGTTATAAAGAAAGTGGTTTTTATGCAAAATATCGCTGTTTGGATCTGCCGTGCAAGCTGAAGACCTGGAAAAACTGGTGACGACCCGCATGCCGTTTGGCAAGCACCAGGGCGAGCTGATCTGTGATTTGCCTGGCAATTACCTGGCGTGGTTTGCCCGTGAAGGCTTTCCCAAGGGGCAGATGGGTGCACTGCTGCAGCTGATGCACGAGCTGGACCACAACGGTTTGAGCAGCTTGCTGGATCCCTTGAAACAGCGGCGCTGAAAACAACAACGCCCCGCGGCGCAGGCCAGCGGGGCGTTGTTGTGGGGGTGCTGCGCGGATTACAGGGCAGCAGCGCGGGCTGCGTCAGCCTTGGCCTTGGCGGCGTCCAGCTTCTTTTGCAGTTCTGCGGCTTCGGCTTCAGCCGCCTTGGCTTCCGCTTCTGCCTTGGCCTTGGCTTCGGCCTCAGCCTCAGCCTTGGCCTTGTCGTCGCCGCTGAAAGCGCCGGCAATGGCGTTACCCGCCAAAGTGCCGACCACAGCGCCGGTGGCGGTGGCTGCAATGGTGCCCATCATGCCGGAGCCTGCGGGGCGTGCGGCGACGGCCGCAGGGGCTGCGGCGGGTGCAGCAGCAGCAGCGGGTGCGGCTGCTGGAGTAGCGGGCTTGGCTGCTGCGGTCGGTGCAGCAGGTGTGGCGGGCTTGGCCGGTGCCTGGTTGATGGCAGCGGGGCGCACCGACTTGCCACCACCCATGCGCTTGGCGTGTGCCAGCGAAGGCGCGGCCATGGCGGCAATGGTTACGGCGATCACAGAAGCGGTGGTGCGAAAAGAAGTTTTCACTGAGGTTCCTGAAAAAGGAGATCAATCAACAGAAGTCATGCAATGACTGCAGCCCGCAGAGTGTGGGCTGTTAGGGATTACATGGGGGGGAGAGTGCGCATTGCAAGCCTTGGATCCCGTAAGCAGGGGTAAAGCTTGCCGCGCAGGCCGCACACGTTGGTATGTTGGCGTTATAGGTGTGAGGCAGCCATTCTACGGATGCTGCGCGCCATTGGCAGAAAAAATAGCGGCAAGCGATTGAAAATAAAAGGTTTCCCATGAAAACCACGGGAAAGTCCTTGTATCTCCAGCGCTTGCCGCTATTTTTTTAGGGGTGGTGCTGCAGGCTTACTGCACAACTTCCAGCAAACGGTCCAGGCCGCCTTCGTTGATGCACACCTTGGCTTCGGCGCGCACACGGGGCTTGGCGTGGTAGGCCACGGACAGGCCGGCCGCCTGCATCATGGGAATGTCGTTGCTGCCATCGCCCACGGCAATGCACTGGGCGGCATCAATGCCCAGCAGCGACGCCACTTCCAGCAGCGTGCGGCGCTTTTCCGCGCCGTCGCAGATATCGCCCCAGGGCTGCTCGACCAGGCCGCCGGTCAGCACGCCGTGGTGCATCTCCAGCACATTGGCGCGCACAAAGTCGATGCCCAGCAGGCCGCGCACATGTTCGGCAAAGAAGGTAAAGCCGCCAGACACCAACAGCACC
Organism: Comamonas sp. 14P8.1.4; assembly: GCF_057799285.1. Lineage (NCBI taxonomy): Bacteria > Pseudomonadati > Pseudomonadota > Betaproteobacteria > Burkholderiales > Comamonadaceae > Comamonas > Comamonas sp. 14P8.1.4. The sequence goes on from NZ_JBYOKN010000005.1 coordinate 133,660, forward strand.
TTCAGGCCTGCAGCCTGCGCGGTCTTGACCAGCTTTTCAGCGCCGGGCGACAGCTGCAGGCGCTCTTGCAAGACGCGGGCCATGTCGGCCTCGGTCACGCCCACCAGCTTGCCCACGCGCTGGCGCAGGCTGTCCTTGAAGTCGGTGATCTCGCCGCGCATGGTGGCTTCAGTGATGGCCGCCACTTCGGCCTTCTTGCCCGTCAGGTCAGCAATCTCGTCGATGCACTCGATGGTGATCAGGGTGGAGTCCATGTCAAAAGCGATCAGGCGGTAATCGCTGAGCTTTTGCGGGGCGGTGATGTTCTGAATGGTCAGGCCGGGGGCGAATTCGGTAGCGGGCATGGACTCGGGCAAGCGGTTAGGTGGCACATCGGCCCACAGCCGCTGGGGGGCTGGGGGCCGATGCGGATTATCGCGCTTTCGATGGGGTGGGCGCGCTTATTGCGGTTGCAGCCCTGCGGCTTTGACCAATTCGGCATGCAGCTGGATGTCATGCGCAATCGTCGCCTTGAGCTCGTCCGGGCTGGATGGGGCGGGCTCCATGCCGTTGCTGGCCAGCTTGTCCTTGACCTCGCCTTGCAGCAGGGTGCGCACGGCCTGGTTGAGCTTGGCCACAATGTCAGGTGGCGTCTTGGCAGGCGCCAGCAGCCCCACCCAGGCGGACAGGTTCAGGTCTTTGTAGCCGCTCTCGACCATGGTGGGCACACCGGGCAGCAGGGCTGAGCGCTGGGGGCTCATCAGCCCCAGGGCATGCAGCTTGCCCGACTGGATGTGCGGCAGGGCCTCGGGCAGTACGGCAAACAGCATGTCCACATTGCCGGCCAAGGTGTCGTTGATGGCCGGGGCACCGCCCTTGTAGGGCACGTGCAGCATGTCGGCATGGGTGCGGGTGCTGAACATCAGCGCGCCCAGGTGCTGGGGGCTGCCGTCCCCCGAAGATGCGTAGGTCAGCTTGCCCGGATCGGCCTTGGCTTTGCTCACCACGGTGGCCACATCGGGGAACTTGGCCTTGTCCTTGACCACCAGCACCATGGGTTGGTTCACCAGCTGGGAGATGGGTTGAAAGTCAGCCTGGGGGTCGTAGGGCAGGCTTTTGAAAATGCTCTTGTTGGTGGTGAGGAACGATGCCGGCGAGATGGTCAGCATGTAGCCATCGGGGGCTGCGCGCGCCACCTGCGGCATGCCAATCTGCCCGGAGCCACCGGCCTTGTTTTCCACCACAAACGACTGGCCCAGTTGCTCCCCCAGCTTTTGCCCGACAACGCGGGCAATCATGTCTGCGCTGCCACCTGCAGGCAGGGCCACCATCACCTTGACGGGCTTGTTGGGGTAGGCCGACTGGGCCTGGACACTGCTGCACAGGCCCAGTGCAAACACTGCACCAGCCAGGGGGGACAAAAGGGAGCGAGCAAACATGGTGCATTCCTTGGTGTGACTGCGCCAGCCAATGGGCTGAGGTGCCGCAGTACAAAAGGTGTATGCAATATCAATGCCTGCTGTCTCTGGGTGTTGGTGGCAGGTGCGTGCCAGCGGCAGGCACTGGGCCGAACATCGGTGGTGTAGGCTTCTTCAGAATGGATAGCTGCTAGCGCTTATCAGATAAGGGGTTAAGGCTGTTTTTGGTGTAAATACAGATCGTCCGACCAGGTGGCCAGCCACTGTGGCCGGTAGGCGACAAATACGGCGCACAGCATGCCGGTGACCACTGCATCGCCCCAGGCCATGAGCCAGCGCGCGATGGTGGACAGATCGTCATCCACCCCCGGCAGCCCATAGCCCAGCGCTGCCGACAACCAGCCTGCGGCAAACAGACTGAGCACCGAGCCGACAAAGCCCCGCCCGAAGATATAGACGAACACCCGAGTGCCCAGCATGCGGCGCAGCAGCGCGCCCCAGAGCATGGCGAAGGTGGCAGGCACCAGCCCGTGCCACACCGTCAGGCGCAGGGCTTCGGTCGCATCCAGACCCGGGGAGAGCACGCAGGCAATGATCCCCACGGCGCACAGCACGGGCACCGCCAGCGGCCAGCCCAGACACAGCATGACCAGGCAGGCGCCTGACCACTGCAGCTGCAGCGGCATCCGGTGCAGCGTGGCCAGCAGGGGTGTCCACAGCGGGGCGCTGTCACCGTGCGTTTGCGTCACCAGCGCCTGGCGATTGGCCAGCAGCCGCCAGGGGCGCAGGGCAGCGGCTATGGACAGGGCAAGGCAAAGCAGGGCGATTTCCAGCATGCCGCGATTGTGCGGCGCAGGGGCTTGGCGCACCAGCCGCTGGGCGGCCAGGGCTTGATCTGCCTCAAGCCCTGGAGCTGCTGCCTCAGGCCTTGCTGGGCTGGCCCAGGCTGCGCAGCACATCGCGCACCATCTGTGCGCGGGCCTTGGGGTCGGGCAGCTCGCGCTCAATGCGCAGCTTGTCGTTGCCTGCCAGCTTGATGTGCTTGTTCTTCTGGATCAGGCTGATGATCTGCATCGGCTCAATCGGCGGGTTGGGCTTGAAGGTGATGTTGATCACCCCGGGCGCCGCATCCACCTTGAGCACGCCATAAGGCTCCGACAGCACGCGCAGGCGGTGGGTGTCGATGAGGGTCTGCGCCTGCGCAGGCAGCTTGCCAAAGCGGTCCACAATTTCTTCGAGCAGGTTGTCGATCTGGTCGGTGGTTTTGGCGGTCGCTAGCTTTTTGTAGAACGACAGACGCAGGTGCACATCGCCGCAGTAGTCGTTGGGCAGCAGTGCCGGAGCGTGCAGATTGATTTCGGTGGTGGCCGACAGGGGCGAGAGCAGGTCTGGCTCTTTACCCGCCTTGAGGCTGCGCACTGCTTCGGCCAGCATCTCGTTGTAGAGCTGAAAGCCGATTTCCATCATGTTGCCGCTCTGGTTTTCGCCCAGCACCTCACCGGCACCGCGAATTTCCAGGTCGTGCATGGCCAGGTAGAAACCGCTGCCCAGTTCCTCCATTTGCTGGATGGCCTCCAGGCGCTGCTGGGCCTGTTTGGTCAGGCTCTCCAGGTCCGGTACCATCAGGTAGGCATACGCTTGGTGGTGGCTGCGGCCGACGCGGCCACGCAGCTGGTGCAGCTGGGCCAGGCCGAACTTGTCGGCGCGGCTGATGACGATGGTATTGGCCGAGGGCACGTCAATACCGGTTTCAATGATGGTGGAGCACAGCAGGATGTTGAAGCGCTGGGCCACAAAGTCGCGCATCACCTTTTCCAGCTCGCGCTCGGGCATCTGGCCGTGGGCTACGGCGATGTGGGCCTCGGGCAGGATGGCTTCCAGCGCCTGGCGGCGGTTCTCGATGGTCTCCACCTCGTTGTGCAGGAAGTAGACCTGACCGCCACGCTTCAATTCACGCAGCACGGCCTCGCGGATCACGCCCTGGCTTTCACTGCGCACAAAAGTTTTGATCGCCAGGCGGCGCTGCGGGGCGGTGGCAATCACCGACAGATCGCGCAGCCCTTCCAGCGCCATGCCCATGGTGCGGGGGATGGGCGTGGCCGTCAGCGTCAGCACATCGACTTCGGCGCGCATGGCCTTCATGGCCTCTTTGTGGCGCACGCCAAAACGGTGTTCCTCGTCAATGATGAGCAAACCCAAGTCTTTGAACTGGGTAGAGGGCGACAGCAATTTGTGCGTGCCTACAACGATATCGACCGAGCCTTCACCCAGCCCTTGCAAGGCAGCGTTGACTTCTTTGGTGGTGCGAAAGCGCGAGACCTCGGCAATCTTGATGGGCCACTTGGAAAAGCGATCCACCAGCGTTTGGTAATGCTGCTCGGCCAGCAGCGTGGTGGGCGCGAGGAAGGCCACTTGTTTGCCGCCCATGGCCGCAATGAAGGCGGCACGCAGCGCCACCTCGGTCTTGCCAAAGCCCACGTCGCCGCAGACCAGGCGGTCCATGGGCTGGGGGCTGACCATGTCGTGGATCACAGCGTGAATGGCCGCGTTCTGGTCGGCCGTCTCTTCAAAGCCGAAGTCCTGGGCGAACTGCTCGTAGTCCTGCGGGCTCAGGCGGAAGGCATGGCCCTGGCGTGCCGCACGGCGCGCGTAGATGTTGAGCAGCTCGGCAGCGGCATCGCGCACCTGCTCGGCCGCCTTGCGCTTGGCTTTTTCCCACTGGCCGCTGCCCAGGCTGTGCAGCGGTGCAGATTCAGGGGTCACGCCCGTGTAGCGGCTGATGTGGTGCAACTGGCTGACGGGCACATAGAGCACGGCGTCCTTGGCGTACTCCAGGTGCAAAAACTCCTGCAGCGCTGGTGTGCCATCGTCGTTTTTCTGGCCCACATCCATGTTGATCAGGCCGTGGTAGCGGCCGATGCCGTGCTGGCTGTGCACCACGGGGTCGCCCACCTTCAGCTCGGACAGATCTTTGATCAGCGCATCGACATCGCTGACCTGTTCTTGCTTTTTGCGGCGGCGCGTGGCGCCTGCGGCGGTGGCGAACAGTTCGGTCTCGGTGACGAAGTCAATGCCAGCCTCGATCCAGGCAAAGCCGCGCATCAGGTTGGAGGTGGCAATGCCCAGTGGCTCGTGGGCCGTACTCTGGAACTCAAACAGCGAGTCAAACGCAGGCGGGTTCAGCTGCGAGGCGCGCAGAAAGTCCAGCAGGCTTTCGCGGCGGCCATCGCTTTCGGCCAGCACCAGCACGCGGCGTTTGGCCGATTGCACATGCTGCTGCAGGCGTTGCAAAGGCTCTTCCGCGCCGCGCTGCACCGACAGGTCGGGCAATTGCTGGAAGATGGCGCTGTCTGGCACATCTTCCACACCGGGGCGCAGGGCCAGCTGGGCATAGGCTTTGGCGCTGGTGTAGAACTGGTCGGCGCTCAGGAACAGGCTCTCGGGCGGCAGGGCGGGGCGCTCGGGGTCGCCCTGTACCAGGCGGTAGCGCTCCTTGGTGTCTTGCCAAAAGCGGTGGAAGGCGGGTTCCAGATCGCCGTGCAGCACCAGTGTGGCGTCATCACCCAGGTAATCGAACACGGTGGCCGTGGCATCAAAGAACAGCGGCAGGTAGTACTCAATACCAGCGGTGGCCACACCCAGGCCCATGTCCTTGTAGATACGGCTGCGCGTGGGGTCACCCTCCAGCAGCTCACGCCAGCGGTGGCGGAACTTGGTGCGCGCTTCCTCGTCCATGGGGAACTCGCGCCCGGGCAGCAGGCGCACTTCCTTGACGGTGTCCAGGCTGCGCTGGCTGTCGGGGTCGAACACGCGGATCGAATCGATCTCGTTGTCAAACAGGTCCACGCGGTAGGGCACGTCTGAGCCCATGGGGAACAGGTCGATCAGGCCACCGCGCACGGCGTATTCGCCGTGGCTGACCACTTGCGAGACGTGCTGGTAGCCCGCCAGCGTCAGCTGCGCCTTGAGTTTGCCCTCGTCCAGCTTTTGCCCCTGCCGGAATTCAAAGGTGTAGCCAGCCAGGAAAGCGGGCGGGGCCAGGCGGTACAGCGCTGTGGTGGCGGGCACCAGCACCACATCGGCGCCATGGGCATGGTCGCGCTCGCGAATGCGCCACAGCGTGGCCAGGCGCGCGCTGATCAAATCCTGGTGGGGTGAGAAGGCGTCGTAGGGCAGGGTTTCCCAGTCGGGAAACAGGGCACAGCGCAATTGCGGCGCAAAAAACGCCATTTCATCGATCAGGCGCTGGGCATCGCTGGCGTCGGCGGTCACGATGGCGGTGATACGGCCTTGGCTTTTTTCACGCTTGGCCAGTTTGGCCAGCAGCAGGGCATCGGCACTGCCTACGGGCGTGGGCCAAGAAAAACGTTTACCGGGCGTGAGTTTGGGCAGATCCATGGAGCCAGAAATCCTGTTGCTGCAAGCGCTGGGCCTGCAAAAAGCGCGGAAATGCGGCGCGCAGCCGCGAGGGACAAGCCGTCGATTCTAGAATGCTGCGCATGACAGACTTGCTTGCTGCTGCGAAAGCGCCTGGGTTGCCACAGGGTCGTTTCTGGGGATTGATCCCGTGCGCCGGTGTCGGTGCGCGTGCCATTCCCGCAGGGGCACCCACACCGGATCTGCCCAAACAGTACCACCCCGTGGCGGGCCAGCCACTGGTGTTGCACACGCTGGCGGCGTTTGCCGGCGTGCAGCGCCTGGCGGGCACGCTGGTGGCCGTGGCGCCCCATGACCAGTTTCTGGACAGCTACAGCAGCACCATGTGGTGGCATGCCCCGTGCGGCGGTGCCACCCGTGCAGACACCGTGATCGGTGGGCTGAAAGTGCTGCTGGCTAAAGGTGCAGCGCAGCACGACTGGGTGCTGGTGCACGATGCGGCGCGTTGCTTGGTGACGGCCCGCCAGATTGAGCAGCTGATCGCCGAGTGCGAGGACGATGCCGTGGGCGGCTTGCTGGCGCATAAATTGCCCGACACGCTCAAGACCGCTGTGACGGGTGCCAACGGCGTGCGTGTGTCCGCCACGGTCGACCGCAGCGACAAATGGTTGGCGCAGACGCCGCAGATGTTCCGCCTGGGGCCGCTGCTGGATGCGCTGGGCCGCTTGGGGCCAGCGGCCACCGATGAGGCCAGCGCCATGGAGGCCATGGGCCACCGGCCCAAGCTGGTGCCCGGTGGGGCGCAGAACTTCAAGGTCACGTACCCGGATGACTTTGCCCTGGCAGAGGCCGTACTCACCCAGCGCGGCGGTGGTGCTACGCTGGAGCTGTTCAAAGGCAAGCGCAACACCCCGCAGCCGAGCGGCAATCCTTTTTTCTGATTAAGCAATAAATTGGCCGCTAGCCCGCAAGGGACAAGCGTGAATAGCTATGAATTTTCGTATTGGTGAAGGCTGGGACACCCATGCTCTGGTGGAAGGCCGCAAGCTGATCATCGGCGGGGTGGAAATTCCGCACGACAAGGGCCTGCTGGGGCATTCCGATGCCGACGTGCTGCTGCACGCCATCACCGACGCCATTTTGGGCGCGGCTGGCCTGGGTGATATTGGCCGCCACTTTCCAGATACGGCGGTGGAATTCAAGGGCGCGGATTCCTTCGTGCTGCTGCAGGAAGCCGCCCGTCGCGTGCGCGAGAAGGGCTGGGAGTTTGGCAACATCGACAGCACCGTGATTGCGCAAAAGCCCAAGCTGGCCCCGCACATTCCCGCCATGCAGCAGCGCATTGCGCAGGCCCTGGGTGTGGCGCCAGACCAGGTCAATGTCAAAGCCAAGACGGCGGAGAACATGGGCCCGGTGGGCGAGCTCAAGGCCATGGAGGCCAATGCCGCTGCGCTGATCTATAAGAAATAAAAAAGAGAGCTGCTGGCGCTTGCTGGATAAGCGCTGGCATCATTTTTTGTTTGATTTCTTGCCGCCATGAAAAAAGCCCTGGTGCACCAGCACGCAGGGCTTTTTGTTTTTGGCACCAGGCGCTCAGACCGCGTCAGGCGGCAGCTGGCGCTTGACCTGGGGGCGCTGCAGGCGGTGCTGCGGGTCCTGGCCGTCGGGTACATCGGTCACGCGCTGCAGCTGGATGTTGGAGGCTAGACCGCCCGCGTTGGCGTTGGTGATGGAGAAGATACCACCCATGCGCTGCACCGTCTTGTCCACGATCGACAGGCCCAGCCCCGCGCCAGCGGCGGCGGTGCGCGCCGAGTCGCCGCGGAAGAAGGGCTGCGTAAGGCTGGACAGCTGCTCGGGCGGCACGCCCGGGCCATGATCGCGCAGGCGCATCAGCACCCAGTTTTCACGGGTTTTGATGGAGATGTCGACGTAGGCGGTGTCGGTATCTACGGTCTTGCCGTAGCGGCGAGCGTTTTCCAGCAGGTTGGAGATGACACGCGCCAGCTCCACCTCGTCGGCCATCACGTAGATGTCGTCCGGGATGGACATGGAAATTTGCAGTTCACGGTGGTTTTGCACTGCGTACACGCATGAGGCCACCACGGCGTGCAGGTTGACCACCGTCAGCGTGACGTGGTCGGGACGGGCGTAATCGAGGAATTTGTCGATGGTGGCGTCCAGCTGCACGATGTCGGCGACCATGTGCTCGCGCGCAATATCGTCCTGCACGCTCATCTCGGTCTCCAGACGCAGGCGCGCCAGCGGCGTGCGCAGATCGTGCGAGATACCGGCCAGCATGACGGCGCGCTCTTGCTCCAGCTTGGCCAACTTTTGGGCCATGCGGTTAAAGCCGATGTTCACCTCGCGGATTTCGCTGGTCACGGCCTCTTCATCGAGGCGGCTGGCGGCAAAGTCGCCGTCGCGCACGCGGTTGGCCGCGTAGCTCAGCTGTTTGAGCGGGCGGTTGATCAGGCGGGCGATGACGGCCGCGCCGGCCAGCGACAGCAGACCGGCGGTGCTCAGCCAGATCAGCCAGGTGCGGCCACTGGCGGAGACGAAGCGCGATTGGTCAAGCAGCAGCCAGTTGGGGTCTTCATCGATGGTGAAGCTCACCCACAGCCCGGCTTCACCGTTGACGCTGCGCGCCAGGATGGTGTCAGCGCCCAGGCGCGAGGTCAGCAGCTCTTCCAGGCGCAGGTTCAGCTCTGTCGGGGCCAATGCTTCAAAGCGGTCTTCCGGCTCGCGGGGCTGAATGCGCACGCCTTCCTGGTCGGCCATGGTTTTGATCAGCGATACGCGGGCGATGGCGTCCGAGTGCTGCAGCGCTGCACGGCTGAGGTTGACCAGCGAGGCAATCTGCTGCGCGGTCTGCAGCGTGCGCGGGTCAAACTCCAGCGCACGCAAGGTCTGCAGCCACGCCAGAATGCTGCCCAGCAGCAGCAGTGCCAGCAGGAAGAACGTGCGCCAAAAGAGGTTCAGGCCCACGCGGGAGCGTGTGCCTGTCTCATCGGAATCGCTGGAGCCGTTGCGACTGCCAGCAAGCATAGAGGGGGGGGACATGGCGAAAGGGCGCACCAGGCGCCTTTGTGTGTCTGAGTCAGGGAAAAGCCGTGATCTTAGTTCGTACCATCGGGTACGAACACGTAGCCCACACCCCAGACGGTCTGGATGTAGCGGGGCGCGGCGGCGTCTTCCTCGATCAGCTTGCGCAGGCGCGAGACTTGCACGTCCAGGCTGCGGTCAAACGGCTCAAACTCACGGCCACGGGCCAGCAAAGCCAGTTTTTCACGCGACAGCGGCTGGCGTGGGTGGCGCACCAGTGCCTTGAGCATGGCGAATTCACCGGTCGTCAGTGGCAGCTCTTCTCCATCTTTTTGCAGCACGCGTGTGCCCAGATCAAAGCTGAAGGGGCCGAAGGTGACGGTTTCGTTGTCGCCAGACGGTGCACCCGGGGCTTCCACAGGGGGGCGGCGGCGCAGCACGGCATGAATGCGTGCCAGCAGTTCGCGGGGGTTGAAGGGTTTGCCCAGGTAGTCGTCGGCGCCCACTTCCAGGCCGACGATGCGGTCGACATCTTCGCCCTTGGCGGTGAGCATGATGATGGGCGTGCGGTCATTGGCAGAGCGCAGGCGGCGGCAGATGGACAGGCCATCTTCGCCCGGCATCATCAAGTCCAGCACGATCAAATCGACGGTTTCACGCAGCAAGATGCGGTTGAGCGCCTTGCCATCTTCGGCAATCATGACTTCAAAACCCTCTTGGGTCAGGTAGCGGCGCAGCAAGTCGCGAATGCGTGCGTCATCATCTACGACCAGGATCTTGTCAGTGCGATTGTTGTTGGTTGTGACCATGGATTCACCCCTTGTCCAATTTGTAACAGAGCCAATTCTGACCAGCTTGGCGCGAAAAATTCCCGTTTTTGGCGATGTTTGACACAGTGTTACATGTCTTGCCAAAAAGAGGGAGACGCCTGTCACCCCAAATAGCCCTTGTCTGTCATGCTTTCGGAGGTGTCTGCAAGCACCTGTCGTGTTTTATGGAAAAAAGGAATTCTTCTATGCAGCTTCGAGTTTCAGGCGCACCTTTTTTGCGCCAATCCGTGGGGGTATTGCTGTTGATCGCTGGTGCCGTGGCGGGGGCAGGTGCTGCCCAGGCGCAAAGCCCGGAGGTACTGCGCAATGTGGTGCAGCTGTCAGCATCCGGCAATGTGGAGGTCAACCAGGACTGGCTGCAGATGAATCTGTCCACCACACGGGAAGGCAGTGATGCGACGGCGGTACAAAAGCAGTTGCAGCAGGTGGTGGATGCGGCCATGCGCAGCCTGAAGCCGCAGGCGCAGGGCCAAGACATGCAGGTGCGCAGTGGCAGCTTTGGCGTGTACCCGCGCCATGGCAATGACGGCAAGATCAAGGGCTGGCAAGGGCGCGCCGAGATCGTGCTGGAGGGCAAGGACTTCGCCCGCATCAGCCAGGCGGCAGCGCAGGTTAAGGACATGGCGGTGTCTGGCATGGGCTTTGGCCTGTCCAAGGAAGGGCGCCAGAAGGTGCAGGAGCAGGCGCAAAGCCAGGCGATCGACAACTTCAAGCAGCGCGCCAGCCAGCTGGCCAAGCAGTTTGGCTTTGCCAGCTATACCTTGCGTGAGGTCAGTGTCAACACCCAGGACGGTGGCTACGCCCCGCGCATGCAGCGCGCCAATGTGGCCATGGCCATGTCGTCCAAGATGGAGGCCGCAGACCCTGTGCCGGTGGAAGCCGGTAAAGAGCAGGTGACGGTGAACGTCTCCGGCTCGGTGCAATTGCAATAAGCTTTCATAAAGCTAGCTGCTAGCGCTGGTATTCATTGGGCTAGAAGCCAAAAAGCCTCTGAAGATTTCAGAGGATTTTTGTGGGGTGTTAGCCGGGTGCAGGGCCAGGACGCGGCGGTTGGGTGGCTTATTGGGCGGCCCAGCCACCATCCATATTCCACGCCACACCGCGCACGTTGTTGGCGGCGGCAGAGCAAAAGAATACGGCCAAAGCCCCCAGTTCTTCGGGGGTGGTGAATTGCAGGGAGGGCTCTTTCTCGCCCAGCAATTGTGCGGTGGCAGCTTCCACGCTGATGTGCTGGGCGGCGGCTTTGGCATCGACCTGCTTTTGCACCAGCGGCGTGAGCACCCAGCCCGGGCAAATGGCGTTGCAGGTAATGCCTGTGGTGGCATTTTCCAGCGCAGTGACCTTGGTCAGTCCGACGAGGCCATGCTTGGCCGCGACATAGGCCGATTTCTGCGCCGAGGCCACCAGCCCGTGCACCGAGGCTACGTTGATGATGCGCCCCCAGTTGGCCTTTTGCATGGCTGGCAGAGCCAGCCGTGTGGTGTGGAAGGCGCTGCTGAGGTTGATGGCCAAGATGGCATCCCACTTTTCGGCAGGGAAGTCCTCAATCGGGGCCACATGCTGAATGCCCGCGTTGTTCACCACAATGTCCAGGCGGCCAAAGCGCTCGGCGCCGAAGGCCATCATGGCGGCAATCTCAGCAGGCTGGCTCATGTCGGCGCCGTGGTAGTCCACCTGGATGCCATGGGCCTGGCCTGCGGCCATGACCTGGGCTTTGGCTGCATCGACATCGCCAAAGCCATTGAGCAAAATATGCGCGCCCTGTGCCGCCAGTGCTTGCGCAATCCCTAAACCAATGCCGCTGGTGGAACCCGTGACCAGCGCTGTCTTGCCCTTGAGCATCTTGGTGTCTCCGCTGAAATATGAATTAGGATGGAATCCACCGCATTATCCAGCGGTCAGATGAGGCTGTGCACCCATGATTGAACCTACGCTGAACTACGTAACCTGCCCGGGCGCAGCGCGGCATGGCACTGAACAGCACCGCATGGCGTACTGGGAGTGGAACCAGACGGGCAACCCCTGGCATCCGCATGTGGTGGTGTGCGTACACGGCCTCACCAGGCAAGGGCGAGATTTCGATGTGTTGGCACGGGCCCTCAGTCTGCATGCCCGTGTCATCTGCCCCGATGTGGTGGGGCGGGGGCACAGTGACTGGCTGGCGCAGCCCATGCACTATGGTGTGCCGCAATACAGTCTGGATATGCTGGCCTTGCTGCAGCAGGTGCATGCGGCGGCGCCGATCCAGGTGCTGGACTGGGTGGGCACCAGCATGGGGGGCTTGATTGGCATGGCGATTGCGGGCAACCCGTCGCTGCAGTTGCCGGTACCTGTGCGCAAGCTGCTGCTCAACGATGTGGGGCCCGTGCTGGAGTGGCCCGCCCTGCAGCGCATTGCGGCCTATGTGGGTCAGTCTGCGCATTTTGAGACGGAGCAGCAGGCCGCCGATGCCTTGCAGCTGCTGTCGGCAGGTTTTGGTCCCCATACGCCGCAGGCGTGGCTGGCGCTGTCGAAGCCCATGCTGCGTCCCGCGCAGGGTGGTGGTTTTCAGCTCCACTACGACCCTGCGATTGCCCAGCCCATGCAGGGCATGACGCAAGCACAGTCCGAGCAGGGTCAGGAGGTGCTGTGGGCGCTGTATGACGCGATCCGGGCGCAGACTTTGCTTGTTCGTGGAACGCAGTCAGATTTGGTGACACAAAACACCGCACGAGCCATGCAAGCGCGTGGACCTCTTGCACAATGGATAGACCTTGAAGGTGTGGGTCATGCCCCCACTTTTGTGGCAGATGACCAGGTGGCCATCGCACGGAATTTCTTGTTGGGTGATGAATGAAAAAAGAACGAAAGACCCTGTCGCACGCGCCGCAAGTGCTGGGCTGGAGTCTGCACGGGGGGCAAGTATGCGCAGCGTGACGTCATTGCCCCCTACCACGGGTGAATATGGTGTGGTGCCCACGGGGCTGCGCCCTGGGGCGGTAGAGATGCCCCATTTGCTGGCTGCCACGGCAGGCAATATTCCGGATCAGGTGGATGCCTTGCGCCGCGCGCGCGCCTTCGCCGAGCCTTTGCTCGTGGGAGAAGAGCTGTCTTCAGGTGAAAACACCTTGGCCCACGCAGATGCCACAGCGGCCATCTTGCAAGGCATTGGTGGCTCAGAGGCCATGCAGGCCGCCTGCTATCTGGTGTACGCCAGCATGCACCTGAACAAGCCTTTGGATGTGCTGACCAAAGCGTTCGGCCCTAATTTTGCGGAGCTAGCGGTGGAGACCACCAAGCTGATGCATTTTCAGCAGCAGGCGCGCGGCGGTGATGCCAGCGCCCGCGTGGATGACCCCGCCACCCAAACCGAGACGGTGCGCAAGATGCTGCTGGGTTTTTCGCGCGATGTGCGCGTGGTGTTGCTGCGCTTGGCATCGCGCCTGCAGACACTGCGCTGGTATGCCGCAAGCAAGCGTGCAGTCTCTCCCAGCATGGCCTACGAGGCACTGCATGTGTTTGCCCCTTTGGCCAACCGCTTGGGTATCTGGCAGATCAAGTGGGAGCTGGAGGACTTGTCGTTCCGCTTCCTAGAGCCAGAAACCTACCGCAATATTGCCAAGCTGCTTGACGAGAAACGTGCCGAGCGCGAGGTCTACATGGAGCAGCTGCGCGCACGTCTGGAGTCAGGCTTGCGTGGCTACAGCATCAGTGCCACGGTCTCGGGGCGGCCCAAGCACATCTACAGCATCATCAAGAAGATGCGCGGCAAGTCGCTGAACTTTGACCAGCTGTTTGATATTCGCGCGCTGCGGGTGGTGGTGCCCAATGTCAAGGATTGCTACACCGCGCTGTCGTGGGTGCATGAAAACTTTCAGCCGATTGAGTCGGAGTTTGATGACTACATCGCCAAGCCCAAACCCAATGGGTATCAGTCGCTGCATACCGTTGTGCGCGATGAGCAGGGCAAGGCGATTGAAATCCAAATCCGCACGCAAGCCATGCACGACCATGCTGAAAATGGCGTTGCAGCGCACTGGGCGTACAAGGAAGCAGGCACCAAGGGGTATGCGGGCGTCAGTGCCACTGGCGAATACGACGCCAAGATTGCTGTGCTGCGCCAGCTGCTGGCCTGGGGTAAGGATTTGTCCGAGAACCCCTCGCACCGTGGCCTGTTTGATGACCGTATCTATGTGCTGACGCCGGATGCTGCCGTGATCGAGTTGCCCCAGGGCGCGACGCCGGTGGATTTTGCGTACTCGGTGCACACCAACTTGGGCCACCGCTGCCGGGGTGCCCGGGTGGACGGCAACATGGTGACGCTCAACACCCCTCTGCAAAGTGGGCAGACGGTGGAAATTACCACCGTCAAGGAAGGCCGCCCTTCGCGCGACTGGCTCAACCCTGAGCTGGGTTACTTGGTCAGCAACCGGGCCAAAGCCAAGGTGCGTGCCTGGTTCAATGCCCAGGCCATGAACGAGACAGTGACGCGGGGGCGCGAGGCGGTAGAAAAACTGCTGCAGCGTGAAGGCAAGACGGCCATCAAGCTGGACGATCTGGCGGTGCAGCTGGGCTTCAAGTCTGCCGATGCGCTGTTTGAAGTGGTGGGCAAGGATGAATATTCCCTGCGCAACATTGAAGTGGTGCTGCGCCCAGCCGAGCCTGCAGAGCCCGAAGAAGACATCCAGTCCATGGTGCGCAAACCGCGCGCCAACAATGCGGCCCATAAAGGGGGCGTGCTGGTCGTGGGCATTGACTCGCTGATGACCCAACTGGCCAAGTGCTGCAAACCCGCACCGCCGGATGACATTGGCGGCTTTGTCACGCGGGGCAAGGGCGTGAGCGTGCACCGCTCGGACTGCAGCAACTTCCGTGAAATGGCCGCTCGCAATGAGGAGCGTGTCATCGACGTGGCCTGGGGCTTGCCCAAGGCAGAGAAGGTGGCTGCGGTCTACCCCGTGGATGTCTCGGTGGAGGCGACCGACCGCCAGGGCCTGCTGCGCGATATCTCTGACGTGTTTGCCAAAGAGAAAACCAATGTGATCGGTGTGCAGACGCAGTCCGTGAAAGGCACGGCGTGGATGACGTTCACAGTGGAGGTTTCTGATTCCGGGCGCCTGAACAAGGTGCTGGGTATTGTGGCCAGCGTGGCTGGGGTGCGTTCTGCGCGCAGACGCTAATTTTGCAAACTTGAGTTTGGCCTGAAAAATTAATGCTACAATCGATGCTTCTGATTTTTCAGGCGCGTAGCTCAGTTGGTTAGAGCACCACCTTGACATGGTGGGGGTCGTTGGTTCGAATCCAATCGCGCCTACCAAATACTCAAAGCCCAGTTCTTCCTAAGAACTGGGCTTTTTTGTTGCCTGCTTCAATGGAAGTGGCGGTAAAGCGCGGTGATCCACGTGCCCGCGCACAACAGCAGTGCGAGCAACACTGCTGCGCTGCCAAAGTCTTTGGCTTTTTTGGACAGTTCGTGCCACTGCAAGCCAATGCGGTCCACGGTGGCTTCGATGCCAGAGTTGAGCAGCTCGACGATCAAGACCAGGCAGGCCGTGGCGATCAGCGCCAGCGTCTCCAGCCAAGTCTGCCCCAGCCAGAAGGCGCTGGGTAGCATCAAGGCTGCGGCACAGGCCTCTTGGCGGAAGGCTTTTTCATGCCAGGCTGCACGCAGGCCCTGCAGGGAATAGCGCGTGGCATGCCAAAGGCGCGAAAAGCCCGTGCGGTGTTTTTTCGGATTGGCTGGCAGGTCGGTATGGCTCAGCGCTGTGCCATGTGCGGGGTTACATGGGCCCCCCGAAGTTGGTGTCTGGATCATGCGTGACAGGTTCAGCTGATTTTCAGAGGGGCAGAGGTTCTGCAGCTTTGCAGAACGTCGAGCGAGCTGTTGTAGCTGCTGCTGTGCACATCCATCAGGCCCAAGACGGTGTGATAGAAGTTATCGTGGGTCAGCGCCTGATCCAGGTGATTGCGCACACAGGTTTCATTGACCTGTGTGCGTGCCAGCAAAGTCCCTGGCCACATGACCCACGGCACGTGTTTTTGTGTTTCTGGCGCGATCACATAGGGCAGTCCGTGTAGATAAAGCCCGTTTTCACCCAAGGATTCCCCGTGGTCTGCCAGATAAATCAGGCCTGTTTCATAGGTGTCTTGCTGGGCCTTGAGCCAGTCAATCGTGCGCGCGATGAACAGATCGGTCTCCACCATGCTGTTGTCATAAACGTTCACCAGCTGGCTGCGGCTGCAGTCGGAGGTGACATGGGTGGTGCACTCCGGCTGAAAGTGCTTGCTGGGTTCGGAAGAGCGGCGGTAGTACGCCGGGCCGTGGCTGCCCATCTGGTGCAGCACCAAGACCGCACCTTGGTCATTGCCGCCGTGGCTGATCGCTTGGAGCCGCTGGTCCAGCAAGGTGACCATGATTTGGTCCAGGCACTCGTCGTCCTTGCACCAGCGGTGAATGGCCTCTTTGCTGGCGATCTGATCAGCCTGCGCATGCGAGATGCGGTTGCAGACATCTTTGCAGCCTGCTTGGTTGTCCAGCCAGTCGACATTCAAGCCTGCGGTGTGCAGCACGTCCAGCAGGTTCTCGTACTCAAAGTTGCGTGACTCAAATTTTTCCTTGCCCAGGTGCGAGAACATGCAGGGCACAGAGGCCAGGGTATTTGTGCCACAGGAGTGCACATTGCGCCAATTGATCACATGGCGAGCCTCCATCTCTGGCGCGGTGTTGCGTGGGTAGCCATTGAGTCCAAAGTGATCCGCACGGGTGGTTTCGCCGACGATCAGCACCAGCAGTGGTGGCTTGTGTTCGGTATGGGTGGTGGACACGGGCACCAGCGGATGGCCAGCGTAGCTGCTGCCCAGCTTGGCATCTTCGCTGATGCGTTTGAAAGCCAGCTGGTGCTTGAACAGGGGCTTGAGCGTGACACTGCTGAACGAAACAATGCTGGCCAGCGGATTGATGAGGTAGCGAATTTCCGTGTGATTGCGCACCAGCGGCGCCATAGGCTTGTACAGCAGCAGCCCGCCTCCAATCACCATGCCCAAGCTTGCCAGCACCAGCGCGCCAGAGCGCCACAGGTTACGTTTCCAAGCCGTGGGCTTGAGTTGAATGCCCGCGTAGAGCACGGCAATGGGCAACCCTGCATACACGGCCACATGCAGCAGCAAACCACTGGTGAGCAAAGCCAAGCCTTCGCTGGTGTTGGTTTGCAGTGTGTTGCGCACCATGCTGCTGTCCATGACGATGCCGTAGTGCAGCATGAAGTACTGAACCGATGCCGCCACCAGCAGTGTCATGCTCCAGCCGATGCGGCGCACTTTGGGCCAGGACAGCAGCATGAACCACAGATAGCAGGCCGCAGCCAGAACGAGTGCCGTCAGCACTTGCTGCCAAGGGCTGAGGGCTTGTTCACTGGCCAGCTCAGACAGTTTGTGCCACCAGGCCTGATTGAGGCCGAGTACGCACCAGATGGCCAACAGCCATGCCGCCCAGCGTGGACTGATGGGGTAGCGCGGGAAGCGGGGTCTATGCGGTGCCGTGCTGGGGCTGCTGGCATGGGGCGAAGAAAGCGTGTGCGATTCAGACATGCATCGCACTGTAGGAAGCGTGCATGAATTTCCCCTGAAGGGCCTGTTCAGGCTTTGTTCAGCTTGGCGGCGGTGGTGGCGCAGTTCTACACTGCAGGCTTGATTGGGAGGAGAGCGAAATTGCGAATTCTTTTGGTGGAAGATGATCTGTCTTTGGGGCAGGCGGTACTGGGCTACCTCAAGAGCAAGCAGTTCAGCGTGGATTGGGCGCAAAACTTGCAGCAGGCGCGTGCCTTCGCAGCCACCATGCATTACGCCGCGGTGCTGCTGGACTTGAATTTGCCGGATGGTGAAGGCCTGAGCTTGCTCCCGGTGCTCAATGGCAATGCCAGTGGCACGGATGTGCGCCCGACGGTCATGGTGGTGACGGCGCGTGATCAGGTCAGTGACCGTATTCGCGGTCTGGATGCGGGTGCTGATGATTACCTGGTAAAGCCTTATGACCCTGAAGAGCTGCTAGCGCGTTTGCGTGCGATTGAGCGCCGCCGCGGGGCTCAGAATAGCTCGGTCTTGCAGTGCGGTGATATTGCGATTGATCTGGCCCGAGAGTCTGTACGCAAAGGCATGCTGCCCATTGTCTTGACCCCCAAGGAGTGGGCGCTTTTGCGCGTGCTGGCCAGCAGGCCCGGGCAAATCTTTACACGTGAGCGCTTGCAAGAAGCGCTGTACCAATGGGATGACAGCAGCGACAGCAATACCCTGGAAGTGTTCATCAGCCGTTTGCGCCGCAAGCTGGGCAGCATGCTGATTGAGACAGTGCGTGGAACAGGCTACCGCCTGGTGGTGCAATGAGTCGGCAGGCTTCTACTTCCCTGAGTCTGGTGCAACGCCTGGGGCGGGCGTTAACCACGGCCGTGCTGGCCGTCTGGCTGCTAGGCACCGGCTTGGTGGCCTGGTATGTGGACCACCAGATTCAAGAAAATTTTGATGTGGAGCTGGTGGAGAGTGCCCACCGGCAGCTCTATCCCGCTTTGCTGGAGTTGCAGATGGGACAGCCGCAACCCAACATCGGTGCAGCGCTGGCAGCGGCAGGCAGCGGTGATCCGCAGGTCATGGGGGAGCTGCCGTGCTCTGACCATTCCGAGCCTTTGCTGCTGCAACTGCGCAGCGTCACAGGGCAGGTGCTGCTGAGAAGCAAGGCCACGCCTGCATCGCCTTTCGCGGTGCCGTTGCAGCAGGGTTTTTACGATACGCCGGACTACCGCGTGTTCAGTCTCTATGACGCTCAATACCAGGTCTGGCTGCAATTGGCGGACCCCTTGGAAGAGCGGCGTGAGACCAGCCAACGCACGGTAGCGGGTCTGTCGGTTGTGCTGCTGGTGATGCTGCCGGTGGTGGCGTGGCTGATCACCACAGTGGCGCGCAGGGAGCTGCGCTTTGTGGGCTTGCTGCAGGCACAAATTACGGCGCGTAGTGGGCGCAATTTGCAGCCACTGTCTTTGGCGGGCATGCCGTTGGAGCTGAGCACGGTGGGTGAGGGCGTGAACCAGCTGCTGGAGCGCTTGGGCGAAGCGCTGAATGTAGAGCGCTCTTTGGCGGCCAATGCCGCACATGAATTGCGCACCCCACTGGCCGATGTGCGCTTGCGCCTGCATACGGCCATCGATCAAGCGGCACACGGCGAAAACCAGGCGGCCGGTACACCCCCTGGCGCAGTGCCGGTGGAGGTGGTGAAAGCCGCCCTGCAGTCACTGGAGGTCTTGAGTCACCGCACCGAGCGTTTGCTACAGCTGTCACGCGCCGAAGGGGGGGACCGTGCGCATTTCGCTGCGGTGAATCTGGTGCAGCTGGCGGAGCAGGTGGCCCAGGAGTTCTGGCAGCAAAGCCTGGCGCAAAAACGCCTGGATTGCGTCACGCCGGAGCTGCAGGACGCTGTCTGGGTGTGGGGGGACATCGACAGCCTGGGCATTGTCTTGCGCAACCTGATCGACAACGCATTGCGGCACAGTGATGGCATGGTGGTCCTGCAGGTGCAAGCCGCGCCACAAGCGGCGTTGCTGGTGCGCGATAGCGGTGCAGGATTGACAGCAGCGCAGCTGCAGACGATCCAGCAAAGGCATGCACGCATGGACCGGCAGCATATCGGTTATGGGCTGGGCATGTCGATTGTGCAGACCATTGCGGCCAAACACGGAGCACAGCTGGTACTGACTTCGCCGCCAGCGGGTATGCCGCATGGGCTGGAGGTGGCGCTGCGTTTCACGCAGGCCTTCAATGACCGGCTGACCCTGCAGCAGCAAACGGAGGCGCCATGAAAAAGACCCGCTAAGGCGGGTCGGGGTTGCGGGCTTCAGTGCATTTGCTCATGGTCAGAAGGCTTGGGTTCTGAGCCAATTTGCCGCTTGTTGCACTTGGACTGCTGCTGGCTGTATTTGGGCTCTGTCAGTGGCTGCCCGATTTGCAGCGGCCAGGCTTGTTTGCGTGCATACACGCGGGGTTTCTGGGAGGGGAGGTGTTCCATGAAGGGCACCTTTCAATGTGCACCGCTCAGCGCTGCTGTTGCGGCTTGGTTTTGGGCTGCCCCGCCTGCTGTGGGTTCGGGGCTTGCTGCTGTTGCTGCTTTTCCTTGGCAGCCTTGTCTTGACCCTGCTGGGGGCTGGCTGAATGACGTGATGGGTGTGCCATGAGTGACTCCTTCAAAGGTAGGAAGCAAAACAGGCCAATGGCCTGAATGTCAGTGTGCGCTTGCTGCTTGGGGGGCTTGTAGGAGTCCGTCTGTCACAGCCGTGCGTCGTTGCACTGTGTTTGTCTGACACGGGTTGGGGATGAAAACTGCCTTGCTGTCAGGGTTTTGAGCGTGCTGAAGCCGCTGGCGCTGGAGGGGCTCCAGGCTTGATATGCCTCAAGGCATGGCGGTTTAGACGAACCTGCAGAGCGCTGAGGGCTGTGCAGCGGTGCCTGGCTTTCGACAATGCAGGCATGGGGCACAACACAGCGCACGGCAGGGATGCCAATGTTTGGGGGAAATGGCTGGCCATCGGCTTGGCGCTGCCGTGCCTGGTCAGCGCGGCCAGCGTGGTGCCGCCCCCAACGCGGGTGACTATCGGGGTGCAAATCATTCAGGACCGTGCCGATGAGGTCCAGCAATGGGAGCATTGGGTGGACCAGTGGCGCAGCGCTGTGCCGCATTTGCAGGTGCAGGTGCGCCCCTTGCGCTGGGAAGCCTTGCAGCGCGCCGCTGCAGACGGGCAGCTGCAACTGGTGGTGAGCAGCCCGGGCCACTATGTGGCACTGGAGGCGCGCCAGGGTGCGGTGCGCCTGGCCTCTCAGTTGTCTCGTCGGGGCAGCGATGCAGCGCATGCCGTCGGGTCTGCAGTGGTGGTGGCGGCCGACAGCCCCTGGCGCAGCCTGCATGACTTGAAAGGCCAGACCATTGCGGCCGTGGCCCCGGATGCCTTCGGCGGCTACCAGGTGATGGCCGCACAGTGGAAGCAGCAGGGGCTGGACACCACATCCGACATGCAGATGCAGTTCACCGGCTATTCCATGGAACGTGCCCTGCATGCTGTGCGTGACGGCAGTGCGCAAGCGGCCATTTTGCGGGTGTGCATGCTCGAGCAGATGGTGGCGCATGGTGAAGTCTCTGCGCGTGACTACCGCGTACTGCCTCCGCTGCAGGGGCCTGCGGTCTGGGCAGAGCATTGCCAGTCGTCTTCGCCGCTTTACCCAGGCTGGGCACTGGCAGCGTTGCCGGGAACGCCCCAGGCCATGGCCCATGATGTGTTGGTGGCCGTGCTGATGCACAGCAGTGTCAACGCCCAGGCCGAGGTGCGCTGGACGGTGCCCGCCGACTACCAATCGGTGCATGAGGTGCTGCACACCTTGCAGATCGCGCCCTATGCACCGGTGCCCGCCACGCTGCGTGAATGGCTGTGGCAATACCGCTATTGGGGCTGGGCGGCGCTGCTGCTGGTGCTGGCCACAGTGGCCTACCTGCTGCATGTGGAGACTCTGGTCAAACGCCGCACCGTGGCGCTGGTGCGCAGCCAGCAAGAGCGCGATGGCCTGGCGCAGCAAATGGCGCAGGCCCGCGAAAAAATGGACCACATGGGTCGCCTGTCGGTGCTGGGTGAGCTGTCAGCCACCTTAGCGCATGAAATCAGCCACCCCCTGGCCAGCCTGTCCAACTACGTGGGGGGGCTGCGTCGCCGCAACCAGGAAGGGCGCTTGCAGCCCGAGCAATTGAGCGGGGCATTGGAGGCCATGGACGAGGCCGTCAGCCGCACCCAGCGCGTGCTGGAGAGCGTGCGCGCGCTGGCACGCAAACGCGTGTCTGTGCAGCAAGCTGCAGTGCTGTGGCCCTGGGTGTGCGAGACCGTGGCCCTGTTTCAAGCGACGGCCGCCAACTCGGCCCAGGCTGTGAAGGTGCAGCTGATGTGTGCCAAGGGCTTGCACACCGCGCAGGTGCAGATGGATGCGCTGCAGGTGCAGCAGGTGTTGCTGAATCTGCTGCAGAACGCCCAGGATCTGCACCGTGCCGCGCACTGCCTGCACCGGCCCGTGTTGGTGTCTCTGTCACCGGGGCCTGAGGCGGGGCTGCTGGTGCTGTCCGTGTGCGACCAAGGGCCCACCATGCCGCCCGAAGGTCTGGCGCAATTGTTCGAGCCGTTTTTCACCACCAAACCCGATGGGCTGGGTCTGGGTCTGTCCATTAGCCGCAACATTGCCGAGCTGCACGGCGGCCACCTGCAGGCGCAAGCGCGCAGCGACGGCGCTGGTTTGTGCATGGAGCTGGTCTTGCCACTGGCGGTGCCAGCGTCGGTGTCACAGACGCAGATGCAGACGGCTGCTTTGAATATGAATAAAAACAGCTGCTAACGCAGGTCTACCAAGCGCTGATAGCTATGAAATCCATGAATGCTTTCCCCGAACTCCCGGTCATCCATGTGCTGGATGACGATGCACCGTTCCTGCGCTCGCTGCTGTTCATGGTGGAAGGACTGGGTTTTTCCGTGCATGGCTACGGCTGCGCGCAGACGTTTCTGGCCAGCGCCCCCAACCTGGTGGCGCAGGGCTGCTGCATCCTGAGCGATATCCGCATGCCGCGCATGAGCGGCCTGGAGCTGCAGCGTCGTCTGAATGCCGCGCAGATGGCGCTGCCGCTGGTCTTCATGACCGGCCACGGCGATGTGGAACAGGCCGTGCAGGCCATGCGCGCCGGGGCGGTGCACTTTCTGCAAAAGCCGTTCAAGGAACATGACTTGCTGGATGCGCTGAACCACGCCGTGCAACTGTCGCGTGAGCGCTGGCAGCAGCAGCAACGCGCCCAGGGCGCGCGCGAAATGGTGGACAAGCTGTCCCTGCGGGAATACGACGTGGCGGTGTGGGTGGCCAAGGGCTTGAGCAACAAGGAAGTGGCGCGTGCGCTGGGCATCAGCGACAACACGGTACATGTCCACCGCCAGCGCATCACTGAGAAGCTGGGCTCTGCCCATGCGGCGGATCTTGCGCGCTTGCTGCTGCGCGTGGATGCGCTGTGCCTGGACGCTTAGCGCTCTAAAAAAAATGGCACGCCAGTGTGGCGTGCCCAAGCTCTGTCATACATACATGGTGCCTCGAGTGCGCAAGCTGCCGGTGGTGCCCCTCAGGGGCCACGTGCAGCCCGTCGCTCCTTAAGGTTTGGCGCTGGCCGCCTGCTTGGCCGCTTCGGTTTCTGCCTTGATGCGCGGGGCCATCTGCTTGAGCTTTTCCGCCAGGGGCGGGAAGGGACCATAGCGGTGCTGGTCCGAGTCTGCACCCAGCATGTAGGGCGGGAAGGCCGCATCAATCGGTTTGTTGAAGCGGGCAGGGAAGTCGGCCTCCAGGTTCGCCTTCTTGGGGCGGGGCTTGGACAGCATGAAGGCCGCCACGTCATAAGCTTCATCGGCAGACAGTTGCGGGGCGTCGTGTTGCGCGCCCAGCGGCATGTTGTGCTGGATAAAGCGGGTGGCCATGGTCATGCGGTTCATGCCTGCGCCATCGTTGAAGCTGTCTGGTCCCCACAGTGGCGGGAAGGCATAACCCTGGGCATCACCCACCTGGCCCAGGCGCTGGCCTTGACCATCTGGGCCGTGGCAGACGGCGCACTTGGCTTCATACACCTTGCCACCTGTGGCCACATCGGCACGGCGGTTGGGCATCTTGCTTTGCACCATGCCCTGGCCCTTGACGTCGGCTGCCAGCGGAACCCCCTGACCCAGGAAGTGGATGTAGGTCACAAAGGCCTTCATCTCTTCGGAATCCAGCGGCAGTGTGCGCCCGCTCATGCTGCGCTCCATGCAACCGTTGACGCGCTCTTCCACGGTGCTCACAGCATCTTCGCGGCCACGGTACTGGGGGAAAGTGGCACTCACCCCTTGCCAGGGCATGGCAAACGGTTTGGTCGCACCTTGCTGGTGGCAACTGGCGCAGGCCAGGTTGTTACCCGCAAAGCGCATGGACTGGTCTTTCACCTCCGGGCCAATGTAGGCGAAGGTGCGGTTGGTCAGCTCCTGGCCGTAGCTGACCATTTTTTTGTAATGTCCCTCGGGCAGCTTGGCCACATCGGGCACGGCCCGGCCCACCAGATCCACCACAGCAGGGGCGTCGGCGGCGTGGCTGGCGGCAGCGCACAGCAGGCTGGTCAGTGCCAGCAAGGACAGGGTAGACATTTTGTACTTCATCGTGCTTCTCCTCTTTCACTGAAATACTAGAAAAAAAGGAGCACGCAGATAAGTCACAGATTGGGCTAGTGCCATAGCCTAAACAGGCTATGGACAGGCGCAGGCCTTGGCGCTGGTGAATGCCGGGGGACTAGTTGGCCAGCGGTGCAAACGGCAGCAGGCGGGGTGCCAGTCGCAGCTGAATGCCAGCCTGCGCGGCGCGCGCCTGCAGGTCTTGCAGGGTGCTGGCAAAGTCGTCAAACAGATAGGGCATGGCCTGCTCGGCCTCGTCCAGCGGGCGCCAGAAGTCATCCCAGTGGATGGGTATGACCTGGCGCGCACCAACGGCCAGCACCGTCTCTTGCCACAGTGCACCGCGGTAGGCCGCATCTTTTTTGCCCAGCGTGCCCACGCCCAAAAACACCGTGTCTGCATGCAGATGGCGCAATGCGCCGGGCACATAGCCCGCACTGCCTTGCACCAGCCAGCTTCCACCGCTGTCGTGCTGCACCAGCAAAGACCACACCTGTCCCTCACGCCAGGTGGGTGCGCGCTGGGGCGGGGTGATGGGGGTGGCGATGGTCTCGGTGCTTTGTCCATCGCTGAAGGGGGTTGGGCTGTGCCGGCTGGGGATGAAGTGCAGGGTGAATTGGCCCAGGCGCAGCGCTTGCTGCGCGTGCACCTCCTGCATGCGCGCAGGCGGCAGGCCCCAGCCACGGCCCAGTTGCAGCGTAGATGCATCGCCCAGCAAGCGTGCCCCAGTGCGCTCGGCCACCAGCGGGGCATCCAAGGCATGGTCGTAGTGCGCATGCAGGGTGACCACCGCATTCAGCCGCGTAATGCCCATGGCGCGCAGGCCTTGCTCAACCCGTGCGGGGTTGGGCGCAATCGGCTGCAGCAGCATTTGCCAGAAACTGGGTCGCGAGAAAAAGCCATCGGTGATCCATGCGGTTTCACCATCGTCAAATAGCAGGGTGGAGACCCCGGCAAAGCGCACGCTGACCTGGCCTGCAACGGGTGGGGTCTGCGGCAAAGTGAGTGCTTGGTACGGCTGCAAGGGCGGGTGGCGCTGCAGCTGTACCAGGGCCGCGGTGCCCAGGCACAGCACCACGACCGCCACAACAGCGGCTCCACGTTTGAGCATACGGCGCACGGTCAGGGCTCCCGGTTGGTGCAATGCCGCTGTTGTAGCTGGGCTTCGGGTGCCTGTATCTTGGGAACTTGCCTAATGCCTGTGACCGCAGCGCTTAGTGCAGTGTGCCGCTGTGCGGCGAGCGCGTGAGCAGCATGTGCTGCACGGCTTCAATCTCTTCCATCTCAGGAAAGGCCCGCAGCTGGCAGGTGCGCGGCCCGCGCGGTTGCCCCTGAATCAGGTGAAAAATGGGCAAGGTAAAGTTGGCGCCGTTGAGCAGCACCATCAGCGCCTGGCGCGGGGTGGACTGGCTGTCGGCATTGGGCAGCAAGGCCTCTTGTACGCAGAAGGTGTAGGTGGCTTGAATGCCGTGCTCCTGGTCAATCTGGCGCTGAATGACGGAGCCTTCTTGCAAGGCATCTGCCAGGTATTTGGCCAGCAGGCGCTCACCTTCGTCTTGCAGCAGCAATTGCGCGATGAAATCGCTGGCCACTTCGGCCACATGCATGCGTGCCTGGCCGTCCATGATGGGGGAGGGGCTGACCAGGTAGGCCATGGGCTGCAGGCGCTCGCCGTTTTCAATGCGTGCGGCAGCCTGCGCCGCAATGTTCTGGTGCAGGTGTTTGAGGATGTACCAGGTGTTCTTGTCGAACAAAGGCATAGCGAGAAAAATCCAGTCGGTGTGCACAGGGCACGAATAGACAAAATTAGACCGCAAAGCCTGAGTGAACACTGGGCGCAGGGCTGTGTGTGCAGGGCTTGTTCGCCTGTCAGTCTGCGCAACGCTGGGGATTGCCCACCTCTTGTGATAAAGCATAAAAAGTGCTGAAATGCTTGCTGTACAAGCGCTGTAAGCTCTTATTTTTATAAGATGAACAAGGGGCGTGGCTAGGGTTAGTGCTGCACTGCGGCAAGAAAAGCCTTTCCTACAATGGCTCCTGCACACACCCTTCCTTCCCATCTGATTCAGCCACGAGATTTGCCGATGACCGCCCAAGAAAATACATCGTCCTCTACGACCAGCAACCAGCGCGTCATCAAAAAATACCCCAACCGCCGCTTGTATGACACGGCCACCTCCACCTACATCACCCTGGCGGAAGTCAAACAGCTGGTGATGGAGCGCGAGAACATCGTCGTCAAAGATGCCAAATCCGGGGAAGACCTGACCCGCTCCATCTTCCTGCAGATCATTCTGGAAGAAGAGGCCGGTGGCGCGCCCATGTTCACCGAAGCCATGCTGGCCAACATCATTCGCTTTTATGGCCACACCATGCAGGGCCACATGGGCAGCTTTATTGAAAAGAACGTGCAGATGTTCACCGACTTTCAGGCCAAGATGACCGAGCAGGGCGGTGTGGATGCCTGGGCCAAGATGATGCAAATGCCCAACCCCTTGATGCCTGCGGGCTATGCCGATCAGATGCAAAAAATCCAGGAACAAATGCAAAAGCAGACTGAGCAAATGATGGGGATATTCGGTATCAAGCGCTAAATTCCTGCATGGATTGGGTGGGCAAGCCTGTTTGCCATTGAAGCGGCCCCTGGAGGCCGCTTTTTGTTGCGCCAGCATGGGCTTGGTGGCTTAACGGGCCCTGGATGGCAAGCCGTGCTTTCCATAATGGAACGATGCACTCCATCCTCTATCACAGCAGCTTGGCAGGGCCGGATGCACTTCTGGGCATCGCCAATATTGCGCAAGTTGCTCGCAAGTTCACCGCTGCCAATGACATCAGCGGCTTGCTGATGTTTGATGGGCAGCGGTTTTGCGAATACCTGGAGGGACCCGACGCCCCCATGGCCGCGCTGGTCGCGCGCATACGCGGTGATGCCCGCCACCAGCACATGCACATCCTGCATGAAAGCTTTGACAACAGCCCACGGCTTTTTTCCAAGTGGTCGATGGCATACGTGACCGATGAGTCCGAGCCCTTGCTGCAGATCATCACCTTGTCGGGGCGCGCGGCCATGGACAAAGTGCTCAGCCTGGCTGGCAGTTTTGATACGGCATGAACGCTGCAGCGCTGTGTAAAGCCTAAGTGCGGGCACAAAAAGTGAGGGCTGGCTAAAATCGAGCCATTGCCGCGTCCCCACGCGTGGCCGCCGCGCGAAATACGCGCCGTCTTCCCACACGCATTCACACAATGACAACCGAATACAGCGCCCCCAAGGTGGGCTTTGTGTCTTTGGGCTGCCCCAAAGCACTGACTGACTCTGAACTCATCCTCACGCAACTGAGCGCAGAGGGCTACCAGACCTCCAAAACCTTCGAAGGCGCGGATCTGGTGATCGTCAACACCTGCGGCTTCATTGACGATGCCGTCAAGGAAAGCCTGGACACCATCGGTGAAGCGCTGGCCACCAACGGCAAAGTGATCGTGACGGGTTGCCTGGGTGCCAAGGCGGGCAAGGAAGGCGGCGCCACCATGGTGGCCGAAGTGCACCCCAGCGTGCTGGCCGTCACTGGCCCCCACGCCACGCAAGAGGTGATGGACGCCGTGCACACCCACCTGCCCAAGCCCCACGACCCGTTTGTGGATCTGGTGCCCGGCAGCTTTGGCGATGCCGGTATCAAGCTCACGCCCAAGCATTACGCTTACCTGAAAATCTCCGAAGGCTGCAACCACCGCTGCACCTTCTGCATCATCCCCTCTATGCGCGGCGACCTGGTCAGCCGCCCGATTGGCGATGTACTCAAAGAAGCCAAGGCGCTGTTTGAAGGCGGCGTCAAAGAGCTGCTGGTCATCAGCCAAGACACCTCCGCCTATGGCGTGGACGTGAAGTACCGCACCGGTTTCTGGGATGGCAAACCCGTCAAGACCCGCATGCTGGAGCTGGCCGACGAGCTGGGCAAGCTGGCACAACAACACGGCGCTTGGGTGCGTTTGCACTACGTCTACCCCTATCCCACGGTAGATGCGGTGCTGCCCCTGATGGCCGAAGGCAAAATCTTGCCTTACCTGGATGTGCCGCTGCAGCACAGCCACCCCGATGTGCTCAAGCGCATGAAGCGCCCCGCCAGCGGTGAGAAAAACCTCGACCGCATCCGCGAGTGGCGCAAGATTTGTCCTGAGCTGGTGATCCGCTCCACCTTCATCGCAGGCTTCCCTGGCGAGACCGAAGAAGAGTTTGAGCACCTGCTCAACTTCATCCGCGAAGCCGAAATCGACCGTGCAGGCTGCTTTGCCTATAGCCCTGTCGAAGGCGCGACCGCCAACGATCTGCCCGGCATGCTGCCCGAAGACGTGCGCGAAGCGCGCCGTGCCCGCTTCATGGAAGTGGCTGAAGAAGTCTCCGCCCAGCGCCTGCAGCGCCGCGTGGGCCAGGTCATGAAGGTGCTGGTGGACAAGGCCGTGGGCCTGGGCAAAAAGGGTGGCGTGGGCCGTACCTATGCCGATGCACCAGAGATCGACGGTGTGGTGCACATCCAGCCACCAGAGAAGGCCAGCAAGACCTACAAGACCGGTGACCTGATCTCCGTGCGCATCCTGGCCGCGCAAGGCCACGATCTGGTGGGTATTCCGGTTTAATCAAAAAATAGAGCTGCTAGCGCAGGTACAGCAAGGGTTTTAGCAGGTTTTTATTAGAAAAACCGCACTCCACCTGCTGCCCGCGCAGATCGCAGTTGCCAAAGGCTTCCCTCGGGAAGCCTTTTTTTCGCCCGCACCCTGTGTGGCTGTGTGGCTGTGTGGCTGTTGGGCGCTGCGGATCGGGGTTCGCACCGCAGCGCACCCATCGCAGGGACGGGCAGAGCCCCCTGTAGGGGCGCAGGCCTTTCTGCGCTGCAGCACTTGTGCGGTCCAGCCTGCTGGCAATAATGGGTTGCGCGTGAACTACGCCCACTTAACCCGGAGGTGCTGCATGAGTTTTCCCCTTGACCCGCAAACCGTTGGCCGCAGCTGGTGGCTGATTTTGCTGTTCGGTGTTTTCTCCATCGTGTTTGGCTTGGTCTCCATCTTTGACCCCGTGCGCGCCGGTGCCGGCATGACCTGGGCCATCGGCGTGCTGGCCATCGCCGAAGGGGTGCTGACGGTGATTGCCGCCATGAAGCAAGATGCCCCCGTGGGCAAGGGCTGGATGCTGCTCTACGGCGCCATCTCCCTGGTGTTTGGTGTGCTGGCTGTCATCAACCCCGTGTCCATGGCTGCCTCGTTTGTGATGGTCATGGGCGCCTGGCTCATCATTGCCGGCGTGATGCGCATCACCATGGCCATCCGTGTGCGCAAGGCGATTGACAACGAATGGATGCTCATCCTCAGCGGCGTGCTGGCCGTTGTGCTGGGTGGCCTGATGCTGTTCCTTCCCGTGGCGGGCCTGATTCTGGCCGTCGTCTGGATCGGCGTCGGCGCGCTGGTTTATGGCCTGCTGCAGATTTTTGCGGCGCTGCGTATTCGCAAACTGGTCAAGCAAGCGGCTTGAAATTTTGATAGCTGCCAGCGCTGGTGGAATCAGCGTTTGAGGCAGATTTGGTGTTTTTTCTAAAGAAAAGGAGTTCTGCAGAAATGCAGAACTCCTTTTTTGTGGGGTGTTGACTTGGGGCGGTGATGGCTGTCGTTACGAGGTCGGAGGTGAAGGGTGGCTTTAGGCTGATTGCTGCCGCTGAGATTTGATAAGCCTGTGACTGCCGCCGCCGATACCAGACGTTGATCTGCTACTTGGTCAGACGTCCGCTGCTCACCTCAAACCGGAAGCTGGCTGCATCGCAGTGCACCAAACAACCTGAACGACAGCTCTTCTAAGCTGCGAACTGGTGCTGCAGACCCATCGCAGACATTCGCGTTATCTCACGTTCAATATTTCAATATTTCAGCTATCATTGAAATATGAACGAAGACCTAGTAATCAAAGCGTTGGCTGCACTGGCCCATTCGGTGCGACTGAGGGTGTTTCGAGCCCTGGTGGTGGCGGGTGCACCAGGGCTGACGCCTTCTGCACTCTCTGAACGACTGAGCGTGCCTTCCACGGCACTGTCATTCCACCTCAAAGAGCTGATGCAGGCTGGCCTGGTCTGCCAAGAACGTGTGAGCAGGAATTTGTTTTACCGCGCTGCGTATGACGAGATGAATGCGCTGTTGAGCTATCTCACAGAGAACTGCTGCGCAGGTGCTGATGGCGACACAGCAAATGTTGCGGCTTGCTGCACTCCTGGTACACAGCCTGAAAGCACATAAAGCTAACTTGTCGGATTGGCGCCTCCAACTTTTTTGAATGGGCTGTTGCTGTAGCAATCTCCTTATTCGCTTGCACTCTGGCGCTGCACTGGCCACCGTGGTGGGTGTGCTGGTGAAGGTGCCTGTCATGCTCTCTTTGGTGTCCATGGTGAATGCCTGGCGCCCTGCTCAAACGTAACCTATGTCCTACATCACCATCTACCACAACCCCAACTGCGGCACGTCCCGTAACACCCTCGCCATGATTCGTCAAAGCGGTGTGGAACCCAACATCATCGAATACCTCCAGACTCCGCCGAGCCGTGCAGAACTCAAAGCGCTGCTCCTCGGCGCGGGCATGACAGTGCGCGATGTACTGCGCCAAAAAGGCACGCCCTATGCAGCCCTGGATTTGGCCAACCCGCAATGGACGGACGAACAATTGCTCGACTTTGTCGGCCAGCATCCTATTTTGTTGAATCGTCCAATCGTGGTGACACCGTTGGGTGTACGTTTGTGCCGTCCCTCAGAGGCTGTGCTGGACATATTGCCGAATGCACAGATTGGCCCATTCACTAAAGAGAATGGAGAAGTGGTGAAGCCACGCCCTGCTGCGAGTCCAGCGCCACGAGGCACGGATTTCCCCGCACTGGATACAGCGTCTTTTCAGCCCATGGACGCGCACCAACTGAAAGCACCTGTGCGCAGCAATCATGCACCACGCATCTTGATGCTGTACGGCTCATTACGTGAGCGCTCCTACAGCAAGCTGCTTACGTTGGAGGCTGCCAGACTCCTAGAAGCCATGGGGGCAGAAGTGCGCATCTTTCACCCTGAAGGTTTGCCGCAGCCCGATGCTGCGCCCACGGACCACCCCAAAGTCAAAGAACTGCGTGAGCTGGTGCGCTGGTGTGAGGGCATGGTGTGGACTTCTCCAGAGCGCCACGGGGCCATGACCGGCATCATGAAGAGCCAGATTGACTGGATACCCCTTTCTGAGGGGGCAGTCCGACCCACACAGGGCAAGACGCTGGCGGTCATGCAGGTGAGTGGTGGTTCGCAGTCGTTCAATGCCGTGAACCAACTGCGCATCTTGGGTCGTTGGCTGCGCTTGCTCACTATTCCGAACCAAAGCTCCGTGGCCAAGGCTTACCAAGAGTTCGAAGAAGATGGCCGCATGAAGTCATCGCCCTACTACGACCGCGTGGTCGATGTGATGGAGGAGCTGATGAAGTTCACCTTGCTCACCCGTGACATTGCCCCTTATCTGGTGGACCGCTACAGCGAGCGCAAAGAAGACCTGGCTAAAAAGCATGCGCA